>JANMJQ010000276.1:0-16972 GCA_031371445.1 Akkermansiaceae bacterium
TTCTTCTTTTTCCCGAGCAAGACATCATTCTCAAGCCGCACACCCAGGCCTTCCTCGCGGATGTAAATGCCGGGCTCGATGGTGAAAACCATGCCCTCCGTGAAAGGTTCGTTCGGGGGGGAGACGTCGTGCACGTCCAGACCGAGATGGTGAGAGGTTCCGTGCATGAAATACTTTTTCACCAAAGCCTTGTCCGGTCCCTGTTTGCGCGCTTCGGCGGCGGTGAAGAGGCCGAGGTGGACTAACTCACGTTCCATCAACTCAATCACCTGCTTCTGATATTCCATCGGCGTGTTGCCGGGGCGCAGGATATCGTTGGCACCGCGGAGAACCCGGAGCACCGAGTTATAAACGTCGCGCTGGCGTTTGGTGAAGCGTCCGTTGACCGGCACTGTCCTTGTTAGATCGGAAGCCCAACCGGCATACTCGGCAGCCACATCCATCAGCACCATTTCGCCATCCTGACAAACCTGGTTGTTCTCCACGTAATGAAGCACGCAGGCGTTCTTGCCGCTGCCGATGATGGGTCCATAGGCAAAGCCCTTCGACTTCCGGCGGACAAACTCGTGCAGCAGTTCCGCCTCGATCTCCCACTCGCCGACGCCGGGCTTGATGAATCCCAGCAGCCGCCGGAAACCGGCCTCGGTGATATCGCAGGCGTGCTGCATGATCTTCAATTCCTCGGCCTCCTTGATGATCCGCAAGCGGTGCATCAGCGGTGCGAGCCGTTCGTAGCGGTGCAATGGATACCGCGCCTGGCAATCCTTGATGAAGCGTGCATTGCGGGTTTCCACAACCACGCTCGCGCGGAGATGCTCGTTGGTGGTCAGGTAAATGTGATCCACCTGCGGAATCATCCGATGCAGAAATCCTTCGAACGATTGAGCCCACTCGACCCGCTCGATCCCGGTCGCCGCGAGTGCTTGTTCCTTCGTCAATTTCTCACCTTCCCAAATCGAGATCAGCTCACTGGTTTCGGTGACGAACAAGATTTCGCGTTCCTTCGGGTCCACTGCATCCGGCATCAGCACAAGGGCGCTGTGCTCCTGGCCCACTCCTGTCAGATAATACAGGTCGCTGTTCTGCGTGAATGACATCGTGCCATCCGCGTTGGTTGGATAGATGTCGTTGGCGAGGACAATGACGATGCTCTTTGGCTTGAGCAGCGCGCGCAACTTCTCCCGGTTGCGGACAAAAAGGGCAGGCGGAATTGGATCGTGGCGCATGTCATGATTTCAAGGCATGACACAGCTTCCGGCAATCCGATTTTCGATGTTTAGCCGGCGTATTTCCTCGCTGTCAGGGCAAGAAACAAGGGGAATTCCTCCGCCGCGCGGTGTTCGGCCTTACTGAAGGGCCCGGTCCCCTGCGACCGGCGGTGGCTGCAAAGCTCGTCGCAAGCCGTCACTCCCAAGCCTGACTCGCCCAAAGCTGTTAGAACATCCGCCAAGGGACGATGACGAAAACTGGTGTGCTCCCCGGTGCCTTTACCCGGATGCGTGGCAATCTCGATCTCAAGCGGCGTCGCGTACGAGTCGAGGCGGCGATACTGGATTTTCTGATCCGCATCCCAACCCCAGTGCGACTTTTTCGGAATCCTGAAACAAGGATGCATGAAAACAACGACCGCCCGTCCACCCGGTTTGAGCGATTTCGCAATGTTGAAAAAAAGCGGTTTGATGTCCGGCACGTCATGCACGGCCATGATGCAGGTCGCGGCGTCATGGCTGTCATCGGCCCAGGATCCGGAAGCGCAGGCATCGGCGATGAGGAACGAAACCCGCGGGTCGGATCCGTAGCGCGACCTCGCCGATTCGATCAAGCGGCGGCTCGCATCGACGCCCACATACTTCGCCACCTTCGCATCCAACAAGGGCTTGGCCAAAACCCCTTGCCCGCAGCAAACATCGATCACCGACTCGCCGGGCCTGGCGTCCAGCATTTTCAGCGCGGCGGGCAGGATGACATTGCGATGATAATCCGAGCCCGCTTCACCAACGAGTTTATCATACCACGCCGCCACCGCATCCCAGCCGACATCGCTGTTAGATTTTGCCGGCGCGCGATCCCCCGGACCCTTGCGGGGTGGAAATGGTCGGCGCGGCGGCTGCGGCATGGGCTTATGATAAATGTCCGCGGCGGAGGTGTGAAGAAGATAGCACGTTGAGGAGAGTCGAACTTCGGTCGACTCGCGCGGAACGCGCCAAGGGGTGGACCGAAGTTACACCCTCCTCACCCTCACAAATCTCGACAATCCCCCATCCTTCGCGACCCTTTGCGACCTCCGCGGCTTTGCGGCTTTGCGGTGAACTCTTCCATGTCTCCCCGAACGATCATCCCCGAACTGCTCGATCACCTGCCCCAGGACGATCCCGCAGCAGTGCGCAGCCGCCGTGACTTGCGGCGTATCAATTTCCTGATGGGCAACGAGCGCTGGGTTTGCCGCGAGGTTCTGAAATTCCCTGAAGCAACCCGCCAGGGAATCGTCGAGATCGGCGCGGGCGATGGCGGGCTGTGTCGAAAGCTGGCCACACGCTTTCCCGTTGTTGAAATTTCGGCCTACGACCTCGCTCCCCCGCCCTCTGATTTACCATCCCGAATCACCTGGCATCGCGGCGATCTATTTGACCAAAGTCCACGATCGGGCGGCATTTTGATTGCAAATTTGTTCCTGCATCATTTTGAGGCCGAGGCATTGTTGAAGCTCGGACGGTGGATGAAAAAATTCCAAGTGCTGTTGATCAACGAACCGGATCGCGCGCGCTTGCCGCATGTGCTTGGCGGTTTGATGCACCCCTTCATCAACCACGTCACCCGGCATGACATGCATGTGAGCATCGACGCGGGATTTTCGAAGGGGGAGATTCCACGCTTGTTGGGACTCGATGAATGGAAAATCCGCGAAAGTTCCACATGGCGCGGCTCGCGGCGCGTGGTAGCTTGGCGTCATTGAAGCGTGAAATCACCATTGCGGGCGGAGGGTTGGCCGGCTTGTCGCTCGGCACGGCGCTGCGCTTGCGCGGGGTTCCGGTCACAATTTTGGAAGCAAGTTCTTACCCGCGCCACCGGGTATGCGGTGAGTTTATTTCAGGCGTGTCACAGGAAACTCTGGATGAACTCGGCATTGGGCATTTGTTCGATGATGCACGCCGACCTTCTTCGCTGGCATGGTATCAAGCTGGCCGCTTGGTTTATCGCGGCGAGTTGCCGGAACCCGCCATCGGAATTTCGCGGTATCTGCTGGATGAGCGAATCAAACGGCAATTCGAATCGCTCGGCGGCATCCTGGTAAACCAGCGGGCAACAGCCGAACCGCGCGAAGGCCTCGTATGGGCCGCGGGAAGACGGCCATCCCCTGGGAAATGGCTGGGGCTCAAGGCGCATGTGAAAGGTCTGACAACGCAGGCCGATCTCGAAATGCACGCGGGCAACAATGGCTATGCGGGTCTAGTCCAAGTTGAAGATGGCTGGACCAACCTCTGCGGCCTCTTCCGAAGCGATCCATCGATCCGCGCACAGCCAGCACAACTTCTAACAGCTTATTTGGAAAAGGGCGGTCATTGTCAGCTCAGTGCCACGCTCAAGAATTGTGAATGGCGTGCAGGCTCGCATTCGGCAACCGCGGGATTTTCGCTGGGCCGGCAAGCCTCGATCCCCGGCTTGTTGGCGATTGGTGACGCGGAGAGCATGATTCCGCCATTCACGGGGAATGGCATGGCGATGGCCTTTCAGGCGGCGGCCTGCGCTGTTGAGCCGTTGCTCGACTATTCAAACGGCAGCCGGACTTGGGAAAGCGCGGCCAACGTGGTGCGGACGGCGTTGCGGAAAAAATTCGCGCGCCGACTCGCGGCGGCGGGCATCCTTCATCCATTTCTGTTAGAGCCAGGCGGCAGATCGCTCTTGCAAAGCCTGGCCTCGGCGCGTGTCCTGCCCTTCAAGCCAATGCTGGCCCTCGTCCGTTAGATTCCATGTTTCTCCGCTCCATCGCCACCGCCGTACCGCCAAGGTCGTATTCGCAACCCGAGTGTTGGGAAGCCATGCGCGGCAGCGGATTGCTCGAATCGATCAAACCACGGTCCGCGGCATTGGTGGAAAAAATCCTGACCCAGGGCAACTCGGGGATCGAACGCCGCCACATCGCGCTGGACCGCATCGAAGAGGCCTTTGTCAAAAGCGCGGAAGAACTGAACCACCATTTCGAACGCGTGGCACCCTCACTTGCGGGGCTGGCACTGCAGAAGGCTTTAAAGAAGTCCGGCCATGTCGCCGCCGATGTGGACGCGTTGTTTCTATGCACCTGCACCGGTTATTTATGCCCGGGAGTGAGCAGTCACGTCGCGGAGCAAATGGGTATGCGCGATGATGTTTATCTCGCGGACCTCGTCGGCCTCGGCTGCGGGGCGGCGATCCCCACCCTGCGCGCGGCCCATGGATTTCTCGCCGCCAATCCCAACGCAGTGGTGGCCACAGTGGCGGTGGAAATCTGTTCGGCGGCGTATTATGCGGATGACGATTCGGGCGTGTTGATCAGCCTCTGCCTTTTCGGCGACGGAGCTGCGGCTGCCATCTGGACCGGTGCCGGCAGTGGTGGCGATTGGCAGGCCGGGCATTTTACCACGACCCATCGTCCGGCTGAACGGGAGAAAATCCGCTTCGTGAATTCGGAAGGAAAACTGAAAAACCAGCTTCACAAGGCAGTCCCCGGACTCGCCGCCGCGGCGGTTAAGGACCTTTATGCGAAACGCGCCGGTGAACCCGACCAAGTGCTCGCCCACTCCGGTGGCCGCGATGTCGTCGAAGCCTTGGAAGCGGTGCTGCCCTTCGATCTAACAGAAACGCGCAAGGTGCTGCGTGACCATGGCAACATGAGCAGCCCTTCGGTGTTATTCGCCCTGGAGCGGCGGCTTGCAATGGAGAATGCGAACGATAAGCGATTGTGGCTGACGGCATTCGGCGCGGGATTTGCGGCGCATGCTTTCGAACTGTGGCGGTGAGAGGCCCGTAGGGGAGATCACCGGTCTCCCCGAATAGCTGGATTCTCCGGGATGAATTCGGGGCGACCAGTGATCGCCCCCACGTTACTTCTTGCGGATCTGCCAGATTTCCACGATCTGGTTGCGCTCCGGAACTTGGCTGCTGAAACGATCCGTCTGCCCGAGATAGACAGCCTGTGTCAATTGCCCGGGGCGCTTGATCGAGGAAATAAACTCCGCGGCTGCCGTCGCACGGTCGGAGGAGAGGCTGTGGTTGCTATCGACGTTGCCGGTTTCAGACGCGTAACCGATGACCAATATCAAATCTCCGTCGGGGATATCCGTGGCTAGTTTGCGGATCGCATCTTCATCAGCGGGATTGATAGTACTGGCACCAGTGGCGAAGCTGAGTGTTTTCAAAACATTCGCGCCGAGTTGTGCGCCAAGGCTGCTGTAGGCAGTTGCGATTTCCGAGTCGGGCTTGCCTTCCAACTTCCGCAGGCTGCGGAACAACTCGACGGCAGCGGGCAGAAGTTCGTTTTCCGAACTGGCAAAAAGTTTTGCCTTCGTCAAATCGCCTTCCAGTTGCTTGACACGCGCTTCGAAAAATTCCTTTGCCCGAACTGCCTCGTCGTAGCGGCGTTTCAATTCCGCATAATCATCCGCATCCGGATTTGCGGAGAGCTCCTTGATCTTCTCACTGGCCGCATCAAGTTCGGCACGCGTGGACATGAGCTCCTTTTTCACATCCTCAAGATCCCGCTTCAGGATCGTTGCTTCCGATCCGCCGACCATGGCTAGTTGAAGCTCTTTTTTTGATCGCGACAACTCGGTTGCAAGTCCATCGCGAATTTTTTCCGACTCCAGATACTCTTCGTTGCGGGTGGCAAGTGCAGCGATTTTTTCATCGAGCAATTTTTGATAAGCCGAGGAAGTGGTAACGAGCAGGTCCGCATCCTTCTTCACACGCCTGGCAATTTCCTCCAGCGATTCCGTATGAACCTCCTCCTCGATCGGTGGCAGATTTTGGGCAGCACGAAGGACGTTGACTTGGTTCCTCAAATCGTTTGCCCGCAATTGCGCCTCAGTCTGGGAGACACTCGGAGCGGACGTCCGGAAAGTACCTTTGCGAATCGTCAACGCAACCAAGGCCGACAACAAGGCGATGACGATAAACGCCATCACCGCAACCGAGGTGCTTACCTGCTTTGGCAAGCCCGTGTCCGGCTCGATGGTGGCCAAATCGACCTGATCCTCGCCCTCGTCCGCTATCGTTGGTTTTTCGTCCGCCACAGCGGGAGGTTGGCCGTGCAGGCCGCTCGCTGTCAACTCCGCGGCATCACGCCCCTCCGTCGATGAGGCTGAGGAAATCCGACGGCTTGTCGAAGAGGTGGGTGGGCTTCGAGGCGGCGAGAGCTTCGTGGGAATTGAAGCCCCAGGACACCGCGGCAACCGGGATTCCGGCTTTTTGCGAGGCTTTCACGTCCCGCAATTCGTCGCCAATGTAGAGCATTTCCTCGGGTCGCAACGAGAATGTTTTGCGGATGGCTTTGAGATGCTTGGCTTTGCCGGTCAGCTTCGAGGTGGATGAAATGAAATCGAATTGTTCACGGAGGCCATGGGCGCGCAGGAAGAGATCGACGTTGGAAGTCGCGTTCGATGTCAGGATACCAAAACTGCGGACATGCGGGCGGAGCTCGAGCAGGACGTTGCGCATGCCATCGATCAATTGCAGGCGGGTGATGTTGCCACGCATCAACGATGTGCCTCGCGCGATCAAAACCGGCACCCGGCGCTTGGGGATCTTCAAATGGATGAGCAATTCCTTGAGCGATAGATGACGCAAATGGTTGAGCTCTTCGGCTTCCACCTGGCGGATGCCATACTCGGGCGCGATCTGATTGAAAATGAGCCGCGTCTCGCCAAGCGTGTCGGCGATGGTGCCGTCGAAATCGAAGGCCAGCATTTTGTATTTCATCGGCCTCCGATTTCGCTCACAACCCGCGCTGTCACACCAGCGGTAAATTCGGGTGAATGTCTCCGTCCAGCGCGGAGTGTTCGCCGGCGAGGTGCCGCAGCAAACCCGCGAACGCGATCATGGCCGCGTTGTCCGTGCACAATCCTTGCGCCGCAAAGGAAATCTTTAGCCCGGCGGTGGTGGCGGCATCATGAAACGCCGCGCGGAGAGCTAGGTTGAGGCTGACACCGCCGGAAATCGCGATTTCTTCACAGTGGGCTTCCTGGGCGGCGCGAAGGGTTTTACCCACCAGAATTTCGATCACCGCTTGTTGGAAGGAGGCAGCCAAATCCGCGACGGGCAAAGGTTCATGCAAGCGCTGCAAGGTATAGAGCACCGCGGTCTTCATGCCCGAGAATGAAAAATCCAGGTGCGGTTCACGCAGCATTGAGCGCGGAAAATCGAAAGCCGTTGGGTTGCCTGCACGGGCAGCCGCTTCAATGGCCGGTCCACCGGGATATGACAGGCCAAGCATCTTACCAACCTTGTCGAAAGCCTCGCCCGCCGCATCGTCGCGGGTGCCACCGAGCTTGCGGTATTGCCCCGCGGCTTTGACATCTAACAGAAGGGTGTGACCGCCCGATACAATCAACGCAACATGTGGAGGCACTTCACTGCGATCCAAAAATGGCGATAGCAAATGCCCTTCGAGATGATTGATCGCCAGAAAGGGCCTGCCGCGGGCGCAGGCCATGCCTTTCGCGGCGGTGCTGCCAATGAGCAACGACGAAGCGAGCCCGGGTCCGTTGGTGGCTGCGAAAGCATCGATGTCACCGATGCCGACCTTCGCTTCGTCGAGCGCAGCATCGACCAAGCTTCGCAAATGCAGCAGATGGTTCCTCGATGCAAGCTCGGGAACCACGCCGCCGTGTTCGCGGTGAAGGTCGATCTGCGATGATATTTCCGACGCAAGGATTTCCGCCCGCTGTCCCTTCTCGCCGCGAATCAGCGCAACTGCGGTTTCATCGCAGGAGGATTCGATCGCCAGGAGCAAGGCCACGCCCGTAGATAGCGGGCGCATCGCGGCAGTCACGCCTCATCCATCGAATCGAGGACAATTTCCTCGGGATCGATATCGACGCGTTGGTAAGATGAAATCGCGGCGCGGACCATGGCCACGGCGCTTTCACGTTCGTCGTGGATGACCTGCACGCCGAGTTCGCGGAGGCGGACAACATCGTCCTGATATTTGGCGCGGCCGAAAATGAAGATGCCGCTGTTGCGCTCTCTCACCAGGGGCACGGCGATGCAAGTGGATGTCACTGAGGGAAAGGTAAATGCCACGAGGCGCGCCCGTTCGATGCCGGCCAGGTCGAGCGCTTCCGAATGGGTCGAGTCGGCGAAGAGCACCGGCTGCCCTTCTTTTTTTAGCGCGCGGACGGTGTCGGAATTCAGCTCCATGACGAGCGTGTGCACACCGCAGCGCTTGAGGGCGGCGTTGAGGGATTTTCCAACCGGACCATAGCCGCAAATGATCGCGTGATCTTTGATCTGTTTGATCGCTTTCACCGGCGTCATCGCTTCCGGCGGCAAGTTGTGCAAGCCCAGGATCCGCTTCCGTTCCAACCATCTTCCAAAGGGTCCGGCGGCACGCATCAGCGAGGGAACGAAGGCCATCGTGACCGCCGTACAGAGCAGCAGCATTTGTTCGGTATCGGAACCAAATGGCCGGTAGCCGCCAGCCTTGCCGATCAGGACCAGCGAAAATTCCCCCGTGCTCGCAAGACTTGCGGCAGCCAGCAAGGCGGGACGGCCGGGCAGCTTGATCCATTTCAAAACGATGAAAACGATCACACTCTTGATCAGCAGAATCAGCGCGCTGCCTAACAGAATGCGCTGCCAATCCGTCGCGATCACAGAGAGGTCGATCAAAAGACCGACCGAGA
Organism: Akkermansiaceae bacterium; assembly: GCA_031371445.1. Lineage (GTDB taxonomy): Bacteria > Verrucomicrobiota > Verrucomicrobiia > Verrucomicrobiales > Akkermansiaceae > Luteolibacter. Next base: position 8,877 of record JANMJQ010000276.1, read on the forward strand.
TGAAAAAGATCGCGAGGAACAAATCCTTGAACGGCAGGATATCTGTTAGAATGCGGTGGCTGTAAATGGATTCGCTGACAACCAAGCCAGCGGCGAAAGCACCGAGCGCCAGGGAGAGATCCATCGCGCCACCGGCGAAGGCCACTCCCGCGCAGAGACCGATGACCGTCAGCGTGAACAACTCGCGGCTGCGGGTGCGGGCGACGGCATGCAGCAACGGCGTGAGTCCGAAGCGGCCGAGCAACCAGGCACCTGTTAGAAACAACGCGCCCTTGCAAAGCGCCCAACCGATCTGGCCAGCGACGGCACCCTCGCCCTGGCCATACAAGGCCGGCATCACGAGGAAGAACACGATTACCAGAATGTCCTGGAACAAAGCGATGCCGAGGCTTGCGCGCGCGCCTGGATTATTCTGCTGCCCGAGGTCTTGAAACGACATCATCGACACCGCCGTCGAACTCAAGGCAACCGCGACACCGAGCACGATCGCGTCCGCGGACGGAAAGCCCACCGCCACTGCAAGCAAGCCGACGATTCCCGCGGTGATCCCGACCTGCAAGCCGCCGCCGACGAGAGCCGTGCGCCAGAGGTGTTTGAACTCGCTGAGCGAAAATTCGATGCCGAGCGTGAACATCAGCAGGATCACGCCGATTTCCGCGAAGTTGGTGATGACCGGATCGCCCTTGTCGAGGCCGGTAAAGCCGAGCAGGCCCGAGTTGCCGATGAGCATGCCGCTCAGCAAGTAGCCGACCAACAGGCTTTGCTGGAATTTCACGAGAACCAGTGAAACCAGCACCGCGAGCACGAGGACCAGCGTCAGCAGCGCGAACACCGGCGAGACGTTGGCCATGCCCGAAGCGATGAATATGCGGTCCAAAAGCATTCCCTGCAAGAATCCCGATATTTCGGCCCGTCGCAAGGGTCAAACGACTTCAGGCAGATCTAACAGAAACCAGTGCGCCATCCCCGGCTCTAAAAACCACGTCTTCGACACCCCGTTTCACGAAACCGAGAGCAATTGCGCCCGCGTCGTCGGTAGGAGAGACGCTGGTGATTTCCCCCGCATTGCCACCCTGGGCATCACAAAGCGGGCATGGCGCCGGGGGGAAAGGCGAATCGCTCCGCAAAATCACGAGCCGGCGGTTCACCTTGCCGGCGAACTTGATTCGTGAAATCACCTCCTGGCCGATGTAGCAGCCTTTGTCATAGCAAAGATCCGTGGCCTCCAACGAAGCTTCCTGTGGCAGCATCCCTTCCTTCAGTTCCCGGCCCCAGGCTGGAATGCCGTTCACAATGCGGAGATGCTCAAGCTCGTCGCCATTTAACAAAGCGATCTCCGTTGATACATCGCGGTCGGCGGGCAGCCACCAATCGGTGCCGGCGATTCCAAAACGATTCGACGCGCGGGCGATCACGCCTGGCGGAGGATCGGGCATCGGGCCGGTGAAATGCTGGAGCGAGAGAGTGCCTGTTAGATCAGCAACTTCGACGTCGTCCGCGATCAGATAACGGGTCAAACGCGCTTGCAATGCCTCCGCAGTGTCAGGATGGCAGGCCACCCATAACACGCCTTCCGCCGCTTCGGTGATGGTGATGCGGAACTGCAATTTCCCCTTGGCATCAGTGACACAGGAAGGCAGTGAAATTTTTCCACCAACCACGCGCCTGACATCCTGTGTGATCTGCCCGTTGAGATAGCGGACTGCATCAGGGCCTCGGAATTCCAGCAGCGCCGGCTTTCCCATGTCGACTCGGCGAACGATGCTCACGGGTTTTGCAAATAAGGTTGTGCCACGGCGGAGTAATCCAAGTCACCGAGACCCTCGTTCGCCAGGCTTTCCATCCGCTCCGAAACCGCCGCAATGGCGGGCACCTGCAAGCCCGCGGACTCCGCCAGGGCAACCATGTAGCGGCTGTCTTTGGCCATGTTCGACATCGAAAAATGCGGCTCGTAATCGCCGGCAACCATGCTTGGCAATTTCATGGCTGTTAGAACGGAGGCGCTGGCATTTTCGGCCACCGCGCTTGCAAAAATGCCGGCTGAAATTCCCTGGCTGGTGACGATCCCGAGGGCTTCCGCAAGAGCCTGCACCGTGCATGCGGAAATCAGATTCGTCGCAAGCTTGACCACGGTCGCCGCACCAACGTCACCACAGAACAAGAGCGCGCGGCTCGTCACACCCAGAAATTCGCGAACCTCTTCAAGCAGTTCCGAACTCCCGCCGATATAATAAAACAATTCACCTTTTTCAGCAGCCACCTTGCTGCCGGTGAAAGGTGCATCGAGAAAACGGCAACCGCGTTTTGTGCACAGATCGTGAAGCCAGCGTGTGGTTTCCAAATCGAGCGTGGCATGGTTCAAGATGATTTGTCCGTCTTCCAAACAAGCTTCAATGCGCCCGAACACCGATCGAACCGAGGGCGAATCCTTGAGGTAAACCGAAATCACCGCGACGCCTTTGACAGCATCTTCGGGACTCGCTGTTTCATTCGCGAATCCTTTCGGGCTGCGGTTCCAGCAGGCGACCTTCAAACCCGAAACCACGAGATTGGCAACCGCGCGCGAGCCGATGATCCCGAGCCCCAGCACGGCGACGCGCTGATCCGGACGCAGGCTCATTGCTGCCGCGTCAACGCAAGTTCAACCAGCTTCGCCGCGTGCTTGCGGATGTCCTTCATCTGCTCCGGCTTCGGATCAACGCCTTCACCCAGCACCATTGCCGTACGCAAGGTGGAAAGCTCGTCGCGCATCGCACGATAATTCGCCCGCTCGGAAATCTTCGGCTCCAAACCGCCCACTGACTCTGTATAGTAGTCGGCGATGTCCTCACGCATCACCTTGCGCGCGCGGTCAACTCCCCACTGGTTGTCCACTGCAACGCTCGCAACTTCCAGCGCGCGGATCCATCCGCCCAGCGAAATCAAGTGGGCCAAATCGGCATCGCGCAAGCTGACCAACTCCGCTTCGACATCGCGCTGGGTTGCGGTCAGTTCCTTTTTCAACCCCGGCACATTCTTCTTTTTCGCGGCATCCAACAGGGCCGCGGAATGCCCTTGCACACGCTCACCGGCACCAATGGATTTGCCATAACGGGTTAGATCTTTGGCCAAGCCTTCAACGCGATCAAGTTGCTCGGCCTGCACGATCAGGAATCCATCGGCGATCAGAAATCCGATTTCGATCGCCACATCCGCGCGGTCCAAGGGCATGCGGTCCGGCATCTTCCGGTTCACCTCGGCAATTGGCAGAGGCATCAGATCTTGCAAGGTATCGAACATTTTCGAAATCGAAGGCGCGGTGAATTCATTGACCGCCAGCTCTTCGCGGAGATGTTGCTCGTCATCGATGAGGTCCTTGGGGATGGCACCCTTGGGCGCGTCCTTTTCATCTTCCGCGGTTGGCGCAGCAGCCTCTTTTGCCGGAGGATTTGGCGGCGTGACTGCATCTTCCTCCTGCGCCATCAGCGGGATCGCCAAGGAAGCGAGAGTCGCAAACAAGAATGGACGGCACGATTTCATGGCGGAATTCTGACAAGGACGGGGCCTTTGGGCAATCGGCAAAATCAGCCCCTTTTGGCGATGAGAATTTCGTTGCCAAACGGGGGTGCCTGCCTCATCTTTTGGCCGTTGGAACGAGGGAGCGGTGCTCTCCTCCGATTTCCCAACACACCTTAGGGTTTACGCCCACCCGCCCGTTCCCGGGCCTTGGAAGCTTCCAGCAAGCGATTCGAGCCGGTCACTCCGCGGGTCCGTTTTTTCCAGATCCGTTCCGCCGCCGTGGGTGCAAGTGCCCGCCGTTCGCTTCCGGACTCTCCATCCCAATCCCCATTTCCCACAGTTCTCATGGCCGGTCACAACAAGTGGTCCAAGGTCAAACACATCAAAGCCAGGGTCGATGCCATCAAGGGCAGGGTCTTCAGCAAGTGCGCTCATGAAATCGCTCTCGCAGCCCGTGCCGGTGGTGGCGATCCATCTGGCAACGCACGTCTCCGGACCGCCATCGACAATGCCAAAGCCGTCTCCATGCCCAAGGACAACATCGACCGCGCCATCAAAAAAGGCACCGGCGAACTCGGCGGCGAGATGATCCAGGCCATTTCCTACGAAGGCTACGGTCCGGCAGGCATCGCGTTCATCATCGAAATGGCCACCGACAACATCAACCGCGCCGCCCAGGACGTGCGCACGATTTTCTCCCGCAATGGGGGCAGCGTGGCTACTCCGGGCAGCGTCGCCTATCAGTTCGACCGCAGGGGCGAAATCCGGATCCCGGCCTCCGAACTGCCCGAGGACAAGATCATGGACGCGGCGATCGAAGCCGGTGCGGACGATGTCCAGAGCGACGCCGACGAGCATGTCATTCTAACAGCCGCCAACGAACTGGGCACGGTCGCCAACACGCTGCGCGGCGCGGGACTGAAGCCGGTTTCGGAAAAACTGGTGTCGATCCCGCAAACACCGAGCGTTGTCAGCGATGTGGCTGTCGCGCGCCAGGTGCTGAAACTTTACGACCTTCTCGACGACTATCCGGACACCCTCAACGTCTTCACCAACTTCGAGGTGGCGGATGAAATCCTCGAACAACTTGGGGCCTGATCCCTTTTTATAACATTTTCCAAAACAGCTTTCGGATGAACAACCCCACCAACGAGGAATCCCCGCCGCCATCAGACATCGGCGACAACGCAGCACCCGCACGCAAGAGGGCCGCAAAAAAAGCCGCTGCCAAAACCGCTGCCAAAACCGCTGCCAAAAAAACGGCTGTTAGAAAGACAGCCGCAAAAAAGGTGGCTGCCAAAAGCGAGTCGTCCGACGTAGCTACAGAGTCACCTCCGCAGGTCATGCCCGTTGCGTCCCGCAGCGACTCTTCTCCGGAATTTCCTTTCGATGCTCCACACACCCGCGCCCCGCGTGCGAAGAAAATTGCCGCCGAGACAGAACCTCGCCCGTCCGAACCCAGCGCTGTGCAGGACAATCCTGAATCACAGCGCCGTTTCGGTCGCGTGCCTGGTGGTGGTCCGGTGGTTTCACGTGAGCCAAGTGAATCCCAAGAACGTCCCCAGCCACCCGCAGCACGCGAAGATCGCGACAACGGTCCGGCTCCTCAGGGAGAACAAGAATATCGCGAACGTCCGCCGCGCGATGGGCAGGGCCCACAAGGCCAAGGTCAGCAAGGTCAGGGCGAGGGAAATTTCCGGCCGGGTGAAAGCCGCAGCAAGCGCCGCCGCGAAAAACGCAAGCGCCGCAAGAACGAACGCTTTCAGGACAAATCCGGCTTCCAGCCTCACGGCGAACGCCAACGGCCGCAAGGCCCCGGTGGTCCGCATGGCCCGCAAGGCTCCAATGGTCCGCATGGCCCCAGTGGTCCCCAGGCTCCTTACGATCAGGAAGATCGCCGCGCCATGCCATTGAATGGTCCGAAGATCGAAGCCGATGGCATGCTCGAACTTGCGCCGAAAGGTTTTGGTTTCCTGCGCATCCCCGGCAAAAATTTCGAACAGGCGCGTGATGATATTTTCGTCACCCCCGAATCCATCAGGAAATACAGCCTGCGAGTCGGCCAATGGATTCATGGACTCTATCAGGATGGTCCGCGCGGACCGCAACTGGTCGAGATCACCAAGATCAACGACATGACGCCCGAGGAAGCGGCGAAGCTGCCGCACTTCGATGAGTTGAAAGCAATCAATCCCACCAGGCGAATCAGTTTCGAAACCACGCCCGACCGTTATACCACACGCGTTGTCGATATCATGGCACCCGTCGGCCGCGGCCAGCGCGGACTGATTGTATCACCTCCCCGCTCCGGTAAAACCACCCTGCTGCTCCACATGGCGGAAGCGATCCGCGAGAAATACGATGAAGCAATTCATCTGATGGTGGTGCTCGTCGATGAACGTCCGGAAGAAGTCACCGAATTCCGCCGCGCCCTTCCCGGTGCGGAAATCTATGCAAGCTCCAACGACGAACAGGCCCGCAATCACACACGCATTGCCGAGCTGGCGATCGAGCGGGCCAAGCGCTTGGTCGAGGCCGGCAAAGATGTGTTCCTGATCATGGATTCCATCACCCGCCTTGCGCGCGCCTATAACGGCAACATGAACAACCGTGGCCGTGGCACCGGCTCGGGAGGTATTACAATCGGCGCGCTCGAAGTGCCGCGTCGTCTCTTCGCCGCCGCGCGCAACACCCGTGGTGGAGGATCGCTGACCATCATGGCAACCGCCCTGATTCAAACCAACTCACGTGCCGACGAAGCCATCTACATGGAGTTCAAGGGCACCGGCAACATGGAGCTCGTCCTCGACCGCAAAATCGCGGAAAACTACATCTATCCGGCCGTGGATATTTTCAAATCCGGCACCCGCCGCGAAGAACTGCTTTTGGCGGATCACATGTTGCATAAGATCCATCTCATCCGCAGAGGCCTTTCAGGACACCGCCCCGCGGAAGCGATGGAACGCTTGTTGTTCTTCCAAAAGAAGTTCCCGAACAACCCGCAGATGCTGCTGGAAATCAAGGGTTGATTTCGTGTAGCGGGGGTTTGCGACCGCAGGAGTTACCCGGGAGCGCTGGTCTTCAGTGCTGACGCGCCGCGGCCTATCCATGCCTACTCGCTCAGTCGGCTCTGGAAGACTTCGTAGATCCATTTTCTCGGTCCGGCGAAGACACAGGTGATCAATCGCTTTTTCCCAACCATCTCGTATTCGAAAATTACGCGGTGTGATCCAACACGCAGGCGGAGAAACCCTTCAAGTTCCTCACTCAGTGGTTTGATGTCGCCGCGTTCTTCTGACAAACCTTTGATCGCCAAACGCAACGCGTGCCGCGGTTGCGGTGGAAGCTTCCGCAGATAGGCCAAAACTTCATCCCGAACGCGGACATGAATCATATCGAATCCAGGATGGAAACGTCGTGATAAACCCCTTTTCCCGCACGATGTTCCCGAATCGCTTTCATTGCTTTCGGGTCAGCGAGAATTTCCATCGTTTCCGCAATTGCTTCCATGCGTTCGATCGAGATCAAGACGGCCACGGCCTTCCCTTGCTTGGTGATGGTCACCGGATGATCACCCGCTTCCTGCACCACAGAGGAAAACCTCTGCTGCGCCGTCTTGATCGTATAGCTATCGGCCATACCGGAAAGTATTCCTTTTTCGGATAAAAGGGAAGCGATTTCATGGTGACCGGAAAATCAGGACGGACGGAATGACGGTGAGTCCATGAAGAAAGCACCCTAATGCAATAGTCTTGCATTTTGAAGACCGCATTTGAAGGGTCGGGAGTGACTCACTGGCTGCTCCTTTCATTCCTCGCGGTCGCGCCACTGCCCGCCCAGGAGTTGAAGATTGCGGCGCTGCATCCGTTGTTGGCGGATTTGGCGAGGAATGTTGCGGGGGAACATGCTGATGTCGTGGAGTTGATCGGGCCTAATGAAGATCCCCATCATTTCGAACCGCGGCCTGAAAATTTGAAACGTGCCGGCGGGGCGACGATCTATCTGGTGGCCGGAATGGGATTGGAAGGATATCTGCCGGTTTTGAAAGGCATCGTCGCCGACCACGCGAAGGTCATCGAAATCGGTGCGAGTCTGCCGCCTCTAACAGGAGCAGCCGGCGGTCATGCGGCGGCGGATCCCCATTGGTGGCATTCGATCGAGCTCTATCGGCGTGCGACAAATGTGGTGGCCGATGTCTTGATCGCGGCCGATCCGGATGATGCCGATTCATTCCGTCAAAACGCCGCGAGGTATCGGCAGGAATTGGATGAGCTGGAACAATGGGTGCGCCGTGAAATTTCAAAGGTGCCGCGCGACCATCGCGAACTTGCCACCACACACGCGGCGTTTGGTTATTTTTGCCGGGACTACGGCTTCGAAGCCTTGCCGGTGGAGGGCTTGAACCATGAACAAACCCCGGCTCCCAAGGAGCTGGCTGCTGTGATTGAGAAGCTGAAAAGCAAACACGTCGCCGCAATTTTCCCCGAGCGGGAATCGAATCCGAAGATCATGGAAATGGTGACTGCGGATACAGGAATCAAGCTGGCTGATCCATTGATCGCAGATGGAACCGGCGGCTTAAGTTACGTGGCGATGTA
>JANMJQ010000281.1:0-2554 GCA_031371445.1 Akkermansiaceae bacterium
TGAAAACGCGGCACGAACCGAGGCGTTCAGGAGCCAACTGGCGGAGTGCGGGCATCGCATTTTTCCGGTGACCGGGTTTGATCCTGATTCACCGCATCACGAGGCCGGCTTCGGGGTGGTTTGCGAAAAGTCCACGGCCCTCGGGTTTGGACGGCAATGGGAGCAGGATGCCATCTTCTGGGTCGAGGATGGAGACGTGTGGATCGTTTCCTGTATCGACCCCTCTGAGGAAGTCATCCTGGGGAACTGGGTGTCGCTGGCGGACCCGTGAGGAAATATGGCCGGGAGCGAGACGCTCCGGCAACGGGCTGGGGCAGGATGCGCCAGCCACTTTGAAGAGGGGAAAACTTTGCCCTTGGAAGCAGCCCGCTGAGACAGTGAGATGCTTTTGCAATGGCCTATCTCGACAACGATTTCCTTCTCCATTCCGCGACTGCCCGGCGTTTGTTTCATGAGGTTGCCAAGGATCAGCCGATCATCGATTACCATTGCCACCTCTCGCCCCGCGAGATTGCAACTGACAAGCGCTGGAACGACCTTTCCGAAATCTGGCTTGGAGGCGACCATTACAAGTGGCGCTTGATGCGGACCAACGGCATCGACGAGGACCTCATCACCGGCGACTCCACACCGCGCGAAAAATTCCAGGCATGGGCGGAAACCGTGCCGTTCACCTTGCGCAACCCGATGCATCACTGGGCGCATCTCGAACTGCGCCGGTATTTCGGTATCGAGACGTTGCTGTCGGCGGAAACTGCGGATGAGATTTGGGAAAGCGCCAACGCCAAGCTCGCGGACCCGGCGTTTTCGGCACAGAGCTTGTTGAAAAAATTCGACGTGCGCGTGGTTGGGACCACCGACGATCCGGCCGATTCGCTGGAAGACCATGAGGCGATCGCCGCCTCGGGTTTGGAGACCCTTGTGGTGCCAACCTTCCGCCCCGACAAGGCATTCCTCGTGGACCGCCCAGATCTGTTAGAGCCGTGGCTCGACCGCCTGGAGTCGGTGTCCGATATCGGCATCGTTCACTTGTCAGACCTGCTGGCGGCCTTGCAAAAGCGGCATGATGATTTCCATGCCGCCGGTGGCCGTTTGTCCGATCATGGCTTGGAGCGCCTGCCGGCGATTCATTGCACGGATGAAGAGGCCGCGATGATTTTCAATCGCGCGCGCGCCCGCAAAGCGGTTTCGGCCGAGGATAAGGAAAAGTTCTCATTCTATCTGATGGTTTACTTCGGCCAGTTGGACGCGGCGAAGGGGTGGACCAAGCAGCTTCATCTCGGAGCTTCACGAAATGTGAATTCGCGGATGGCCGCCTCATTGGGGCCGGACACGGGCTATGATACGATTGGCGACCATCATCAGGGTGCCGCGCTGATGACTTATCTTGACACATTGGCAAGCGGAGGAACGCTGCCGAAGACGGTCATCTATAACCTCAACCCCCGGGACAATTATCTGATTGCAACGCTCACCGGAGTGTTTCAGGACGGCACGGTTGCGGGAAAAATCCAATTTGGCTCCGGCTGGTGGTTCCTTGACCAAAAGAACGGAATGGAACTGCAACTCGACGCCCTTTCCGCGGCCGGCTTGTTGTCGCGCTTCGTGGGCATGCTCACCGACTCGCGCTCTTTCCTCTCATTCCCGCGGCATGAGTATTTCCGCCGGATTCTCTGCAACCTCATCGGCAGCGAAGCGGATCGCGGCGAGTTGCCGGATGATTTCGATACGCTTGCAGCCCTGATCCGCGGCGTGTGTTATGAAAACGCCAAAAGCTACTTCGGTTTCAACCTCTGAACATAACTGTCATGATCCGCAAAACCCTCCTGTCATTCGTTTTTCTAACAGCTTCGCTCCATGCCATCCCCATTTTCATCGGCACCAACACCGGAGGGAAATCAGAGAGCAAGGGCATCTACTTTGCGGACTTCGATCCCGCGACAGGAAAACTCAGCGAACCAAGCCTCGCGGCAGAGTATAAGAACCCCGGCTTTCTCGCGCAGCATCCCACCAAGCCGATCATTTATGCCTGCGGCCAGCCAACCAATCCTTTCCCGGATGGCGCCGACTCGGTGGCGGCATTTGAGATCGGTGAAAAAGGCGCGTTGAAATTCCTGGGCGAGTCTTCCGCCAGCGGTAAAGGCGCCTGCCATGTTGCCGTCGACGCAAGCGGCCGGACCGTGGCGGTGGCGAATTACGGTGATGGCACCTTTTCCACCATCCGACTCGATGAGAAGGGCGTGCCCGGCGAAACCGCCTCACACATCGCGAACACGGGTTCCGGACCAAACCCGCAACGGCAGAAGGGGCCGCATGCCCATGGTGTTTATTTCGATCCGGAGAACGAGCGGTTGCTGATGCCGGATCTCGGTCTCGACAAAGTGTTCGTATATCCTTTCGACGCCAAGACCTCAAAACTGGGTGAACCCCTTCCGCCATTTGGGACGGCTCCGGGCGCCGGGCCCAGGCATCTGACATTTTCCCCCAATGGCAAGCACGTCTATGTGATCAATGAGCTCAACAACATGATTACTGTCACAGGCTATGATCGGGG
>JANMJQ010000317.1:0-8316 GCA_031371445.1 Akkermansiaceae bacterium
ACATCACCATTTTCGAACTTGCCTCGCTCGTCGCGAAAACCACGGGCTTTACGGGCAAGATTCTCACCGATCCGACCAAGCCGGACGGCACGCCGCGCAAGCTGCTGGATATTTCGACCATCCAAAAATGCGGCTGGTCTCCGAAGATCGACTTCGAACAAGGTCTGGCCGCCGCCTACCAGGATTTCCTCGGGTCGATCCAGACCGGCGTCGCCCGCCTTTGAATCTTACCAATAACTTCTAACGTTTAACTCTTAACCTTTCCCATGAAACGCGCCCTCATCACCGGCATCACCGGACAGGACGGATCCTATCTCGCCGAGTTCCTTCTCGAGAAAGGCTACGAAGTCCATGGCATCAAACGCCGCGCCTCGTTGTTCAACACCCAGCGGATCGATCATATCTATGAAGATCCGCAGGTGGAGAACTCGCGGTTCCGCCTGCATTACGGCGATCTAACAGATTCATCCAACCTCACGCGCATCATCAGCGAGACCCAGCCGGACGAAGTCTACAACCTCGGCGCCCAATCCCATGTCGCGGTGTCCTTCGAATCGCCCGAATACACGGCCGATGTCGATGCGCTTGGAACCTTGCGTTTGCTGGAGGCGATCCGCTTTCTGGGTCTCGAGAAGAAGACGCGTTTTTACCAGGCTTCCACTTCCGAGCTTTATGGCTTGGTGCAGGAAATCCCCCAGAAGGAAACAACGCCATTCCATCCCCGTTCGCCGTATGCGGTTGCCAAGATGTATGCTTACTGGATTACCGTGAATTACCGCGAGGCGTATGGGATGTATGCCTGCAACGGCATTCTGTTCAACCATGAGTCGCCCCGCCGTGGTGAGACATTCGTGACCCGCAAGATCACGCGGGCGATCGCCAACATTTCGCAGGGCCTTGAGAGCTGCCTGTTCCTCGGCAACATGGATTCGTTGCGCGACTGGGGCCATGCGAAGGATTATGTCCGGATGCAATGGATGATGTTGCAGCAGGAAGAGCCCGATGATTTCGTCATCGCCACCGGCAAACAAATTTCCGTCCGCGAGTTCGTGAAACTCTCGGCCAAAGAAGCTGGCATCGAACTCGAGTTTTCCGGCGAAGGAATCGCTGAGACGGCCACCGTCGTCTCGGCTGATCCGGCGACAGCGCCCGCCGTATCGAAGGGCGACGTGATTGTGCGGATCGATCCGCGTTATTTCCGGCCTGCTGAAGTTGAAACGTTGTTAGGCGATCCGACCAAGGCGAAGGAAAAGCTTGGATGGGTTCCCGAAATCACCGTCGAGGAAATGTGCGCCGAGATGGTGGCGTCGGATCTCGAGGTCGCGCGCCGCCACTCGCTGCTGAAGTCACATGGACACCACGTCTCGGTGTCCAAGGAGTAGGAAATATTACCAGCCATCCAATTCTTGATGAAAAAAGTCTTCGTTTCCGGCTGCTACGACATTCTCCACGCGGGGCATCTCCAGTTTTTTGAAGAAGCGCGAGCTCTCGGGGACTATCTGATTGTTTCCTTCGCGTCGGCGGAGGTGCTATGGCACCACAAGCGCCGGAAACCCTCGATCCCGGACGATCACAAACGCGCATTGCTGCTGGGCCTGCGGATGATCGACGAGGTCGTCGTGACCCAAGGCCACAAGGATGGCCTCGATTTCGAAGAAGACTTCCTGCGCATCCGGCCTGATTTCCTCATCGTCACGGAGGACGACAAATACGGAGAGATCAAACGCGATCTATGCCAGCAGGTGGGAGCGCATTACACGGTGCTGCCGAAAACCCCGCCGCGTTTCGAACCGGTCTCCACCAGCTCGATCGTGCGCTGGGTCCAGGCTCCAACGGAAGCGCCGCTGAGGGTGGATTTCGCGGGCGGCTGGCTGGATGTGCCGCGTTTTTCCCGGCCGGGCGAATTCATCGTGAACTGCGCGATCTCACCGCTCGTTTCCCTGCGCGAGTGGCCTTATGAAAAACAAGCGGGCCTTGGAGGCAGTGGCGCGTGGGCACTCCTGAACGGGCGCGATGGAGTGGATTCCGAAGTGGATCTCGGAGTCGGCTGGCAGGACCCGGCGGTGATTCGTGAGACCGGCCTCTGTGTCTGGCGCTCGGGAAAAACGCCGGTCCTCGATTTCAAACAGAACGGGGATTTTCTAACAGGACGACTCGCCATCCTGTGGACAGGCGGATCCCATGATACCCCGGGGGTCGTGGACAATTCGCGGGATTTCGACAGGATCGCCCAAAGCGGCCGGATCGCCCGGGAAGCTGCCATCCATGCCGATGTCGCCAAGCTGGCGGATGGTATCGCCGTTTACCACGGAACCCAACTCGACGAAGGGATGGATCCTCTGCCGGAAATCCCCGGCTCGATCGCCCGCAAATACTGCGGTGGCGGATATGGCGGTTACGCATTCTATCTGTTTGGACGGGCGGAGGATCGGGAAAAAGCCATCGCCATTACTCCGGGACTGCGGCCGGTGGAACCTTTCTGCAAGGTCTGACATTTCATGAGAAGCATCAGCATCATCGGCTTGCCGATTGCCGCAACGAATTACGCGGGGGCCGTGGAATGGATTCTGGAGCATGCGCTGGAAAGACGTGGAACCTACGCGGTTGAGGCAGCGAATACGCACGTCGCGGCGCTCGCAAGGATCGACCCGGCATTCGGCGATTCGATGCGTGGATTCGATTTGATCTGTCCCGACGGAATGCCGCTGGTATGGGCGGTTAACGCACAGCTCCCGCCCGCGGAAAAACTAACAGATCGTGTCTATGGACCGACCTTGATGCTCGAAACGCTCAAGGCAACTGCGGGCGATAGTCCGCACGTCCACTTTCTTTTAGGCGGCAAACAGGAAACGCTAAACCGCCTGACCCGCAAATTTGAAGCCGACTTTCCGGGCATCCGCATCGGGGGCAGCCATTCGCCACCCTTCGGAGAGTGGCCCGCCGATGAATTTGAAATCATCACCTCAAAGATCCGTGCGTCGGGGGCGACCATGATCTGGGTCGGTTTGGGATGTCCCAAGCAGGAACACTGGATCGCCCGGCACAAGGACGCGCTGCCACCGGGAGTCTATTTCGGGATCGGCGCAGCCTTCGCGTTTCATGCGGGCGAGGTCCGCCAGGCGCCGTCGTGGATCCAGAGCTGTGGATGCGAGTGGGCATACCGGCTTGCGATGGAGCCCCGCCGTTTGTTCAGGCGATACTTTACTTATAACTCGCTCTTTCTTTATTATGCCCTCCGCGACCGTTTTATGGGGGACGCAAAAACCGACGGTTAAGCCCACTATTTTCATGCAAATCAAATCCATCTGCTGCCTCGGCGCCGGTTACGTCGGAGGTCCGACCATGGCCATGATCGCCGCCAAATGTCCCCATATCCGAGTGACCGTCGCGGACATGAACGAGACACGGATCGCCGCATGGAACTCGGACACCCTGCCCGTCTATGAGCCGGGCCTGGACAAAATCGTTGCCTCCGCCATCGGCCGGAACCTGCATTTCACCACTGACATCCGGGCCGCAATTCGAGGCGCTGATTTGATTTTTGTTTCGGTCGGAACCCCCACTAAATCCTACGGCATCGGCGCGGGGCGCGCGGCCGATTTGCGCTACATCGAGTCCGCCGCCCGCCTCATCGCCGAGGTATCGGAGGGCGATAAGATCATCGTCGAGAAGAGCACCATCCCGGTGAAAACCGCAACCGCCATCAAGTCGATCCTGGCGGCGAATTCCCCTCACGGCGCGAATTTCCAAGTCCTGTCGAATCCCGAATTCCTGGCGGAGGGCACTGCCGTCGAAGACCTTGAGGCACCCGACCGCATTTTGATCGGCGGCGAGTCCACCGTCGAAGGAGCCGCAGCGGTGGAAGCCCTGGTCTCCGTGTATGCAAACTGGATCCCGCGGGATCGGATTCTTACGACCAACCTCTGGTCCTCGGAACTTTCGAAGCTCGTCGCCAACGCATTCTTGGCACAGCGCATTTCGTCGATCAATTCCATCTCCGCCCTCTGCGAAGCCACCGGCGCGGATGTGGACGAAGTCGCGCGCGCGATCGGCATGGACTCGCGGATCGGATCAAAGTTCCTGAAAGCTTCCGTGGGTTTCGGTGGATCCTGTTTCCAAAAGGACATCCTCAACCTGGTCTATCTTTGCGAATCGTTCAACCTCCCGCATGTGTCGGAATACTGGCGGCAGGTGGTGCATCTGAATGACTGGCAGAAAACGCGCTTTGTCGAAAAGATTGTCCGGACACTCTTTAACACGGTCAACGGCAAGCGGATCGGCATTCTCGGTTTCGCTTTCAAAAAGGACACCAACGACACCCGCGAATCGGCGGCTATTCAGGTTTGCCGCGATCTGCTCGCCGAACGCGCGCACCTCGCCATCTACGATCCGCGGGTCGATCCTGAAACGCTTCGCGAAGACCTCGCCAGCGCTGGCGTCTCGCCACAAATTCTCGCCAGCAATGTGGAAATCTGCGCAAGCCCATACGAGGCGGCCGATGGAGCGCACGCGATCGCCACACTGACCGAGTGGGATGAATTCCGCTCCCTGGATCTGCCCCGCATTTATGATCTCATGCTCAAGCCCGCATTCGTCTTCGACGGCCGGGCGGTTCTTTCCGCGAGCGCGCTCAAGGCCCATGGCTTCGACGTGTTCGTGATCGGCAAAGGAGACTGAAGGGGTAGATGCTGAAAGGCTGAAAACTGAAATGCTGAAATAAGAGAGGCTGGTATGCGCTTGAGTCCTGAATTGCGGGAGCGGACGAAGAAGTTCGCGTCGATGTGCATCGGGCTGTTTATCCGCTTGCCGCGAAATCGGGAGGAAGTTGACATCCTGGCCAAGCAGATGATTCGGGCGGGGACCTCGGTCGCTTCCCATGCACGTGAGGCTTCGCGAGGCCGTTCCGATGCTGAATTCTGCTCGAAACTGGATTGCCTGCTGCAAGAAACCGACGAAACCCAACTCTGGCTTGAACTCCTTGCGGAGGACTGCAATATCGTTGATGTTGAATTGCCAATTATCCACCGAGAAGCCGGCGAAATCATCGCGATTTTCACAACCATTGTTTCCCGCACTAGAAAAAACCTATGAGCTAAAGCGCCGACCGTTATTCCCGTCTCTTCGTTTCAGCATTTCAGTTTTCAACATTTCAGCATCTACCCTAAATCTTATTTTCAGCATTTCAGTTTTCAGCCTTTCAGCATTTACCCTATCAGCATCTACCCCATGAACCTTCATCCAGAGTTCCACCGCTTTCTGAGCCGTCAGGATAAGGAAAACCTGTTAGGCCAGCGCGGCGTTGTCGTCTGGCTGTGCGGTTTGTCGGGCTCGGGAAAATCCACCATCGCCAATGCCGTTGAACGGGTGCTTCATCAGCAAGGACGTGTAACCGCCATCCTGGATGGCGACAACCTCAGGACCGGCCTCAATTCCAATCTGGGTTTCACCGATCAGGACCGCCTTGAAAACATCCGCCGCATTTCGGAAACCGCAAAAATTTTTGTGTCGCAGGGGATCATCACCATCGTGTCGGCAATCACTCCGCGCGGCGAACTTCGCGACCTGGCACGTGGCATTCTCGATGGGGATCTGTTCGAAGTTTACGTGAAAGCCAGCTATACGGCCTGCGAAGCGAGGGATGTGAAAGGCCTGTATGCGAAGGCTGCCCGCGGCGAGATCGCTCATTTTACCGGAAAAGACGGGTCATTCGAGCCGCCGAAAAACGCGGACCTGGTTTTGGACACGGAGTCGCTTTCAGTGGAAGACGCGGCCCTCGAGTTACTGGAGGCGATTCAGGGAAAAATCGAGGTGATGGTGATGCCGTGATTTTGCAAATCGTTGATTTGTAAAGGAAAGAGCAACCTCGCCAGCTAAGGCGACCAAAACATTACTATTCTGCCTAAAATAGTAATTTACTCTTGACCCGATAGGCGCTCATTCCTATCCACCCGTCCCCGCCGGGTTTCTCTCCCCTTTCAGCATTCCAGTTTTTCAGCGTTTCAGCATCTACCGTACATGCCCAACTATCAACTGAGCAATCTCGACCAACTTGAGGCCGAGGCCATTTTCATCCTGCGGGAAACCGCAGCCCAGTTCGAGAATCCGGCGCTGCTGTTTTCCGGCGGCAAGGACTCAATCGTGATGGCGTGGCTGGCCCGCAAGGCATTCTGGCCGGCGCGGATGCCGTTTCCCCTGGTGCACATCGACACGGGTCACAATTTCGAAGAGACGATGACCTACCGCGATGACTTCGTGAATCTCATCCGCGCAACGCTGGTTGTCGGATCGGTCCAGGAGTCGATCGATACAGGGCGGGTTGTTGAGGAAAAGGGGCCGAACGCATCGCGCAACAAATTGCAGACGGTCACGCTGCTGGATACGATCGAGAAATCCCAATACGACGCTTGCCTGGGTGGTGGCCGGCGTGACGAGGAGAAGGCGCGCGCCAAGGAGCGTTTCTTTTCGCACCGCGACGACTTCGGGCAATGGGATCCCAAGAACCAGCGGCCGGAACTTTGGAACCTTTTCAATGGCCGCAAGAATCCCGGCGAGCATTTCCGCATCTTCCCGCTCTCGAACTTCACCGAGATGGACATCTGGATGTACATCAAGCGCGAGAACATCCCCTTGCCTTCCATCTATTTCTCCCATGAGCGCGAGGTGTTCGAACGCAATGGCACGCTGCTTGCGGTGACCGAATTCCTCAAAGCGCAGGAACACGAATCCGTGACAACCCGCGTTGTTAGATTCCGCACCATCGGCGACGCGACTTGCACCGGCGCCGTCGAGTCAGCGGCCTCCGATCTCGATGAAGTCATCGCCGAAGTGGCCGCCGCACGCCAAACCGAACGCGGCACCCGTTCCGACGACAAACGCTCGGAGACTGCCATGGAAGACAGGAAAAAAGAAGGCTATTTCTGATGGTAAAAGCTGAAATTCTGAAATGCTGAAACGCTGAAATCGGACCCGCGCCTCCTCCTCTTCATTCAAGCGTTTCAGTTTTCAGCTTTTCAGCATCTACCCCTCCACTCTTCCTCTTCATTTCAGCATTTCAGATTTTCAGCATTTCAGCTTCTACCAAAAAATGGACCTTCTTCGCTTCACCACCGCCGGCTCGGTTGACGACGGCAAATCAACGCTGATCGGGCGTCTGCTGTACGATTCCAAGTCGATCTTCGAAGACCAGCTTGAGGCGATGGAGGAATCATCGCGTCGACGGGGCGATGAAAACGTCAACCTCGCTCTTCTAACAGATGGCTTGAAGGCCGAGCGCGAGCAGGGCATCACGATCGACGTCGCCTACCGCTATTTCGCGACCCCGAAGCGAAAGTTCATCATCGCCGACACGCCCGGGCATACCCAGTACACCCGCAACATGGTGACCGGCGCATCGACCGCCAACCTGGCGATTATTCTCATCGACGCACGCAAGGGAGTCATCGAACAAACCAAGCGCCACAGTTTCATCGCCAACCTGCTGCGCATCCAACACTTGGTTGTAGCCGTGAACAAGATGGATCTCGTCGATTATTCCGAAGAGGTTTACAACAACATCATCCGGGATTTCCGCATGTTCGCCTCGCGTTTGGATAACATTGTTGAAATCACCGACATTCCGATCTCCGCGCTCAACGGCGACAACGTGGTCGAGAAGTCAGCGCACATGCCATGGTATCAGGGACCGACGTTCCTGTATCATTTGGAAAACGTCTATGTCGGCGGCGAGGAAAACCACGTCGACGCGCGTTTCCCGGTGCAATGGGTGATCCGTCCGATGAGTGACGAGTGGCACGATTTCCGCGGCTACGCGGGCCGTGTTGCGGGCGGCGTGTTCAAGCCCGGTGACGACGTGACGGTCCTGCCCTCCGGCTTCACCACCAAGGTCAAGGCGATCCACAGCCCCGATGGCGATCTCGATGAAGCATTCGCGCCGCAGTCCGTGTGTCTTACGCTGACCGATGAAATTGACATTTCCCGTGGCGACACATTGGTGAAAAACAACAACCCTCCGCGGATTTCGCAAGACATTGAAGCGATGATTTGCTGGTTCTCCGCCAAGCCAATGCCACCGCGCGCGAAGCTCGTCATCCGCCACACCACCCAGGAGACCAAGGCCATCATCCAGGAGGTCAAGTATCACGTCGATATCAACAGCCTCCACAAGATTGAAGGCGTAACCGGCTTCAACATGAACGACATCGGCCGCATCACGCTGCGCACCGCGGTGCCGCTGATTCATGATCCCTACAACCGCAACCGCATCACCGGCTCTTTCATCCTGATCGATCCCGGTTCCAACGAAACGGTGGCGGCGGG
>JANMJQ010000010.1:0-18923 GCA_031371445.1 Akkermansiaceae bacterium
ACCAACTCGGCTTCATCCTGCCCGCACAACCCCCGCCCGAAATCCGAACTCCCAAGCCTGTGGTGGAGACCTTTTGAAAAAATGAACGCAATCTCAACGATTCGGATCTTAAAACCCATCTAACAGCGAAAGTCGGGTTAACTACAGCAGAATATATGCCAAGTATTTATCTGACGATGCACTAGGATTCATAGAATCATTCATCGCCCAAGCAAACGGATCGCTTCCGGATAAAGCCGATGCTCCACCAACTGGATCCGCGCGTGCAGCGACTCGGGCGTATCATCTGTTAGAATGGGCACCTTCTCTTGCAAAATGATGGGACCGGTGTCCATGCCGTCGTCGACGTAATGAACCGTGCAACCGGTTTCAGTCTCGCCCGCATCGAACGCCTGCTTCCACGATTCGAGGCCGGGATAGAGCGGCAGGAGTGACGGATGGATGTTTAAAATCCGCTGCGGGAAGGCCTCCAGCAGCGGCCATTTGACCAAGCGCAGGAAGCCCGCGAGACAAACAATTTCCACACCCGCGGCAAGCAATCTGCCGGCGGTTTCCTGCTGGGCTTCCTCCGGGAATTTCGTGCGCATTCCCTGGCAGTCGATGATCCCCGTCTCGATGCCGCGCTTGCGGGCGCGGTCAAGGATGTAGGCGTTGGGATTGTCCGACAGCACCAAGGCGATGCTCGCGTCCAACCTGTCAGCGTCGATCGCATCCAGGATCGCCTGCATGTTGGACCCCGAACCCGATCCCAAAATTCCCAGCACCATGCGCTTGGTTTAGGGAGCGAGGAGCGGCGAGCAAAGAGGAAAGATGGGACATGAGAGATTGGAGATAAGGGATTGGGGATAAAGAGATGAGAAAGTGCCTCCATGCCATCCCCCAATCTCCTATGTCCAATCTCCAATCCCCCTTCTGCTCACTTCGCGCTTGGAAACGGCACGGTCCGCGCCTATTTCACGTCCATGCACGACGCCCGCATCGACACCCTTGCCCGCCAGTTGGTCCGTTATTCCACCGCGCTGAAAAAGGGCGAGAAGGTGTTGATCGATCTTTTTGACGTGCCGGATTCGATCGGCCTGGCGCTGATCCGCGAGGCCCGTGCGGTGGGAGCCTTGCCGCTGATCCGCATCCACCAATCGCGCCTCAGCCGCGAGATGCTGCGGGGCGCGGAGGACAAGCAGTATGAAATCCTTGCCCGCCATTTACTCAATGAAATGAAGGACATGGACGCCTACATCGCGATCCGTGGCGGCAACAACATCGCGGAAAATTCCGATGTCCCGGCGGAGCGGATGAAACTGGCGATGAAACACATGCGGCCTGTTCTCGACCACCGCGTGAAGAAGACGCGGTGGTGCGTTTTGCGTTGGCCGTCGGCATCGATGGCGCAGCAAGCGGGAATGAGCACCGAGGCCTTCGAACAATTTTACTTCAAGGTTTGCCTGCTCGACTACAAGGCGCTGACGCCCGCGATGAACGCGCTGAAAAAGCTGATGGATAAAACCGAGCACGTGGAAATCATCGGGCCCGGCACCGACCTGCGCTTTTCCATCAAAGGCCTCAAAGCCATCGTCTGCGGTGGCAACTATAACATTCCCGATGGCGAAGTGTTCACCGCTCCCGTCAAAGATTCGGTGGAAGGTTATATCACTTACAACGCGCCGACCATTTACCAAGGCATTCCCTTCGACGCCATCCGCTTGGAATTCGCGAGTGGCAAAATCGTCAAGGCCGAAGCCGGTGCCAAGACCAAGGCGCTCAACAAGATCCTGGATAGCGACCCGGGCGCGCGCTACATCGGCGAGTTCGCACTGGGTTTCCATCCGGTGATCCGGGAGCCGATGCGGGATATTTTGTTCGATGAGAAAATCGCCGGCTCATTCCATTTCACTCCGGGCCAGGCTTATGAACAAGCGGACAACGGCAACCGTTCGCAAGTCCACTGGGACTTGGTGAACATCCAGCGCAAGGACTGGGGTGGTGGCGAAATTTATTTCGACGGCAAGCTGATCCGCAAGGATGGCATCTTCCTTCCCGCGGCGCTTGCTAAGCTGAATGGATGAGCGAAGCCAATCCCTACGCGCCGCCCCAAACCGAACCGGAAGCGCCGTCCACAGTGACATGGCAGACCGATGGTCTCGGCCTGTTGGCAAAAAATGGCGTGATCCTGCCACGGGTCGACCTTGAGACGGGTGAACACGAGGCACCTTTGAAATGCGGACACCGGATCCTGGTGACCAACACTTCGCCCATTTCAGCGCGGGTTATTGCCGTGGCCGTCGTGGCATTCCTGGGATTTCGCCATGCCGATCCCATTATCTTTATCGTAATCGGAACCTGCGTGTGGTTCATCGTTAACATGATCATGGGCCTGCGCGGGCCGCATGGTGGACGCATTGTCGTTTGGGAATTCGCCACCGAAGAGCGACTAAAGCGCAGAAAGCGCAGGAGGAGATCCCTGATTGCCGGGCTGATGATATTCGCGGCCCTCATGATCCTGATGCCAATCATGGTTTCCTCCCGAAATCCGAATTACACGGAAATCGTGATCGGGAATTTCATTGGTGGTGTGCTTGCGATCATTGGAATCGCGGTTTGGGCCAGCCGGGCCTCCTCCTTTGCAAAGACACTGGCGGGCCCTCCCGGTTGGTTGAGAATTTCACCGGTGCATCCACAGGCATTGGCTTTTCTCCAAGCCATGGAAGCTGACATGCTCTGCGTGGCACAACTGAAAGGAGAGGCTGGGAAGCGCAAGGTTCGCACCGCTTATCTGCATCGCTATCCGCTGCGCATGTTGCTTGGGAAAACCATTCATCCTCTCAGGGTTCTGCGCCTGGCTTTGATGAAGCTCCTCAAATCAAAATTTTTGGAGATCGATTTCTATCACTACTCCGAAGCGGTTAAAATCAGTTGCGACGAGTTATGCCCACCCCTGCACGCGGCTGTGGCTGCGTGGCTGGCCAATCACTCCGACTGGCGCTGGCTGTACGGCGAATCGAATTCATCGACGCTAGGGAACATCAACGTTCATATAGCAGTGATCGCATCTCCGGATTTCGCGCACACCTTGGTTTTCTCGTGTGCATGGAACCCGGCGAGCCCCAGAGCCGGCATCCCGCACCTGCAATTTAACAGCTATCAGATGGGAGGCATCCTGGTCCGCACGCACGATCATCGTTTCCTGCATCTTCCTTGTTCGCATATCAAAGCGTTCCGCGCCACCGGCAACCCGGACGAGGTTTTTCAGGCGCATCTCGAAAACTGCAGCGGGCAGGCAGTGGTGCCTCCGCTTGATACCCATGATTTGCTCGCCAGAATCGAAGCCGCGAAAGACGAAACGGATGAGTTGCTGACCGAAGGAAGTTTCCAGGGCGAGGTCCGGCTCGTCTGATACCCCTGACACCCCTCATTTTGGATTTTAACCGCGAATGGACGCCAATAGACGCGAATTAGAGATAGTGGATCGTTGATAGTTGATGGGAAGATTTGCATTAGGAAAACGCCAAGATGGATACAGGAATCTGAAATCTGGTTTCTGGTTTCTGGTTTCTGGTTTCTGGTCTCTAAATTTTCCCCCATTCGTGTCCATTGGCGTCCATTCGCGGTTGGATCCAATGAGGGAAGCCTGGGTTTGAAATACCCTCTCCTGTTGCCAAAGCCTCTCCCATCGTTTCATATGTGTCAGGCATGCATGACTTACACATCCATCTCGGCGGTGCCGTGCCATCTTCCGTGCTGTGGGAAATTCTGTGCGACAACGGCTTGCGAACCGAGCATGTCGATTTCACATCGTTCCATGATTCTCTAACAGCACGTCCGGACGAGGTGAAGTCGCTGGACGATTTCCTGGGCCGTTATTTCCAGGTCACCGAGGAGATCCAATCCTCGCCCTCCGCGGCAAGCGTGTCAGCCTATCAGGTGGTGGCCAAAGCCTACCGCCGTGCCGAAGTGCGTGCGCTGGAGTTGCGTTTCAATCCGCACAAGCGGATGCGCCATGGCCTTCACACCATGGACGCCATCATCCTCGCGGTGATGCAAGGCCTGGAGCGCGCTTCACTGCATTATGGCGTGGCAACCGGCATCATTCTCTCGCTCGGTCGCGACCTCTCGCTGGAGTCGAATTGGCAGATCATCGACGCGGCCATCAAATGGCGCAGCCGGGGCTCGCTCAATGGTGCCAACGGCGTGGTCGGGATCGACATGGCCGGGCCCGAATCGCGCGCGCTAGAACTGAGCAAGCCGTGGCTGAGCGAAGTCACCGCGATGATGGAAAAGGCACGGCAAGCGGGATTGAAAATCACCTATCATGTCGGTGAAAGCGATGCGACGGGCCCCGAAGGTATGCTGCGGGTCCTTGAAGCGATCCATCCGGACCGTATCGGACATGGCATTCAGCTCAGGAACGCGAAGGGCAAGCAACGTGACGCGCTTGTCACTTTGTTACGGGAGGAAAAGGTGTGCCTTGAGCTTTGTCCGACCGTTAACCTGGTGACGCGGACGATTCCGGATTTCCAATGCATCGGACGCTTCGTGCGCGATCTGGCCGATGAGGACATCCCCTTCTGCATCAACACCGACAACCCCTATCTGATCCACACCAACCTCAGGAATGAATATGAGATTGTCGGCAAGGAACTGGGCGATGACGCGACTTCGCTGTTAGAGCTGGGAATGCGGCACGCGGCGCAACATCGGTTTTTGAAGATCTAACGAAAAGCGGGAGATTTCGCACGTTTCCCGACGATTTTGATTGCCGGGGCAGGGGGGCTTCGTCTTGCTATAGGGGTTCGTATTTTACCCATCTAACCCATCATGAAATTCAACTTCCGCAATCTTTCCCTGCTCCTTCTTGGCGTGTCCTGTGTGGCCTTGTCCGCCCCGGTTACCGAGGCAAAAGACGAAAAGGCTCCTGCAAAAGATGCCAAGAAAGCCGCCGCATCAAAGGACAAGCACAAGAAAGGTCCGGCGCTGACGGCCGCGTCGTTGGTGGCTGACATGCGGAAAGCGCAGGTCTTCATCGCCAAAAGCGCCAAGGACAAAATCAGCCAGAAATCCAAGGAGGCCCGTCCATTTTGGTCCGCGCTGGAAGATAGCAGCAAGGCGCTCACCCAGCTTGAGAAAGGCCAGAAAGCGAAAGATGCATCCATGCTCAAGGGCATGGATGCCTTGGGCGGCAGCTTGACCCAACTGTCAGCGTCGTGGGGTGTGCTTCGCGGCAGCCATGAAGGACTTCAGGTGGGACGGGGGGTCATTGCATTCTCCAAGGCCTACGACACCTACCTCCTGCATTTTGGACCAGCGGTGGCACGCCACAAAAAGGGTGGCGAGGTCAGCGAGGCGGAAAAGGCCAAGCTCACCAAATCAAGGGCCAAGGTGAAACAGCTCGAGGCCGAAATCGCCGCCCTCAAAGGCAAGGCCAAACCAAAGAGCTACGAATTGAGGCTCCTCGCGGATCTTGTCAACCTGTGCATCGAACTCGACAAAATCAGCGGGAACGATCTCAACGCTTATACCAAATATTGCTATCAGCTCGATCGCCTCACCTACATGGTCGATGGCTACGGCAATATCTTCGAAGTGTGGTATCCGGACACCTACAAGGGATGGACGTCGGTTGCCAAGAGCTGCGATGAAATGTATGGCGAGTTCTCCGGGGACTTCTATGCCTACTACGAGGGCTGGGATTACTCGAGCGTGTCGGTGAGCAGCTACAGCGACTATTACGAAGTCACTTCGGTGTCCTCCAGCGTCACCAGCGAGGAGATCTCAACTTACGAATCCTACTCCGAATCCTATTCCGAAGAATCCGCGACCGAAGAGTCCTCCGAAGAAACCGCCGAAATCAATGAGGAAGTGGCCATCGACGAAAGCGATGATGACACCTTCGCCGATGAAGTCGAAACGGGTGCCGACGACGAGGATGCCGACGGGGTCGCTGACGACAAAGACAGCGATGACGACAACGACGGCAGCATGGACGAAGCCGACAACGACGATGATGGTGACGGAGTGGCCGACTCCGACGACGCCGACAGTTCCGATGAAGCGGATGCCGACGACGAAGCATCCGACGACGACGGTGACGCCGATGACGATGGCATGGCCGACGATGATTCCGGCGACGACGGCGACAGCGGCGATGATGGTGGTGGAGACGAAGGCGGCGGCGACGACGAATAACCATGGATGGGCGGACTTCGATCCGCCCATCCCATCATGGGTGTTTCGCTGCTGAGGAGAATGGACGCCTACGTCCATTCAAATGGGTTTGGACGTAGGCGTCCAAGTTCCTCAGGCGACCTTGGCTCCTTCGTGTCGAGAGCCCCGCAATTCAAGGATAACCCACCCTTGGGTGACTTTTGCTTGGCGTGGGCGCTGCCCATGCTATCAGAAATCATGAGCGACACAGCGGCACGTATTCCGGAAGACATCAAAACGGCGATGAGGGCGAAGGACAGCATCGCGCTGAACGCCTTCCGCGCGTTGAAGAGCGCGCTGACCAACGCAGCCATCGAAAAAGGCGGCCTCGGAACGGCGCTTGAGGAGAGCGAAGTGCTGGCGGTGCTGCGCAAACAGATCAAGCAACGCATCGATTCCCGCGACCAATTTGAAAAAGCCGGCCGGCCGGAACTTGCGGCCACCGAGAAGGCCGAGATCGAAATCCTTTCACGCTATCTGCCAGCGGCGTTGTCGGATGACGAGCTTCAGGCGATCGTCGAACAAGCATTCATCGATACCGGAGCGACCGGCAAGGCCGACATGGGCAAGGTGATGAAACGCGCGCAGGAACTTGCCGACGGCCGTGCTGACGGGAAAGCCTTGTCCGCCGCCGTGATGAAGCGGCTCGGATAAACTCATTCGTGCAAGTAAGTCCGCGGCCTGTAGAATATGGCGAAGGGCACATAGCCGATCGTGGTGGCCAGCACCAACCAGGTGAAAAAGCGGAAGTAAGCCGCGCCTTCGAGTTTGCTTTGGCCGCCGGAAAACTCGACGCGCTTGAAGCCCGCTTCCACCGGCTGCTCCTTGATCCCGAGCTGTGCCTTGCGATGTGCCAGCCAATTGCCATCGGCCGCCGAGCCCCCGGCTTTTTCAATGATCATCCCGATATCCCATGGTGTCTTTTCCTTGCGGTCGGGTCCCGCGCTGGAAATGCGGGCGTGCGAGGAGTCGATGAGATCATAGCGCAGCGGATTACCCCACAAATCGCGGACATTATCTAACAGCTTTTGGCCGGCCGCCTGGGAGGGAAAGCCATCGCCCGATTGCGCTTCGATCCGGTTCGCGCCATCGATGAATCCCTCGCGGCCCGGAATCTCCAAGGATTCAATCCGTCCGTTGGCACAACGCGCAACGAGATCATCATCGGTGCCGGTGCGGCCGTCATAGCCGGGAAGAATCACCGTCCGCGGCGAGGTCTGCCAGTCTTCCGGCAACTTTGCGATGGCCCGTTCGAACTGGATGTCAGCGGTAGATGGCACCGCGATGAAATGATTCACCTGCGCGGTGAATTGGTTGCCACCCCACACCGAAAGCCAGAACAGCGCCATCACCCATGACTTCATCGATTTCGGCGCCTGCGTGTAGGCAAACTCAAGACCGACGATCGACACCATGATTTCCGAAGCGGTGATGATGAAGTAAGCGGCGATCTGCCAACCGATGGTCGGACGTTGCCCGGCATCAATCCATGATTGGATCAGCGTTGTCAGGCCAAATGACAGGGTCATCAGCACCATGCCCATGCCGATCTTGCGCAGCGGAGTGAGAGGAAAAATCCGTTTGATCCAAGGATAGATGACGAACGTGAACAGCGGGATGTAAACGAGGATGAGGATCGGGTTAACCGCCTGGATTTGCGATTCGAGCCAGGTGATCCCCATGAATTTCAAATTCATCTGCTCCGCTTGCAGGACCCAGGATGATCCCGTTTGGTCATACAAGGACCAGAACACGGCGATAAATGTGAAGAGCGGGACCAACTTCCCTAGAGCGACCATGCCCTCACGCGAAAACGCCTCTTTGAAAAATCCCATGCCCGCCGGCGGGATGTGCACGAAGCGATTGCGGCCGAGCCAGAACATGAATGTCGCGATCGCCATCAGCACGCCCGGCACACCGAAGGCCCAGTGCGGGCCATAATTTTCCAACAACCATGGCGTGAGCAGAGTTGAGAAGAACGAGCCGAAGTTGATGGAGAAATAGAACCAATTATAAATCCGCGAAAGCAGGTGATGGTTGCTCTTGCCGAACTGGTCGCCGACATGGGCCGACACGCAGGGCTTGATTCCACCGGAGCCGAGGCAGATCAGGACCAATCCAGCGCCGAGCCACAGCGCGGAATGACCATAAGAGCCCATGCAGGCGAGCGCGGCGTGACCGAGGCAATACACGACCGACAACGACAGGATGGTGCGGTATTTGCCGAAAAATATATCCGCCAGGAGTGCGCCGCCGAGGGGGGTGAAGTAGACCCAGCTTGCAAATTGATGATAGTATTCGACCGCTTCATTGCCGCTCAAGGGACGCCCGCCGCTGCCATCCATGAAGTGGAGATACTGCGCCATGAACACGACTAGGATCGTGCGCATGCCATAAAACGAAAAGCGCTCGGCCGCTTCGTTGCCGATGATATACTGGATGCCCGGCGGCATGCCGGTGGTTTCAAGGGGCGTGGAGCGGTGCGACATCCTGTGCAGAAAGCAATTTCCGGGCCCGTCTTTCGAGATCTGTTAGATCGGCTGATCCGCGTGCCGCCCCTGGCGCCTTGCGAATGTAACTAACCGGGGGGGTGATAGTGCTTTTCATGTTTGATCGACCTCGACATCAACGCTTCGACGCACTCGCGTGGCGTTCTTTCGCCGCCGAGTATTTGCCAGACGGCGGTGACGATTGGCATGTCCAGGCCCAGCTCGGAGGCACGCTTGTGAACCAGGCGGGTCGTGTTCACCCCTTCCGCGACATGGCCCAGATTCTCCAAGGCGGTGGCGAGGGGCGTGCCGGCCGCGAGGGCCATGCCAACCTGATAGTTGCGCGACAAGCGGCTGCCGCAACTGAGGTAGAGATCGCCGAAGCCGGCGAGACCCATCAAGGTGGATAATTTCGCGTCATGCCTCTTGATATAAACGCGGGCCTCGGCGACCGCGCGCGTCAGCATGCCGGCCCGTGTGTTTTCGCCCCAGCCGCAGCCATCGATCACCCCCGCCGCAATGGCGTAAACATTCTTGATTGCCCCGCAAATCTGCACACCTGTTAGATCCGAGTTGGAATAAACGCGGAGGTAATTGTTAGACAGGCTCTTCGCGATTGCCAACGTGGTCTGCCTGCCGCTGTTGGTGGCCACGACGACCGCGGTGGGATGCTTGCTGGCGAGGCCCGCGGCAAAGCAAGGACCTGATATCGCCCCAAAGCATGCGTCCGCCCCCATGACTTTTTCGGCAATGGTCGAAAGCGGTTCACCGGTTTGCGGACAGATGCCTTTGCATCCCCAGATGACCGGCAGGTCTTTGCGGATGCCGACAACCGACTTGAGAACCGATTCAAAGGCACTGACCGGCGTGGCGATGATCAGCAGGTCCGCCTTCGCCATGGCACCCGCAAGGTCCGCTGAAATCTGGACCTTTTCGGGAATGATGCAGTCCGGCAGATAGCGCGGGTTCATCCGGGTGCGACGGAATTCTTCGGCATCCTCCGGGGATCTAACAACGAGGATGACGTCCAGTGCCGCTGACAAGCTGATCGCCATAGCGGTTCCCCACGCCCCGGCGCCCACGATCACAACAGTTCGATAAGTCATTGGTAGGTTTTTGTTTTCGCGCGTGGCAGGGAACAAGCCGCCTAATCGATACCGGAAGCAAAGAAATCATTCCGGAAAGGTTCGGGCCACTGGATTTTACAACGGCCCGGCACATCAAAGCAGCGCTGTGACAGAGTGCCCCGGCCCTGGCTGGTCGCCAGCAACAAATTGAGCAGATGCGCCACCATCAGAGGCTCGGACCGCCGGGCTTCGCACCAAAACGCATCAAGGCCGCCGGAAAATGTCAGGCCTGGCAAATCATATACCGCCCGGCCCAGGGCCATCACCGGGATGTGGTGGATCAATCCGGTGAGTCCAGCGGAACTGTTGATGGTCACAAGTCCGCGCGAGTGTGCCAGCAAGGTCGGCAGGTGAACGCAATCCACACACAAGAGCCGGTTGCCGCCAAGACGCGCGTCAAGGCCGGCAACAAGATCGCTGTAGTCCTTGTAGCCGCGGTCCGCCGGATGAACCTTGAACAGCAGCTTGGTATCGGATGCGGCGTTGCGCGCGAACGATTTCACCACCCGCTTGATGAACTGCTCGATCGAATTGAAATCCGATTCCAGCGTCACCTTGGGATCGCCGTGAAATTGCAGTGGAGCGACATAATAGGTGCCCGCCCATTCACCCGCGAACAGCGGCTCCAGTTCACCATCGCGGCCGTGTTCGAAAAAACGCCATAGATGAATGAGGCCGTGTTTGAACTGATGCCAGAATTTCATTTCGCATGGGTCCACGAAATGGGGAAACAAGGGCCATGTCACGCGACTGAGGAAAAAGTTGAAACACAACGCCGCCAATTTCGCCGGCGCGCTCACCTCCCACGGCTCGGGTGGCTTCACATCCTGCCTGGGCGGCGGCCCGCCATTCATCAACGCTTCCCAGGCTTTCGCCATCGTCGGAAGCGGCGGCGATTTGCGATCAAACACCGTCACGCAATCGGGCTGGATCAGGCCGGGTTCAAAGACATAACAGCCAAGATCGAGTTGTTCAGCGATGTCCCGGGCGACAAGGTTGTAGGGACGGTGATGATCGTAGAGGAACAGGAAATCATAGCCTTCGTGGTGAATCAATTCGCGCAGCCATTTGCCGAAATCACCAAGCGGCTTGCGGAACACATGAACGCGCACTCGGCGGAATTTGTAGAATAGGTCGGGCACACAAAACACGACTTTGCCCACGTCGTGACCCGCGTTTTTCAAATCACTCCCGAGCAGCGCCATCCCGCCTTCCCAATCGCCCTGGACGATCAAGACCTTGTGCCTCGGCCGCTTTTCCTCGAATGCCGCCGCTGCCCGCAGCTCCTCTTCATTCCATGGCGATCCCGCCCGGGCATCTTCCGGGTGAATGAAGTCTCCTGGGTGAATTGCATCCCGATCCATGCGAAAGCGGCGGAGGGGAAGAGTGGCAAGCATGGGAGGGTGAGCGGCTTTTGCATTTCATCGTGGCCCAATCCCCACTGCCCGAAATCACCAGCGGATGGCGGCCGCGGCCCAGGTCAATCCCGCGCCGAAAACCACCAGCACGATGTTGTCACCGCGCTTGAACTTGCCCTCGCGGTTGGCCTCGTCGAGCGCGATCGCGACCGCCGCCGCCGAGGTGTTGCCATACTTGTGGAGGTTCACAAAAACCCGCTCGTTGGGAACGTCGAGACGATCCGCAATCGCATCGATGATCCGCAGATTCGCCTGATGCGGAATCACGCAGGTGATGTCGGCGGCGGTTAGGCCGGCGCGTTCGATTACTTTTTCCGCAGCTTCCTTCATGCGGGTGACGGCATGCTTGAAAACCTCCTTGCCCATCATCGTGAGCGCGAAAAGCTGGTCGCCTGCGTTGGCGGTCGTGATCGGACAAGCGCTGCCACCACCGGGGATGTTGAGCAAATGAGTGAGATTGCCATCGGTGCCCATCTCGGTGGCGAGGACCGATCCCTCATGCGGTTCGGCGCGACGGAGCACCGCGGCACCCGCGCCGTCGCCGAAGAGCACGCAGGTCGCGCGGTCCGTCCAGTTCGTGACTGCGGAGAGTTTTTCCGCACCGATGATCAACGCGTTCTGGAAGGCGCCGTCGGAAATGAGGCGCTTCGAGATTTTCATCGCATACAGGAAGCCCGAGCAGGCCGCGGAAATGTCGAATGCCACCGCTTTCGTCGCGCCGAGATTTTTCTGCACGTAACACGCTGTCGCCGGCGTCAGCGTGTCGGGCGTGATGGTGGCGACAATGATGAGCTCGATGTCCTCCGCGGCGAGGCCCGCCTGCTCCAAGGCTCGCAATGCGGCTTTGGTCGCGAGATGCGATGTGAACTCACCCGGCGCTGCGATGCGGCGCTCGTGGATCCCGGTGCGGCTCACAATCCATTCGTCGCTGGTATCGACGGTCGCGGCCAATTCCTCGTTGGTGAGAATTCGCTCCGGCACGTAACTGCCGGTGCCGGCAATGCATACCTGAACGGAGGTGGTCACTTCACTCATGCGCGTTCAGATTGGAACCCGCTCACGTCCCTCACAAGCGCGAAGTGCGCTTCAACTCACGCGACCGCCGTGCTGGGCTTCGCAATCGCCGCAAGCGCTTCCTCGATCCGGGGATTCACCCGGGTTTCGACCGTTTCCAGCGCGACCCGCACCGCATTCTTGACGGCGAGGGCAGTTGACGATCCGTGCGCGATGATCACCACGCCGTTGACACCGAGCAGCGGACTGCCGCCGTAGCTTTCGTAGCTGCTTTTTTCCTTCAATGCCTTGAACGCACCCTGTGCCAGCATCGCGCCGGCGATCCGCAGCGGGTTTTCCTTGATCTCGGTTTTGAGCCATTTCGAAACCGCCTTGGCCGTGGCCTCGATGGTTTTCAGCATGATGTTGCCGACAAATCCGTCACACAGGACAATTTGCACATCGCTCTCGAACAGGTCGCGGCCCTCGATGTTGCCGATGAAATTGATGCCCGGCGTTTCCTTGAGGAGCTTGAAGGTTTCCTTGGTGAAGCTGGTGCCTTTTTCGTCCTCCTCGCCGTTGGACATGAGGCCGATTTTCGGATCCGTCACCCCCAGCACGCCGCGTGCGAAGGCGGTGCCCATCACCGCGTAGGCGATCAGATGCTCCGGCTTGGCTTCGGGGTTCGCACCCGCGTCGAGGATGTGGCAAAGGCCGTGCTCGTTGGGCAATGCCGAGGCGATGCCCGCGCGGTCCACACCCGGCAAGGTCCGCAATTTCAGCGTGGCGGCCGCGACCGCGGCACCGGTGTTGCCTGCGGAAACGAATGCGTCTGCACGGCCATCCTTGACCATGTCCATCGCGATGTTGATGGACGAAAGTTTCTTGCGGCGCACGGTTTTCGCGCCCGGCTCGGCCATGCCGATGACCTCCTCCGCGTGGACAATGCTTACCCGCGGGTCGCTCAGATCGAGCCCCTGCTTTCTGCACTCCTCCTCCAGCACCCCGCGGATGCCGACCAGATACAGATGCGCCAATTTCGGATAGCAGAGGAGCGCGTCGATGGCTCCTCCGATATTGACCGCGGGGGCGTGATCCCCGCCCATGGCATCCAAGGCGACTTTCATTCGGATGCAATGCGCTTAAGCGAAACTCCGCATGAATACAACCGGGAAAACCGGGGCATGCGGGTCCGACAGCGCAGCCGGCTTAGAGAGCTTCGACATCCAGCACCTGGCGCTCGCGGTAGTATCCGCAGGACGGACACGCGATGTGCGAAGGCACTTTGCTGCTGCACTCAGGGCAGCTTTTGAAAATCGGCGCATGCCAACGTTTCGCGCCACGGCGCATTTTCTGGCGGCTTTTGGATTGGCGGCGCTTTGGTACGGCCATGGTCTTGGATTCGGTTAGAGTTGGTCCTTGAGGTTGTCGAGGGCGGACCAGCGGTCGTCGCTCCCGTCGCGGGGCGGAGTGGGTAGCCCATCATCCACGGGCTTGTCCACTGATAAATATCGGGAATCGATTTCACACTTCTGCGGCAGGTCCCCATCCTCGCAGCGGGGATCGACCGGGAAATTGATCAGAATCTCCTCCCGCAGCGCATCGGTGGCGTCGATTTCCCCTTCCCCGGCCACTTCCAGCGAAATCGCAGCGTTTTCCAGGCGGATCGTTTGGACAAAGGGATGCAGGGTCCGGACGCAGGTGAATTCAAAGGGTGCCGACAACGATCCTGTCAGCAGAATTTCCGACCCAAACCGTTGAGCCCAAATGTCATACACCAGCGAACCCATTGGCACCGCGTCGCCCTCCGACAGGTCGAAAATCTCCTTCGGCAGTTCGCCCGAATAGGCCTTTCCCTCCTCCGGCAAGCTCCCGGAATCGATGGTAAATCGTCGTTTCATGCGCGAAATGTAGCGGTCCCACCCCTCCCGCCAAGTCTCTTCCGTACGTAGTCCCGCGCTTCAGCCGGTCTTCGTTCTTCTTGCCCCTTCTACACCCCCTTTCTAACACGCTTCCTAAAATATTTTGCATCTCGCCACCAAGAGCTTGCGGCGGGGAAGGTGGCGAAATCGTCATTACTTCACAAAACTTAATGATTTTTTTGAAATTTCCCCCGGCCACCGATTCCCTAACAGATCCCAAAAATTTTCCGACCCCTAGACCTGCGGACCGATCCGTGCAAAGCGCCTCGCAAGTCCCACATTTTGCACGCATTTTACCATGTAACCACGATTCATAAAACACTACATCTTGTGTGTGAATAATTTGTGGATACTATATGAGCAAAATCGGATTGACCATCCGCCCCCAGTTCTGGCAGTCTCCGCAACGCTGGCCAGTCGCGGCACAGCACCAATTTTAGAGTTTGCAAGCTGATTTTATCCACCCCATGTCCACCTCCACCACCACTGTCGCCCTCGGTAACCGCACCTTCACCCTCGACCGCGCCAAGGCCGAACAGGCCTACGCCGGCAAACGGGTCATCAATGGCAAGGAAACGATGTTCTTCAACATCCTCCCGCTGAAATACCAGTGGGCCTATGACCTCTACAAAACCATGAAGAACAATCATTGGGAGCCGGAGGACATCACCATGCAAAAGGATGTCGAGCAGTGGCGCTCCAATGACATTTCCGACGTCGAGCGCTGGATCATCAAAATGGGCATCGGCTACTTCTCCGCCGCGGAAGGCATCGTCGGCGACAACGTCCTGCACGTGGTCCGCGAAGTGGTCACCGCCCCCGAGCTGAAGCTGGTGCTAGGCCGCCACGCCCATGAGGAAAACATCCACGCCGACTCGCTGGTTTACATGATTTCCTCGCTCGGCATCAACCCGCACGAGTGCGAGGCGATGTTCGAGGACGTGCCTTCGATCCAGGCGAAAAACAACTTCGTCGTTTCCAACAGCCGCGCCCTGCGCCGCGACATCGATCTCACCATCACCGCCAACAAGCAGGCGCTCGCGAAGAACATTTTCATGTTCGGCCAGGTCATGGAAGGCACCCAGTTTTACGGCCTTTTCGGCATGATCCTGAGCCTCTATCGCCAGAACAAATTCCCCGGCATCGGCGCGATGTTCCGCTACACGCTGCGCGACGAATCGAACCACATCGAGGTCTTCCGCAACCTCCTGATGGATCTCATCGACGAAAACCCCGACGTCTGGACCGAGGATTTCCGCGAGGACCTCCGCGCCACGATGAGAGAAGGCATCACCTTGGAAAAGCAGTTCATCCGCGACTGCCTCCCCGTCGCCGGCCTCGGCCTCAACTCCGCCGATTTCGAAACCTACATCGACTACATCGCCGACCGCCGCCTCACCTCCTGCGGCCTCGCCCCCCTCCACGAATCCGTCAGCAATCCCTTCCCCTGGCTCGCCGAAATGATGGACATCAAGAAAGAGACGAATTTCTTCGAGGGACGGGTGACGGAATACCAAAAGGCGTCGGCGCTCTCCAGCGTCCACGACGACGACCTCTAATCTTCAAAGTGGCTGGAGCATCCTGCTCCAGTCCGTGTCAGGAGCGTCTCGCTCCGAATCTAACATAAAAATCTCCACTCTCCAATTCCACGCCCAAAAAACCATGTACCGCTCCGTCAACACCACCGAAGACCTGCTTCTCAAGAAGGTCATAACCGATCGTTTCTCCGCCCCTGTGATGGAACCCGGTTATGCGTGGCGTGACATACTCCCTACCGAAAAGCGATCCCCCATCCATGACATCATTGTCACCCGCGGGACCACGGACACCCTGTTCTCCCTGGAAGACGTTGCCGACGCTATTGGCGATTCGCTGGCGGACCTTCTCATCTCGCGCAGCCAGGATGAGCTTTCGATTTTCTCCGACAAGAACCGCCAGTTCGTTTCCGATGTGGCCTACAGCGTCGCGAACTCACTCACCAAATCCCTCGACGATGGCGGCCGCCTGCGCCTGTCCGAAGCGGACCTCTATCTCCTGATCGAAAAGGCCCTGCTCGAAAACGAAGCTTACGATGTCGCCAAGTCCCTCGCCTTCCGCCGCTCCATGGAGAAGCACGGCAGCGTCGATGTCCATGCCGGCCCTCATTCATTGCCCGTCCGCTTGATCCGCCGCAGTGGCAACGTGGTGCCATGGTCGGAAACCAAGATTGAGATCGCTGTTAGAAAAGCGTTTCTCACCATTAAGGAGAATCCCGAACCAGCCATCGATATTGCAAAAGGGGTTACCGATCGGATTCGCACCGGTGACCAGTCGTTTGTCCACATCGAGGACGTGCAGGACATGGTGCAGGAGGAATTGATGCGGCAGGGCTATTACAAGGCGGCCGAACATTACATCCTCTACCGCGCCCAGCGGTCGCAGCTCCGCGACGAACAGGCGGAAAACGCGGAGGATCCGAACCAGGAGTTGATGGTCACTGTCATCAACGACGAGGGCATCTCCTCGTTCTGGGACGGCGGCGATCTCCGCAAGCGCATTTCTTATGCTTCCATCGGCCTCGAACTGAATCTTTCCGAAGCCGACATCGAACGCGAACTGCGTCGTTCCGTGTCCAATGAAATTTCCGAAAAGGATCTCAAGGCCACCATCATCCTCAATGCCAAGGCCCTCATCGAAAAAGACGCCGACTTCGCGAAATTCGCCGGCCGCATTTTGCTTTCCTATATCTATGAGGAAGTCCTCGACTGGAGCATCCTCAAGGATGGCGTCGATAAATTGAAGTCGGCCCACAAGGCAGCCTTCAAGAAATACCTCAAGCACGGCGTCGCCATCAAACGCCTGCATCCGGACCTGCTCCACACCTACAACCTCGACAAGCTCGCCGAAGCTTTCGACCCCACCGCCGATCTCGATTTCGACTACCTCGGCATTCAGACGATGTATGACCGCTATCTCATCGTCGATAAAACCGGCGACAAACACCGCCGCATCGAGACCCCGCAGTTCTTCTGGATGCGTGTCGCGATGGGCCTGTTCAAGAAAGAGGAAACCAAGCGCGAGGATTGGGCGATCCGTTTGTATAATCTCTACAAAGGCCGCCGCTTCTGCTCGTCCACGCCGACCTTGTTCAACTCCGGCACGCTGCACAGCCAGCTCTCGTCCTGCTATTTGTATAAGGTCGATGACTCCATCGAATCCATCATGTATCGCGGCATCGCCGAAAATGCCTTCCTCAGCAAATGGGCCGGCGGCCTAGGTGGTTCATGGACCGCCGTCCGCGGCACCGGCGGCTACATCCAGGGCACCAATGGCGAATCGCAGGGCATCATCCCCTTCCTCAAGCTCCACAACGACCAGCTCGTCGCCGTCAACCAAGGCGGCAAACGCCGCGGCTCCGGCTGCGCCTACCTCGAAACGTGGCACAACGACATCGAGGACTTCCTCGACCTCCGGAAAAACACCGGTGACGAACGCCGCCGCTGCCACGACATGAACACCGCCAACTGGGTTCCCGACCTCTTCATGAAACGCATGGAAGAGCGCGGCACCTGGACCCTCTTCCGCGCCAACGAAGTCCCCGATCTCCACGACCTCTACGGCTCCGCCTTCGAGCAGCGCTACTGCGAATACGAACAAATGGCCGCCGATGGCAAAATCTGGTCGCGCCCCCTGCCCGCCCTCGAGCTCTGGAAATCCATGCTCAAAATGGTCTTCGAAACCGGCCACCCAAGGATCACCTTCAAGGACCCGTGCAACGTCCGCAGCCCGCAGGACCACTGCGGCGTCATCCACTCCAGCAACCTCTGCACCGAGATCACGCTGAACACCTCCGCCGATGAAACCGCCGTCTGCAACCTCGGCTCCGTCGTCCTCGATACCCACATCACCCGTGACGGCGCGCTCGATCACGAGATGCTCAAGGAAACCATCACCGTCGCCATCCGCGCCCTCGACAACGTCATCGACATCAACTTCTACCCCACCGAAGCCGCCCGCACCGCCAACACCCGCCACCGCCCCATCGGCCTCGGCGTCATGGGCGTCCAGAACGCCCTCTACAAGCGCAACCTCGCCTTCGCCTCCGATGCCGCCGTCGAGTACAACGACGAATTCATGGAAGCCATCGCCTACTACGCCTACAACGCGTCCAGCGACCTCGCCTCCGAAGTCGGGAGCTATTCCACCTTCAAAGGCTCCAAGTGGGACCGCGGCCTCCTCCCCCAAGACACCGTCGATCTCCTCGAAACCGAGCGCGGCCGCAAAATCGACGTCCCACGCGGCGGCAAAATGGACTGGTCCGTCGTCCGCTAAAAAATCGCCAAACACGGCATGCGCAACTCCAACGTCCTCGCCATCGCCCCCACCGCCACCATCTCCAACATCATGGGCACCACCCCCTGCATCGAGCCCAACTACAAAAACCTCTACACCAAGGAAAACCTCGGCGGGAAATTCATCATCCTCAATGCCGAGCTCGTCCGCGACCTCAAGAAATCCGGCCTCTGGACCCCCGAAATGCTCGACCAACTCAAATACTTCGACGGCGAACTCCAAGCCATCGACGGCATCCCCGAGGCCCTCAAGCACAAGCACAAAACCGTCTTCGGCATCGACTTCGAATACATCATCGACGCCGCCGCCCGCCGCCAGAAATGGATCGACCAATCCCAATCCGTCAACCTCTTCCTCGCCACCCCCGACATGAAG
Source organism: Akkermansiaceae bacterium (assembly GCA_031371445.1). Classification (GTDB taxonomy): domain Bacteria; phylum Verrucomicrobiota; class Verrucomicrobiia; order Verrucomicrobiales; family Akkermansiaceae; genus Luteolibacter. Next base: position 18,855 of record JANMJQ010000010.1, read on the forward strand.
GCCCTCTCCCACATGTATCGCCGCGCCTGGGACAAGGGATTAAAGACCACCTACTACCTCCGCACCCTC
>JANMJQ010000028.1:0-2810 GCA_031371445.1 Akkermansiaceae bacterium
ACCCGAGCTGATGATGAAAATGCAGGCACAGGCCGAGAAATTCGGCACACGGATTGCCTGGGCGAACGTGGATTCGGTGGAGCATCGTGATGACGGAACCTTTTTGCTCAACGCTGGATCGGAGTCGTTCGAAACGAAGACCTTGATCGTGGCCACCGGCGCCGCGCCGCGTCATTTGGGAATCGAGGGTGAACAGAAACTGATCGGCCATGGCCTTACCTCATGCGCGACCTGCGACGGGGCGTTCTATCGTGACGTGCCGGTCTGCGTCATTGGTGGCGGCGATAGTGCGGCCGAAGAAGCCGGCTTCCTCACCCGCTTCGCAAGCAAGGTCTATCTCATTCATCGCCGCGACGAACTCCGGGCATCGAAGATCATGGCGGATCGTGCGCTGGCGAATCCAAAGATCGAACCGATCTGGAACAGCACCGTCACCGACTATCTCCGCGACGAGAAAGGCGAGATGCGGGCGGTGACGTTGCAGAACCTGGTCACGGGCGCCGAAAGCGAACTGGAGGTCGCCTGCGTATTTGTCGCGATCGGCCACGTTCCTAACAGCGCGTTCCTCGGTGATCTCGTGGACAAGGATGAGAACGGCTACATTTTGCAAAATCCCGGTCGCACCGCCACCAAGACCCCGGGCTTGTTCGCGGCGGGCGATGTGGCCGACCATTACTATCGTCAGGCCATCACCGCAGCGGGCCAAGGTTGCGCCGCAGCGCTGGAGGCCGAGCGTTATCTGAGCGATCTGGAAGGCCACTGATACCCCGGTTTGTGCTGCGGGGTTCGTTAAAAGGAGTCAAAATCGGCCTTTTTGGTGAATTTTTGCTGACATTTAAGAAAAGTTTACCTATTTCCGGGCGTGCTCAAGTGCGTCTATTGTGTCCGTCGGCATCCATCCCTGACGATGGAGGAATTTTATGACTATTGGCTGAACAAGCACGGGCCCTTGGTCCGCAAGCACGCGCCAGTGCTCGGGATGAAGCGCTACGTGCAGAGCCATACCATCCAGAATCCGATGCTGAATGCCGCCGCGCAGGTGCCGCGCGGGATCAGCGACATGTATGATGGCCTCACCGAGGTCTGGTGGGACAGCCCGGAATCACTCGCCGCCGCGTTGCAGACAGCGGAAGGCCAGGAGTCGAACCGCATCCTTTCGGAAGACGAGGCCCGCTTCGTCGATTGCCCGAACTCAGCGATCTTTTTCAGCACTGAACACGTTATTTTCGACTTCTAACAGCGACGTCATGAAATCAAAAACCTGTCTCCTTCTCGCCGCCCTGCCGTTTCTAACAGCCATCGAGGCGCGTGGTGACGGGTTCTACATTCCGGTGCAGGCGCCGGAAGCGACAGGCCGCGGCAATGCCTGGCTGGCCACCGCCGACACCGCCTCCGCGGTTTATTACAATGCCGCCGGTTTGACCCAAATTGAGCAGGGCGAAGTTGTGGTGGGTGCCTACGCCATCATGCTTGGCCTCGAGGCGGACCTTGATTCGGGCGCACATGAGGAAGCGAACAATGACTGGGCGTTTGTGCCTCAAGTTTATGTGGCGGTTCCATTGAATGACAGACTGGTCGCCGGGTTCGGCATCAACACGCCCTTCGGCTTGGCAACCCACTGGGACAAAAATTCCCAGTTCTCATATCTCGCGGTTGATACAGAGTTGAAGTACGTGACTGGCTGGGCTGTGTTGGGCTTTAAATTGACCGACACGCTTTCCATAGGCGGCGGCGTCGGCATACATTATGCGGATGGCGACATCACCAAGAGACCCGCGTTTCTGGGCGACTTCTCGGAATTTAAAGGAAATGACGAAGGCTTGTCGTGGACCTTGTCCACCCGCTGGGAACCTTCGGAACATCATTCGTTCGGCCTAGTGTATCGCAGCAAGACCGATTTCGATCTCGAAGGGGATGCGGAAGTTGCCGGGTTTGGATCAGAGCACGCGAGTCTGGATTTTATGACGCCCGCCACGGCAGGTGCCGGTTATGCCTATTCGCCCTGCAAACAATGGGTGTTCGAGGCAAACATCGAATGGGTGAATTGGGACCAGCTCAACTCGCTCGAACTATCGAAAGACTCCGGCGATGGGTCGATCCCGTTCAATTGGAAATCAAACTTCATCTATTCCATCGGAGCCACTCACTACTTTGACAATGGGCTGAACGTCAGTGCGGGTTACAACTACATCGAGAACAGTCAGCCGGACGACACCTTCAATCCGGGGATCTCCGATGCCAACCGCCACTGGCTCAATGCCGGTGTGGGTGGGGAATGTGGCGATCTGAAATGGAATGTCGCCTTCCAATACGCGTTTTCCGACCGCGATGTCAGCGGTTCGGCCTATGGTCTCGCTGATGGCACATTCAAGTCGCGCTTCTACGGTTTGATGGCGAACGTGAACTGGCGTTTCTAACAGGTCCGGCGGGCCGGCAAGATTCTCCGAAAAGATGGAACGCCCGTTGATCGGGGAGGCGCTTTCAAAGCGTCTGCGCAAAAGGCCACCCTTCAGCGCACCGCATCGGCCACCCGCGCATGCTCCTTGCGCTGGAAATCGGAAGGCTTTACGCCGTAAAAAATCTGGAAGTCCCGGGCAAACATCTTGGCATTCGTGAACCCGAGATTGGCCGCCACTTCCTTGATGGACGAACCCTCACGAAGTAGTGACCTGGCGGCAACCATCCGCTCCTGGCGCAACCAATCGCTGGGTGCAATGCCGATCCCCTCCATGAAAACGCGCCGCAGGTGCCGCTCTGACACGCCGATTCGGTCGATCAGCCCCGCCATCTTATAGTCCACATCGCGGGCG
>JANMJQ010000267.1:0-12406 GCA_031371445.1 Akkermansiaceae bacterium
TTCGCTTCAAGCAAGCCAGGCGGTCGAGGGCTCGTGGATCAGTTCGAAATCTTCGCTCACGGATCTTCTCGATTCCAAGCGCCAGCTTTTTTCCATCCGCCTCGAACAACGCCGCTTTGTCGCCATGCAGCGCGCGGCGCTTGAAGAACTCAATTTGCTCGTGCCACGCCGTCCCTAACAGATCATGAAAACATTTATAACGATCCTCATCACCGCCGTGCTTGCCGCGGCTGGCATGTGGCTGTTCACGAATCGCTCCACGCCGGCACCTGCAAGTGCCGGCACGGAACATAAGCCACATCATTACCAATGCGCGATGCACCCGTGGATCAGGAGCGACAAACCCGGCCGCTGCACGATCTGCGGCATGGAACTCACACCGATTTTTACGAACGAACCCAACAACGAATCCGCGGCTTCGGCAAACATGGTAACCCTCACGCAAACGCAAGTCCGCGTCGTCGGCGTGCAGACCGTGGAGGCGAAAACCCAAGCGCTTGTCCGCAGTCTGCAGGTGGCGGGCATGATCGACGATGACGAGCGGCGCCACCGCATCATCAGCGCGTACGTCGATGGGCGTGTGGACAAACTATTTGCAAACCATCATGGGGCGGAGGTCGTCGAGGGCGCGCCGCTGGCGGACCTATACAGTCCGGAACTTCTCCAAGCGCAGCGCGAATACCGGAATCTCACCGGCGAGTTGAGGGCAAACACCGCGCTGCGTTTGCGGCAGATGGGCATGACCCAGGATCAGATTGATAGCTTGTCTGACAAACCCGACGAGGCATTGGAGACGGAAATCCTCGCGCCACTTTCGGGCACGGTTGTTGAGCACAATATTTATGAAGGCCAATATGTGAAGGCCGGCGAAAAGCTTTTCGCAATCGCGGACTTCTCGGTCATGTGGTTCCAATTCATCGCTTACGAACAGGACCTGCCATGGATCCGGATCGGCCAGCCGGTGACGGTTACCACGCCATCGAAACCGGGCCGCAACTTCGCTGGCAAGATTACCTTCATTGACCCGAACGTGGACGATGCCACCCGCTCGGCCAAGGTCCGGGTGGAACTGGCCAATCCACTCGTCGATGGCCATCGCGAGCTCCTCCACAGACTTTACGCGGATGGTGTGGTGCAATTGGACTCGCCCGTGGTTCTGACCGTTCCCCGCTCCGCCATCATCCAAACCGGGCAGGCAGCGGTCGTCTATCTGGAACAAGGCGCTGGAAGCTATGTGCAAGCGCCGGTGACTATCGGCAGGCGCGGCGATGCGCTGGTTGAAATTCTCTCGGGCCTCCAAGCGGGTGACAAGGTGGTGACCAATGGCAATCTGCTCATCGATGGCCAGGCCGAGCTGAACCGGTCCTTCGCGCCATCTGTTAGAGAAGCGATTTCCGAATCCCTGATCGATTCACAAAAAAGCAGCGTCAGGGATTTCATTCAGGTCGCCGACGCCATGGCAGCCGCACTCGCTGCCGATGATCTGGACGCCTTCAACAAGGCCAGTGAACCCGCGATGATGAAAACAAGCGCGTTGACCCAGGCGGTGGAGAAATTTGCAACGAAGGAAAACATCGCGACCCTGAACGAATTGCGGCATTTCCATGGATCCGAAAACCTAGAGACCGCGCGCGTGGCGTTTTTGAAATTCTCTCTCGCCGCCACCGCTGTGCTTGAACCTCTGCGCTCGACCAAAGGTTTTCCGGAAATGGCCATCTGGGAGTGCCCGATGGTGGACCAGGCGGTTCCAGGAGCTGCGAAGAAAGGCCGCTGGATCCAAACCAAAGGCCGCTCCGGAGCGAATCCGTTTTTCGGTAAGGCGATGCCGGATTGTGGAAAGGAAATCAATCCATGAACAACACCCTGCCCATACTCTCCAACTGAATCCTGTCATGATTGAACGCATCATTGAATGGAGCCTGAAAAACCGGTTTCTTGTCGCCTGCGCTGTCCTGATGTTGGTCGCGCTCGGAATCCGCGCCGTTTACCAGACGCCTGTGGATGCGATTCCCGACCTAACAGAAAATCAGGTCCTCGTTTATGCCGAATGGTCGGGGCGCAGCCCGCAGGAAGTGGAGGATCAGGTGACTTACCCGCTCACCACGGGCTTGCAAGGGCTCAGCGGCGTAAAGGAAGTGCGCGCCACCTCGATGTTTGGCTTCTCGCTGAGCACGGTCATTTTCGATGAAGGCGTGGACACCTATTTCGCGAGAACGCGGGTGCTCGAACGTTTGAATTTTCTCCAGAGCTCGATGCCAGAAGGAGTAACTCCCCAACTCGGTCCGGACGCTTCGGGCCTTGGCTGGGTCTATCAATATTATCTTGCCGTCGATCCATCGAAAGCCACGGACGGCGGCTATGACCTCGCGAAATTGCGGTCGATCCAGGACTGGTTTGTCCGCTATCAACTCGCCAGCGTCCAGGGTGTGGCGGAAGTCGCGAGCATTGGTGGCTTCGTAAAGCAGTATCAGATCGAGCTTTCATCGGCCCGGATGCGCGCGTCGAACGTGACGATGATGGAAGTCATGACCGCCGTTCAGAACGCGAACCTGAATGTCGGCGGAAAAGTCGTTGAAGAAAACGGCGCTGAATTCGTTCTGCGCGGAATAGGCCTTGTGACCGGGCCCCAGGATTTGGAATTGGTCACAGTCAAGGCGGTGAATGGAACGCCGATCTATTTGAAGGACATCGCCACCGTCCAGATCGGCGGCGATTTCCGGCGCGGCGCGCTCGATCTCAATGGCCACGAAGCGGTCGGTGGCACCGTCGTCATGCGTAGCGGTGAAAACGCCAAAGCGGTCATTGAACGCGTGAAGGAGAAAATCGCGCGCATCACTCCCAGCCTGCCACCAGGGGTCAGCATCAAGCCGTTCTACGACCGCAGCGAACTCATCGACAACACCATCGATACACTCAAACACGCGCTGCTTGAGGAAATCATCCTCGTGACCTTGGCGCACATCATTTTCCTCTGGCACTTCCGCAGCATTCTCATCGTCACGCTGCCGTTGCCGATCTCGATCCTGATCTCGTTCCTGTTGATGAAGCAGTTCGGAATCACCAGCAACATCATGTCTCTGACGGGCATCGCCATTGCGATCGGCGTGTTGGTGGATGCGGCGATCGTGGTGACCGAAAACGTGCTCCGGCATTGTGAAAGGGCGGAAGACGCGAAGGGAGGCAAGCTCACGCGCCAGGAGACGTGGCAGGTCAGCCTCCTGGCCTGCAAGCAAGTCGGCAGGCCGATCTTTTTTGCGATGGCGATCATCATTCTCGCCTTCGTGCCGGTGTTCGCGTTGACCGGACAGGAAGGCAAGTTGTTCCACCCACTGGCGTTCACGAAGACGTTCGCGATGATCGGCTCCACGCTGCTCGCCGTCACCCTGGTGCCGGTGTTGTGCTCGGTCCTGGTGCGCGGTCCGTTTCATTCCGAGGACCGGAACATCGTCATGAAATTCCTGCTACGGATCTATGAACCGACGCTCGATTGGGCACTCGTCCATCGCAAGACCGTCATCGGCATCGCGATGATCCTACTGGCAGCGGCGCTTCTAACAGCTTTCGGATTGCCGCGTCCCTGGGTGAAGCAAATCCGCGACAATGGCCACCCGCGGGCCGCGGACCTCGTCACTGGCTTTGGCAAGGAATTCATGCCGCCGCTGAACGAAGGCAGCTTGCTTTATATGCCGGTGATGATTCCCAAGACCGGCCTGGCGGAAATCCAACGGGTCATGGCATGGCAGGACCAGGTCATCGCTGCGACGCCGGAGGTCGCGAGCGTTGCCGGCAAACTTGGCCGCTTCGAGACAGCAACCGATCCAGCACCCACTGAGATGTTGGAAACGACGATCATGCTAAAACCCGAATACATCGCTGACGGCAAATTCAGCGTGAAGCGCAATCCGGATTGGCGCGAAGGCATGACGCTCGAAAAACTGAAGGCGGAGTTGAACGAGAAAATGAAGCAAGTTCCGGGTTATGTCCCCGCGTTCCTGCAACCGATTGAAAACCGGATCCTCATGCTCTACACCGGCATCCGCGCGCAGGTTGGCATCAAGATTTACGGCGACAACCTCGACAAGATCCAGCGCAAGGCGTTTGAAATCGAGAAACTCGTCAAGGGTATCGACGGGGCGGCGGGGGTTTCCGCGTCGCGAGTCCAAGGCAAGCCATATCTCAATATCAAGGTGGATCGTGTTGCCATGGCCCGCTTCGGCCTCAGCGCAAAGGACGTGATGGACGCCGTCGAGATTTCCATCGGCGGGAAGAACGTCAGCACGACCATCGAAGGCAGGGAACGTTTTCCCATTCAAATCCGGGTCGAACGCGGCGAGCGCGATGACATTGAGAAGCTTGGCCGCATCCTGGTTGCGACGCGGCCCGGCATGAGCGCCGCCAGTGGCGTGGGTGGGCCCACTCCGTCTGTCGCAATGACCGCGGGAGCAGAAGAAGGCGTTTCATACATCCCCCTGGGAATGGTCGCGAAGATCACCCGCGAGATCGGAGCCAACGAGATTGCTTCGGAAAACGGACTGTTGCGGTCTTATGTCCAAACCAACGTCGCGGACCGTGACCTCGGCGGGTTCGTGGAGGAGGTGGAACAGAAACTCCAGCACATCGACATGGAAGGCATGACTTATAAAATGACCGGCGAGTTTGAAAACCAGCGGCGCTTCGTGAAGACGATGCAACTTGTGTTTCCGCTCGTGCTGCTGGTGATCTTCGTCCTGCTTTACTTTGTTTATCACAGTGCCCTGGAAGCCGCCCACGTCATGCTGGCCGTACCCTTCGCCCTCAGCGGCGGGGTGTTGTTGCAAAAAATGTTAGGGTATAACTTCAACGGCGCCGTTTGGGTCGGTTACATTGCCCTCTTTGGCACCGCCGTGCAGACCGGCGTCGTGATGGTGGTTTATCTGGAGGAAACCGTGAGGACCCGCCTCGCGGAAAAAGGCGCAGCCTTCACTTACGGGGATCTCGTCCAGGCCGTGAAAGACGGCGCCCGCCTGCGCTTGCGGCCGAAAGTGATGACCGTTGCCACCATCGTTGCGAGTTTGCTGCCCATCATGTGGAGCCACCGCCAGGGCGCGGAAATCATGAAACCGCTGGCCACACCCGTGATCGGCGGAATGATTTCCAGTCTCATCCACATCCTCATCGTCACCCCCGTGATTTTCCTTTGGCTGCGCGGGCGCGAGTTCAAGAAGGGGACGCTTCATCACTCAAGCACCGCCAGTGATCCGGTGTGATCCAAATTTTCCCGGGACATTCAATCGAACACAAAACAAAACAATGAAAACCATACTATTGACCACGCTTCTTGGATTAACCCTCTGCATGGGCGGAGCCCGTGCCGCAGACGAAAAGGAAAAGAAGGACAAGGATGCCTACCCCCTGACGACCTGCGTTGTCTCCGATGAAAAACTCGATGAAATGGGCGATCCCTATATCTTCAAACACGACGGCAAGGAAGTGAGGCTCTGCTGCAAGAAATGCCTCAAGAAATTCGACGCCGATCCGGCGAAATACATGAAGAAAATCGACGACGCCAAGGCCAAGGGGAAAGATGCCGATAAAAAGGAAGCGAAATAGGGCGGTAACTCAAAAAATCAAAACGATGCAAATCTTCAAAATCGTCCTCATGGCGGCTACTGCCGCAATCCTGTTGTCTTCGTGCGGGGCAAGTTCCTCATCCTGTTGTCGGAGCACCCGACAGGTGGCATCGCCGGGCTCCAATTCCATGGCCGGAATGACTGCCGCGCAACACGCAGCCATGAAGAAAAACTGAGCGGGCCGCCAAGCTTGCCTAACACCCGGGAGGCGAAGACATGCGCTTCGCCTCCCGATCGCAACTATCCTACAGCCCGGTCGCCCGATGATCAGATTAAACCCTTTTGCGGACCATTTAGCTGCCAATCAAAAGAAACCGATTAGTGCTAAGGTGTTGAATGGATTTTTGTGAAACACAGTCTAAAATAAAGACCCGAATTCAAGTGCCGGGACACAAGCAAACCAAACCAAAAAAACAACATGAAACGTAATCAAGTAATCGCCCTAAGTCTGTTCGGCTTCTTCCTAGCTTCCCCCATCATCACGGCAGAGGAGCCCCATCATGAAACAGCGGCCAAGGAAGCTCAGGCCGATCATATGCTGGAAGCCTATTCGGTCCTTTCGACAGCCCTCTACAAAGACGATCTGGAGGCAGCCAAAAAAGCTGCCGCGGACATGGTCAAGCATGACAAGGACGGAGCGATGTCGAAGCATGCTCAGGCAATAGCGGATAGCAAAACCCTCGCGGAAGCCCGCACTCATTTCAAGGAGCTCAGCGATTTGGCCATTCCGGTGGCGAAGGAAAAGAAAATGATGCACGTCATGCACTGCCCAATGGCTTTTGACAACAAGGGCGCTGACTGGCTCCAGTCCTCAGCCGCTGAAGTCCAAAACCCATACTTCGGTGCCAAGATGCCACACTGCGGCGAAGCGGTGAAATGATTTCCTTGGTTGAAAATGTTGGATGTGATCCGTGCCGGATGCGCCTTATGCGATCCGGCGCGGATCCATCATAACATGGCGTCTGTCAACAAGCCTACCTCAGAACCCGATGTCCTACTTCTTCCGTATTCCCTCGATCTTGGTTATTATCGGTTCATTGTGTTTTGCGGAAGAGGCGGCTCCGGCTCTCACTCCCGCCAAAGCAGTGGTTCTGGCATTACGCTTCAACCGCGATCTGGCGGCGGCAAGATATGCCATTCAACAAGGGGAAGGCCGCTTGAAGCAGGCTGGGCTTTTACCTAACCCGGAGTTTGAGTTGAGCCACGAAAGCGACCGGCTGATCCGCAACGAAGGCGAGTATAATTTATCGGTTGGGTTCAAGCAGCGGTTCCCAATCACCGGTCGGCTGGCGAACGAAAAGGCGGTCGCACGGGTGGATGTTGCATTGGCCATGGCGGAAGTGCGCAACCAGGAACGGTTGTTGGCGGGGGAGGTTATGGCACGGAGCCGGGAATGGCTGGTGGCGCGCGAAAGGTTGAGAGCCAATCGGGAAACCCTCGCCACCATCCAGAAACTTACTGACGCGACGGAGAAGCGTTTGCAGGTGGCCGAGGGTTCTGCCGCCGATGTGAATCTCACAAAGATCGAAGCCGAAAAGGTGAATCTGGCCCAGGGCTTGTTACTGAGCCAACAGGAGGTGGCGGGCATCGAATTGAACAGCCTGTTAGGAAGAGATCCAAAAGCTTTGGTTGAACTTTCCGGGAATATTTCCACGGACATGAACACGGGTGAAATGGCCGCCGACAGCCGTCAGGCCATCGCGCGGAGGCCTGACCGGCAGATGGCCGCTCTAGGTATCAACCGCGCTGCCGCGGAACTTGTTCTGGCAAGATCAGGGAAGTGGGAGGACTGGACGGTTGGTTTTGGCTACAGCCGGGCGGTGGGGAAATTCGGCGATCCTATCGGCACCAAAACCGACGATCTAATCGGCATCTCGTTGTCCATTCCTCTACCACTGTGGAACAAGAACGGCGGAAAAATCAGTGAGGCGGAAGCCACCCGGCAGCGCAATGAAGCGGAGTTGGACGCTCTCGAACTCCGCATTTTGACGGAGATTCAAAGCGCGGAGACTCAAATGCGCCGGCAGCAGGCGATTCTGAGGCAATACCGCCAGGTCTCACTGAAGCTGGCGGAGGATAACATGGCCCTGCTTCAAAAAGGATACAACGATGGCCTCAATGGAATCACGAATGTGATTCAGGCCCAGCAACAGTTTGCGGAACTGCGCCAATCGTATCTGGAGGCCGTGGGCGAATTCCTCCGGGCCAAAACGGCTTGGGAAACGGCAACCGGAGCGGTTCTCCCAAGGAAGTAGATTTCAAATCCCCTATTCATGAATCGAAGCATTCACCGTTTTCCGCTCACGCTGGCGATGATTTTGTTAGGTAGCACCAACGCTTACCCACACGCGGGCCACGACAAAGCGCCAGGTGATGATGCGGCCGGGCCAACAACCGGTCCGATCGCCATCACTGCCGAAGCAAGGAAAAATCTCGCGCTGCAAGTGGAGGAAGTGGAGCTGCGAACTTTGGATAAGACATTGATGGTGCTTGGCCAGATTGAGGAGATTCCAAACCGGCGTGCCGCCGTGACCAGCCGGATTGCAGGCAGAGTGGCGGATCTTACGGTTTCATTGGGCGACCGCGTCACCAAGGGACAAGCGGTTGTGCAGGTCGAAAGCCTGCAGCCCGGCGATCCACCTCCGCGGGCTTCATATATCTCGCCCATCGATGGAATAGTCACCCATCGCGACGTCGTGCAGGGTGATGCGGTCGAAGCAAACAAACATCTTCTTGAAATTGTCGATATGACCGAAGTGTATGCCGAAGGCAGAATCTTCGAAGGCCAGATCTCCTCCGTGAAGGTTGGTCAGAAAGTACGCATATCCGTTGAATCATACCCTGCGGAAATCTTCAACGGGACGGTTGACCTTTTAAACACCGAGCTGGATGCGGAGACCCGCACGCTCAAGGTCTGGGTGCGGATCAAAAATGAGGATCTCAAACTGCGGCCCAACATGCGGGCGGAGTTGAACATTGTGACGGCGGAAGCCGACTCTGTTATCGCCGTGCCTCACAGTGCGGTGCTGGGTGAAGCCGGAAATTTTTTTGCCTTCGTCCAATCCGACACGGATGAACTGGTCTTCGAGCGCAGGCCCTTGGTCCTGGGTGTCAAGGATGACCGTTACGTGGAAGTGTCCGAAGGGATTTTCCCTTCTGACAAAGTCGTAACGCTTGGCAACTATCAGCTGCAATATGTCACCACCCGCAAGGCACCGGACAAGCCTCCGGGCGCTCCGGCCGCGGTAAAGATGCCCCCGCAAGAAGGGCATCCGCCCGCCCCGGCCAGCTCATACTCCACGCCGTTGATTGCGATGGGAATCACACTGGCGGCATTGTTGGCGCTCAATGCCATCCTGTTGGTATTCAAGATCCGCTCTTCCGCCAGTTCGGCCAGCTAGAAAGGCGCCATGTTAAATCGCCTCATAGAGTTTTCGCTGCGCAACCGTTTGTTCGTGGTTGCCGCGAGCTTGTTGGTGATGGGCTACGGTGCCTACACCGCGCTGCAGTTGCCGGTTGATGTTTTCCCGGACCTGAACCGTCCCACCGTCAACATTCTTACCGAGGCAGGTGGGCTTGCTCCCGAAGAGATTGAAACCCTGGTCAACCTGCCGATGGAAACGGCGTTGAACGGCGCTCCCGGAGTAAAGCGCGTGCGATCCAGCGCTGGCATCGGATTGTCCGTGCTCTATGTCGAATTCGATTGGGGCGTGGATATTTTCAGGGCCCGCCAGCTGGTGCAGGAGCGGTTGCAACTCGCGGCCGAAAAGCTGCCCAAGGGCGTCACACCGATCATGGGTCCGATCTCGTCCATCATGGGTGAAATCATGCTGGTTGGTCTTTCCAGCAGCGATGGGAAAACGCTGCCCATGGACATCCGCAGCATCGCGGATTGGACCGTGAGACAGCGCTTGCTGACGATCCCGGGCGTCTCCCAGGTCATCCCGATTGGCGGCGGCGTGAAACAATATCAGGTGTTGGCTTCACCCGAAAAAATGGCGGCCTACAATGTCACGCTGAAGCAGGTGATGGATGCCGCCGAGAAATCACAGGTCAATACAGCCGGCGGCTTTTTGGAAGGCGCCAACCAGGAAGCGCTCATCCGCAACATCGGCAGGACGGCATCCATCGATGAGATTGCCGGCTCAGTGGTTGAAACACGCGATGGAGTGCCGATTCTCCTCAAGGATGTGGCCGAAGTAAAATTCGGTCGCCAGGTCATGCGGGGCGACGCCGGGGTGAACGGCACCCCAGCCGTGATCATCTCGGTGCAGAAGCAGCCTGGCGCCGATACGATTCGTCTCACGGGTGAAGTGGAAAAAGCGCTGAGCGAAATTCAGAAAGCCCTTCCGCCTGACGTAAAGATCACCCCGCTTTTCAAGCAAGGCAATTTCATCGAGGCGGCGGTCACGAATGTGGAGGATGCCATCCGCGACGGCGCGGTCATGGTGGTGATCGTGCTCTTTCTTTTTCTGCTCAATTTCCGTACTACCCTCATCACGCTTACCGCCATCCCGCTCTCATTCGTCGTATCAATTCTCTATTTCAAATGGGCGGGCATCACGATCAACACAATGACATTGGGCGGGCTCGCCGTGGCTATTGGGATGGTCGTCGATGATGCCATCGTCGATGTGGAAAATGTTTACCGCCGCCTTGGCGAAAACCGACAGGCAGCAAATCCCCGCCCGGTCTTGCGCGTCATTGCCGAAGCTTCAGCGGAAGTGCGAAACTCCATCCTGTTTGCCACGCTTCTCATTATCCTGGTGTTCATCCCCCTCTTCGGCCTCGGCGGCATTGAGGGCCGTCTGTTCGCCCCCATCGGAGTTGCCACCATCGTCGCGATGATCGCTTCCTTCGTCGTTTCCCTGACCGTCATTCCGGCGCTCAGTTCCTACCTCCTGCCGCGCATGAAGCGCATCGGCCATGCCAAGGAGAGCTGGTTGGTGCGCAATCTCAAGGCCTTCGACGAACATGTGATCCTCAAGTTAACGCTCCGCCATCCCTTTGCCGTCATCGGTCTCGCGCTTGTGCTAGTTGTCGGCTCGTTTTCCCTCTATCCGATGATGGGCAAGGAATTCCTGCCGGAGTTCAACGAAGGCACCGCGACGATCAATGTTGTTTCGGCACCGGGAACTTCGCTCAAACAGTCCGACCGCATCGGTGAAATCGCGGAAAAACTTTTGCTGAGCGTGCCTGAAGTCATCTCCACCGGCCGCCGGACCGGACGGGCGGAGCTCGATGAACATGCCGAAGGAGTCCATTCGACCGAGATTGATGTGGATTTCAAGAAAACCGGCAGGAAGCGCGAAGCGATCCTTGAGGATGTTCGTGCGAAGCTCAGCCAGATTCCCGGCATCGTCTTCAGCGTCGGGCAACCCATCTCACATCGACTTGATCATCTCCTCTCCGGAGTCCGCGCCCAGATCGCGGTCAAAATCTTCGGTGACAATCTGGAGGATCTTCGGTCCGCGGCCGCCCAGACCGAACAGGTGATGAAAAAGATTCCAGGGATTGTCGATTTGCAGATCGAGAAGCAGGTGCTGATGCCACAGGTGAAAGTCCAGGTAAACCGTGAAAAGGCGAAGCTCTACGGCGTCCAGGTCGGAGAGTTGAACGAGCAGTTGGAAACCGCCTTGAACGGCCGGACGGTGGCCCAGGTTCTCGATGGGCAGCGGACCTATGACGTCTTTGTCCGCTATGACGAGAAGTCCCGCGATGACATCGACGCCATTCGCCAGACCCTTGTCGATGCGGACAGCGGCCAAAAAGTGCCGCTCTCACTTATATCCGACGTGCTCGACGGCAAGGGCCCTAACATCATCAACCGCGAAAACGTCCAACGCCGCATCGTGGTGCAGGCCAACGTCAGCGGCCGGGATCTCGGCTCCGTGGTCAAGGAGATCCAAGCGAAGATCAACGAACAGGTTCATCTGCCCACCGGCTTTTTCATCAGCTACGAAGGTCAGTTCCAAAGCCAGCAGGAAGCGACGCGGCTCATCGGCATACTTTCGATTGCAACCCTGGTGACCATGTTCCTTGTTCTCTACTCCCACTTCCGCTCCACCATGATCGTCGCACAAATCATGCTCAATATCCCGCTGGCCTTCATCGGCGGCTTGTTCCTCACCTGGCTGCTCGTCGGCAAGGTCTCCATCGCCACGCTGGTCGGCCTCATCACACTTGCCGGTATCGCTTCGCGCAACACCATCATGATGATTTCCCACTACATCCACCTGATGGAGTTCGAGGGTGAAAAGTTCGATGAGAAAATGATCGTGCGCGGCTCGCTCGAACGGTTGGTTCCCGTCACCATGACCGCCGCGGTGGCGGGTCTGGCCCTGATCCCGCTGGTTTTGTCAGCCGGAGAACCCGGCAAGGAAATCCTCTACCCGGTGGCCGTCGTGATTCTTGGCGGTCTTGTCAGTTCCACGCTGCTCGACATGGCCGTTACTCCCGCCGTGTTCTTCAAGTTCGGCCGCAAAGCCGCGGAGGCTTACGTGGCCCGCGAGGAAATCGACCCGCTTGATGAAATGCCAGCCGCGCCATCCAAAGCTCCGTCGATCGAGTTCATGGCCGACGCCGACTCATGAATCAGTCATGCACCATTTTCCCCGATGCCATTGCACCTCATTCCGCCGGGTGGCGGACCGATAAAGTGGAGCGGATCGGCGATTGAAAAACAAACGATACAAACAAAATGAAATTCAAAAAGATATTCACCGTGGGGCTCTGCTCCGTATTCGCCCTCATGACCGCTACGACGATCCCCGCGCGGGCCGAGGAGGAGAAGGAGG
>JANMJQ010000071.1:0-7597 GCA_031371445.1 Akkermansiaceae bacterium
CGATGGGAAACTACGGTGGCTTGCCGTATTCGCGCATGTCAGTGGCAATCCAAAGGGCAAGGCGGATGACATGAAGATAGAGATCCTTCACGTCAATGAAGGCCTGTTACAAAAGGCCGACCCGAACTCCGAAGCGGAGAAACTCAAATACAAGACCGCCGAAGAATTGGAAGCGGTGGCTGAAGCCGCGCGCGCGAGCGAACGGGGAAAACTGCCACGGCCGCTGAGGGATCTTGTCGCTGCGGATGAAAAGCAGGATGATTCCGATCTCGCCGCGCTCACCGATGTGATGGATGCCATCCGGCTGAATCCCCAACCGGAATTGTTTAATCAATTGGCGGAGCGCATCGATGAGGGAACCTGCAGCTTGCCCATGCTGTTAGAAGGTATTCTCGGTGAAACCCTTTATTTCAAATTGAAGCCATGGACTCCGGAGAAAAAACAAACCGCGCTTCGCCAGGCAACCGCGGCTTTCGATCATGTCGCGACTTCGGCGGGTTTGGAGAAATGGACTGAACAGATGTTGATCGCGCTCGGTGGCGGACACATCAACGCGGCTGGAGTCGATATCGAAGTTGAAGTGGGGAAAGATCACTCCCGCAGCATGACCGACCGGGGAAGTTTGGTCGGCGAAGAAGATCTTCCCGCCGCGCGCACAGCCGTGCGCGCGGCTTTTGAAGCAAAGTTTCCGACACTTCGCCCCCAATGAACCCAATCAAAGGGGGCGGCAAATCAGAAGCGGCGTGAAACCATCACGCTGTAAGTGGTGTCCTTCTTCGTGGTGTCCATTTTAGGCTCGATATACCATTTGTCGGTCGCATAAGCGCCGACCGCGGCGCCGATCGTGCCAACCGCCGCATCAAGGACGGAAAATTTACTACCGGTCATCTGTTGATAGGCTTCGCCCGCGATCACTTCAGTCGCGCTGAAGATAAATCCGGTCAATGCGGGACGCTTCACCGTCGGCATATATTTGTCCACAACCACCGTGGTTGCGCTGGCAAGGAGGGCGTTGCCGACAAAATGGCTGGTTTCGGATTTGAAACCGTCGCTGGCGCGGGCGCTGGAGCCGCAAACGATGCCTGCCAGTACGGTGCAGAGTAATACCTTGTTTTTCATTCGGGGATATGGGGCTGTTTGGTTGTTGGATATCGGCAAAGCAGGGTTTTGGGACCCTGCTTTCTTACAAGCGGTGACCATGGGGACCCGCTTCGCGAAGTCAAGCGCACAGGGTGCCAATCCGCCCCATTCAGGCGGAGGCCGGGTCCCTTTGTTCCGGCAGGATCAACGCGAAGAAGGCCGCCGGAATGAAGAGATAGGACGCCATCAAAAGGACGCCCGCGAAATCGCCCTGGACCTTGTTGAAAACTCCGAAAAACACCACCCCGAGCGCCGACAGGATGCGGCCGATGTTGTAGCAAAAGCCCGCGCCGGTGCTTCGCAGCAAAACGGGAAACAAGGGCGGCAGGCACATCGTGAAAAGTCCGAAGCAACCCTGCATCAAACCGATCACCGCGAACAATGCGTAGGTGGCCTGCAAGCTGTGGACGCTGGAAAAGGTGAACCACATCACAACGAAGTATCCGGCCAGCATCAGTGCGATCGCCTTCGCATAGCCGATCCATTTGGCCAGCGCGCCCGCGGTGAAATTGCCGATCAACGAACCGACCATGATCCAGAGCAAGGCCATCACGGTGGCGGTGTCCTTCGCCGCTTTGACCGAACCCACCTCCGCCAAGCTGCGGATGTAGCTTTGCTGCCAGAACATGAAGGTCCAATGGGCCGTCAGCGACACCGCGCAGATCAACATCACCCGCCAGGTTATGCCCCTCACCTGCGGCCCGAATAACTCACGGACGCGCGGTGGATCCTGCCCTCGCCTCGCTTCTGTCCACTCCTCGGTCTCCGGCACCGCGCTGCGGATCCACAGCGTGATGAATGCGGGCAACACGCCCACCAGGAAAATCCATTGCGGTGCATGGCCTTTGAGCAAAGCACCGGCGAGACAGGCGAGCAGAATCCCGCAGTTGACCGCGCTTTGCAAAGTGGCGGCGATCCATGGCCGCCATTTCTTCGGCCAGGTTTCCGAAAGCAGCGACGCGCCCACCGCCCATTCGCCACCGATGCCGAGAGCTGCCAAAAACCGGAAACCTAACAGGTGCCACCATTCCTTCGCAAAGAACGACAGGCCGGTGAAAAGGGCGTAGGTGAGAATCGTCAACACCAGCGCGCGGCTCCGCCCTAGCAGATCCGCGACACGGCCGAAAAATCCTCCGCCCAATGCCCAGCCGACGAGGAACGCCGCCTGGATGATTGATGCTTTCCTTCCGACATCCGGATCGCTTTCGCCCGTCATCAGCAACTGCGCCACGAAGGCCGTCGCCACCAGCGTGTAAAGATGCATGTCCAAGCCGTCGAACAACCAACCCAGCCACGCCGCCAAACCCGATCTCACCTGTTGCGGAGAAAGGTCGCGGAGGTGATGGATTTCTCCCGGGGCGTCGCTCATCGGAGCACGATTTAAACGGGCGGTTCCTCTTCCGCGACCTTTTTAAACCTTGAGTTTCACCCTTTCCACAACATCCTAACGCCGAAGAGCACGAGGACGCAGCCGAAGATGCGGGTGAGGGTTTGATCGCGCATGCCATGCATCAGGTTGCTGCCAAACCACGCGGCCAGCGCGGAGGCAAGCCCTACCGCGGCGACGATTTTCCAGTCGATGAGATTGCCCGCGCGGGCATTGTTGGCGGTGGCGGCGATCGCCGTGACGATGATGACTGCCAGCGAGGTGGCGACGGCTTGTTTGTAGCCCATGCCAAGCGCGAACGTGAACGCGGGGACCATCACCAATCCGCCGCCGACACCGCAGAGGGCGCCTAACAGGCCAGCGACGAGGCCGATGATAATGGCGGAGACGAGAAGTTTCATTTCGAATGGGAATTCAACGGAGGGAAGCCAGCGGAAGGAACAATCTCAAGGAATACGGCTCCACACGTTTAAAGCCGTATTTTTCGTAAAAGCCCACGATTTCCTCATCCGCGGCATCTACAGTGAGGCCAATGCCGCCGGTTCCATGCATCGAGGCAGCGGCGATGTCGCGGGCCGCCGCCAGCAATAGGCGGGCGATCCCGTGTCCCTGCCAGGGCTCCGCCACCGCAAGGCGTCCCAGCAGTACTGTTGGAACAGGCAGGGCAGGCAATCCTTTGATGACACCCGGCCATTTAACGGCGTTCGCCAGCGTGCTTGTGAGGGTGAAGTAACCGAGAATGGGTTTCGGCTTGTGCGCCCCGCGCTCCACCAGCACCCGGGTGACGCTAACGCCCTTTGCCAGATGTCCCTTCGCGGTTTCACGGAGATAAACATCCAGGGACTCCCTGCCGCAGCGGAATGCTTTCCGGTCGTGTTCCTCCGCAATCAACTCAAGATCGAATCCGGACATGGGTCGCAAGATCCCGCGCGGCCTTGCGGGCGGCGGCGTTGGGCTTCGGGGGCCTGGCCAGCAGGCACTGAATGGTTGCCGAGGCTTCGAGGCTCATGTTCCATACCCGCTCCTCGTTGATAACGCGTTCCGCTTCACGGGTGACCGCTTCCATCACAAAGGCTGCCACCGACTGCCCGCGGATCGCGGACGCCTCTTTAAGCCGTTTCGCAGTGGCCTCGGGAAAACGTGGGTTCACCCGGACTATTTTCTTTCCGGTGGATCGGGACTTTGTGCCGGCCGCTTTCACGGAAACACCTTGTCACGGGGCAGCCCGGCGTTCAATGCCAAAGTGGCACCGTTTTGACACCGCATGAAATGGCCCGCGTTATCGACGAGGAGCCCCTCGTCCTGCTGGTCCTTTCCTCGCCGCCGCGATTTCCACCATCAGCCGGTGCAGGATCAGGCGATGGTCGAGGCCGGTGGTGACGAGGGCTTGATCCGCCTTTTGAGTGGCTTCCATAACTTGTTGCAAGCCGCTGAGTTCGAAATTTTTCGCGTTGTCCACGGCAAGGAAAATGGGAAACACGTTCACGCCGGAGCCGTCCTTCTTCATCGGCAGCCACGCGCGGTCGGCTTCGGGAAGACGGTTGAGGCCACTTGAAAACGCGTTGTAGTTGCCGATGGGCACCTTGAATTTTTCCATGATCAACTTCGCCATGAACAAATTTCTAACAACATTTATGACCGACGCACGCATGATGCCGATGGCCGACTCGTCGGCGTCGAGTTGTTCGTCGATGAGTTGGATCGCCCGCGCTGGATTGCCGGCCTGGATGGCTTTGCCGATTTCAAACACCATCGCCTCGCGGCTCAGCGGCACGAGCGCGCGCACATCTTCTTCGGTGATTTCGCGGCGCTCGGGGCCGAGGTAGAGATCGAGTTTTTCCAATTCGTTGCCGATTTGCTGCGACTGTTCGCCGGCGAGCATGACAAACAGGGCGAGCGCATCCGCTTCAAAGCTCAGCCCGAGCTCGTCGGCGCGGCGCGTCACGAGATGCGCGACCTGGTCCTGCCAATCGTCGCGACTGGTGTCGATCCGGTCATGCACCTGCACGTCCGCGCTTTTCTCGATGAATTTCCAGAACCCGCGGCGCTTGTCCACGCCCTGGGCTGTTAGAAGAAATTTCACACCGTTGGGCAGACCTTTCTCAAGCGTCGCACGCAGACTTTCGACGCCTGCTTCGGTGCGTTGCGATCGGCCGGTCACGTTGTCGGCGAGGAAATTCGCGTTGCGCAACCACACCACCTTGTCTCCGCCGAACATCGGGATCGTCAGCAGCGCCTGCACCGTGGAGGAACAGATCTCATAAGCGGAGTCAGAGTTGTCGGCGATGCCGTCGATGGTTTCATGCGTAAAGCCATCGTCATTGCCACCTGTTAGATCGTTGTAGAGCAGCAGCGCCTTTTCACGGACCAGGCCCTCGTCGCTGCCGACCACCGCATAAAAATTTTCCGCGGGTTTCAGGGAACTTTTTGCTTTCGCGGCCACGGCCCATTCGTAGGCGGAGGGGCGATCGGGATCAAGCGCCTAAGGAGAATGGACGCCTACGCGCGGGCTTCGATGTCTCATGGGCGGGCGTTTCCATTGCAAACAATTCGTTCACTCAAATCTCCGGCTCAACGACATTTTCAACCACCGCAATCTTCTTGTTCCGGCTGCGGGCCTCGCGGAAAAATTCCTGGATCAAATGCAGGCACTCGCCGCCCATCACGCCTGCGGTGACGTCGCAGCGGTGGTTGAGAGGTGGATTCGCTTCTAACAGATTGATCCAGCTTCCGGCGGCCCCGCATTTGGGATCGGGACAACCGAAAACAACCCGTTCAGGCCGGCAGTGGACGATGGCACCCGCGCACATCGGGCAAGGCTCCTTGGTGACGTAGAGCGTGCATTTTTCCAAGCGCCAATCGCCCACCGCTTCCTGCGCCGCGGTGAGCGCGAGCATTTCAGCGTGGGCGGTCGCATCTTTGAGCGTTTCCACTTGGTTCCACGCGCGAGCGATGATCCTGCCCTCCTTCACCACGACCGCACCGATCGGCACCTCCTCCGCGGCTCGCGCCTTGTGGGCTTCGCGGAGCGCCTGTCCCATGAAATGGAGGTCGCTATGCAAGTCGATGATCGGCGGTTCGTCCACGGACGAAAGAATCCAGAGACCAGAGACCAGAGACCAGACAAGAAATGAAGATTTATCGCAGAGTCGCGCGGGACGCGCGGGGAGAGATCGTGGATAGTAGATTGTGGATAGGGGAGGAAGATATAACTCTTCGTCTGGTCTCTGGAATCTGGTCTCTGGTTTCTCTTCTTGAACGCCTGCGGCGTTGGTCCCTAATCGCGCCGTGATTCCGAAGACCTGCCGTGACCGAGTGATCGCGCCGTCCTTGTTGGCGGCGGACTTTTCCTGCTTCCGCGAGGAGGTGAACCGCTCGATCCGCAGCGGTGCGGATTGGCTGCATCTGGATGTCATGGACGGGCATTTCGTGGACAACATTTCCTTCGGCCCGGCGGTGGTGAACATGGTGCATGAGACCAACGACATCTTTCTGGACGTGCATCTGATGATTTCCCGGCCCGACCATTTCCTGCCCCGGTTCGTGGCCGCGGGCGCGGATTTGATCACGGTCCATGTCGAGGCGGACCACGACGTCGCCGACACGCTGCGACGCATCCGGGCGGCGGGTTGCCAAGTCGGGCTTGCTCTCAATCCGGCGACGCCCCTGAGCGCGGTGGAACTTTATTTGGATCAAATCGATTTGCTGCTCTGCATGACCGTCGTTCCCGGTTTCGGCGGGCAGGCATTCATGCCCGAAGTTCTGGAGAAAGTCGCGGCCGCCGCGCGGATTCGGGAGACAAAAGGCCTCACCTACCACGTTGAAGTGGATGGAGGAATCAACGCCGCGACGGCTGCTCTGTGCTTTGAAGCGGGGGCAAATGTCATGGTTGCCGGTTCTTCAACCTTCGGTGCCTCCGACATGAGCGCCGCCATCGCCGCCATTCGCCAGTCATGAAATCCCACCCTTTGCTGCCAATTTTAACGGCCGTGCTCGGTTTTGCCGCCGCGTGGATTGCGAAACCGTCCAATCCGCCGCCCGCAACTTCGGTGACCGAGGCTCCAGCCCCAACGAAGCGCGTCGAATCGACAGCGACCGCACCGCTGGAAACCAAAACCAGCCCGAAGCGCCCGGAACCCCCCAAGGCCGGCGAATACCCGCTGGCCGATCGCGCGGCGCAAGGCCCGCAAACCCGCGAGGAGGCAAAGATGGCGCGCCTCGTTGAGGAACTCGGCCTGTCCTTCGACCAGCAAAACTCGATGATCAAGCTGATCCAGGACGTCCAGGCCACTGCCAGCATGGATACACCGGTGCTGGCCGACCTGACCACGCGCGGCAAAGCGGTCGAGGATGGCCTCAAGAGTCTGCTGAATCCCGAGCAGTTCGCGAAATTTCAGGAAATGCGTGCCCGGGAACGCGAGAACCGCATCGAACTGCGCGCCCACCAGCTTTTGGATCGCGCCATCGAGGAAATCGACTTCTCCGGGGAGCAGCGTGAGGCCGCCCTCGACCGTTTGCGCCAGCAGTCGAAGGAGGACTTGCAATCGATTCCGGCGGCGGCGGCTCTCTTTCTCGAAAAATCCATCCTCCCCACCTCCGGCAAGGAATTACCCATCGAGGGTGTGCTGGCATTGGCGAAAGCCGGCGAACCGGTGGGCGGATCGGACCCTGAGGTGGTCCATCAGCGGATCGTGGACTCCCAGCGCACCGAGCTTGAGCGGATGCTTTCCAATTTCGACGGCATTCTGACGCCGGGGCAAATGGGACAATATCAGGCGGCCATCGCCGAACAGCGCGCCCTCATGGAAAAGTTCGCGCTGAAACAGCAAGAGGATGCCGAAAAACGCATGCAATCCACACCGCCCGCACCTGAAATCGAAATCGGGCCAGCTCCCGGTGACGGCGGCGACCAGTGACCCACCGGGCAGGCACATTCTCTCCGCGCTTGCTGCGCTGCCCGGGTATGCCTTGACTCCGCCATGACTCGCCCCGATGGCCGCCGCCATGATCAACTCCGCCCGATCGTTTTCACGCCCAACGTCGCGCCAAATGCCACCGGCTCGGTGCTTG
>JANMJQ010000082.1:0-17592 GCA_031371445.1 Akkermansiaceae bacterium
ACAGCGCGCCCCATGCCTGCGGGTCGGCCAGCCAGTTGAATTCAAGGAGTGATGCAATCATGAAGCGGATGCGAATTCCAAGGCCCGTTGTTTCATCTGATTTGCCATCAGGTTCAAGGCATTTGCGCGGGTCGGCGCGAGATGTTCTTTCAAGCCGGTGCGGTCGATGAAACTCATGTCAGCCGTCAAAATTCTATCGGGCGTCTCTCCATCCAGCACCCGCACGAACAAGGCGATCATGCCCTTGGTGATCAATGAATCCGAGTCGGCGGCATAGCGGACGACGCCGTCTTCGCTTCGCGCATCCAGCCAGACCTGCGATTGGCATCCCTTGATCAGGTGCGCGGGGGTTTTCGCGGCCTCATCCATCGGTGCCAGCTTTTTGCCGAGGCCGATGACGTACTCGTAGCGCTCCGTCCAATCTTGGAAAAGCGCCAGTTCCTCCAGCACTTCCTCCTGTTTCTCCGCGATGCTCATCCCGCCGCAGTGGAGCGCGGGAAACCCGGTCCCGCAAGGAAATGAAGAGATTTTACCGCAAAGGCGCGAAGAACGCGAAGAGACGCTAAGGGGGATTTTTGTGGAGGAAACGAAACGCGGAGTTGCGGAGGTAGGGGAGAGGGGCGCGGAGGGAAGATCAGGTCGCGGGGGCGAGTTTTTGAAGGAGGAGGGCGGAAATGAAGGCGATGGGAGGGATCGCAAAGGAGATCCATGCGAACGGATCCGAAGAGACGTGCGATTCTAATGGAGCCCAATCCACCTGAAGAAACGGAAATGGCAGCAAAATGAGCCAATCCACCAATGGAATGCCAGCCAACAAGGAAGAGACATATTTTGAAATAGGTCTCCGATTGAGGGTATGGCAAATGACCTGCCAAACGATGTATGGAATCCAAACAACCAAAGCGATTTCAGATCCGCTGAGAGCGAACAAACAGGTAACGATCAGAGGCGGTAAGAGGAATAGAAGCTGATGCCAGTTTATGGAGTTTTTGGAGGGAACGTGTCTCGATTCATTGCGGGCGGCTGCGGACAAAGTAACGATGTAGAGAAATAGCAAGACACCGGCGGCCACTCCAGGAATTTGCCAACGATGGATATATGTGCGAGTTGCGTCTAAGGGCAGCATGCCCACCGCTCCCATGATTGGCAACAGGGCCCGGCACAATCCCATGGGAACTACGGCCCACGCAGAACGCTTGTGCCAGATCGTATAAACTATAATCCAAAAGACGATGGCCACTGCGGTAACGCAGGTCGGAATGTTGATTGTGGCAGCAAATCCGACACCCGCGAGGCTGAGAAAGATTGCGACATTCCGATAACTGGACTCGGTGAACAACCTTCTCGGAAGAGCCCGTTCGGGTCGTCGCTCCGCATCCCAGTGACGATCCATCCAGTCGTTAAAGAAATTTCCGGAAACGTAGAGACAGATTCCGGCTATTGTCAGAAAGGCGATTTTCAGCCAGGGAATCTCAACAGTTACGGTCGGAACTCCACCACCGACTAGCTCGCTGTTTAATCGCGAATTACTTCCCCCTAAAACCATCGCCACACCCACCCACACATTGCTCACCACGCTCGGCACGTTGGCGATGCGTGCGGTCGCCAGCAGCGCATGGAATTTTCCGGATCGATTCACGGTTTCGATCCGAACTCGAAGGCTCCGATATCCACATGCGCGCCGTTGAGGCGGGGGGCGTTGTTGAAATCTTTTTCCGCGGCCGTGGGAATGAATGGAAAGCCGCTCGCTGCGCCGGTGTTGATGGCAGGTGAACCCGCGTCCAACGCAAAATCGGCGGGAGCCGCGTCAATGCCCGGAGTTCCTCCAACCAATCGTAGAGAAGTGCGGATGAGCGACGAATGGATATCTTTCGCCAGGGAGCCCGCGCTCTTCCAACTGGCGAAGCTCGATTTGGCGCTGCCGTTCCAATAGAATTCAAAGTCCGCGCTGTTGCGGAGTTGATAGAGATTGAAATCGATCGCGCCCGCCGCAAACGAGCCGGTGCTGTCGCCCTTCAAGACAAACTGCACGAAGTCCGCCGTCGAGATCATCAGGTTGCGTTTGATCACGGAATTCTTCACATAGTGTTGGATCATGATTTGTCCGCCGCCGAAGCCGGCGCTGTCGTTGTCACACAGCGTGTTATTGGTGAATGAACAATTTTCCGCGCCGCCATTCGAAGTGTCGGAGCCACCGACGACGATGCCGCCGACGTGGCAGTGGTGGAAGAGGTTGTCGCGGACGGTGACGTTGCTGCTCACCTTGCCTTTGTGTTCGCTGCCCACGGAAACCGCGAAGTTGCAGTCATAAACCAAGTTGCGTTCCATCACGATGTCCTTGCCGCCATCCACATAGAGACCCGGTGCGCTGCGGGTGTCATCTCCTCCGCCGTTGCTGAAGTTGCCGCCATAGGAGGGGTTGAACTTGGAATCGATTTTATAAATGACATTGCCCGAGCAAACCCCGCCGCGGGCTTGGTCGAGGGCTGCGTTGGCATTGCTGCCTTCAAAGCCGATGAAATCGATGCCGATGTTGTTGCAATCGTGCACCTTGTTGTTGGTGACCGAGAAGTTCGTGACATTGCCATTTAACACGACCGACTCGCTGGAGCCGGTGCGCAAATCGAACACTTCATTGCCGTCGAGAATGAGCTTGTCGATCGGTGAAGCGGCGCTGCCATAGACTGCAATGCCAAAGCCATTGCCATTCGCCGAGGTAGTGCTTTGCCAAATGTGATGGACCTTGCAATTCATTACCCAGGTGCCAGTGCCCGCACCCAGAACTTGGATGCCCGCCGGCAAGCGGCTGGCGGTGCTCGTCACAGAGTTGCGGATATCAAGGCCGCTGAGGTGGATGTGATCGCAATTCGAAATCACCACCAATCCAGCACGGTCGCCAGTGGGAACGTCAAGTTTGCTGCCATCGATGATCGCCGCTTCTTTCTCATAATTGCGGATCACGATCGGCGCGGTTGCGGTCGCGTGTTTGCCGTCCAAGACGAAACGTTGCGAATAAACTCCGGCGCGCAGGAAGAGGCTGTCGCCAGCCACCAGTTTGCCCGTTGCGAATGAAAATGTTTTCCAGGGCTTTTCGAGCGTTCCTGGATTCGTATCGATCCCGCTCGGGCTGATGTAGCGATCCGCTGCCATCAAGGGGCCGGCAATGACCAAGCCCAGCAAACCCATTGCGGCATGAAATCGGACGGCGGGCATGCTTCGACTTTCGCTCATCACGGCCCGTGGTCAAGAATCCCCTTGGATTAGAGCATTGAGTAAAACCGCAGCCCTTTGCAATGGCCTGAAGGGCCGATCCATACCAGCCCTGGCCATCGGCCAGGGTCTGTTCGCGATGCGGAAACACGCGCAAGTTTGAGGCGCTGGCAGACAACCAAACTCCATCGCAGCGCGCGAAGGAGGCGCAGCAGCCAGGCATTTTGTGTTGGCGACGTCTTCAGTTTGCGCCCATTTCGCTTCGCTTTCCAAACCTGGGGCGGCGCTCGTTCCTCACTTGCCCCAGGCTGGTATAGGTTGTCCCGTTGGGACATTGAGAACGGCTATACAATATTGTAATGCGCTCAGCGCTTCGCCTTCGGTGTCTTCAAAAACCTCTCCACTTCTTTAACGGGCCGCGTGTTGAAGACATCGTCTTTCCGCAACCAGCCCTTCCGCGCCAAGCGGATTCCGAGGCCGATGTGATGAAGCCGGGCGACCGAGTGGGCGTCCGGATTGATCGAGCACAACACACCCTTGTCGCGCGCCTTCTTCCACCAGCGCCAATCCATGTCGAGGCGCATCGGACTACAATTGAGTTCGATGATGGTCCGTGTCTCGGCCGCGCAGTCGATGACCTTCTCGTGGTTCACCGCATAGGCTTCGCGCTTGAGCAGCATCCGTCCGGTGACGTGGCCGAGCATGGTGACATGTTCGTTCTCCATCGCCTTGCAAATCCGCCGCGTCATTTCGTCTTCCGTGAGAGTGAACGAGGCGTGAACGGAGGCCACGCAATAGTCGAGCTGGCCTAACAGATCGTCGTCGAAATCGAGTTCGCCGTTTTTCAATATATCCACTTCAGTGCCCGCGAAGAGACGGAAATTTTCATAGCCCTCGTTGAGTTTCCGGATCGCAGCGACTTGCTTGAGCAAACGCGCTTCATCGAGGCCGTTGGCTTGGAAGGATGACTTCGAGTGATCGGCGATTCCGAGATATTGCAGGCCCAGTTCGATGGCCTCATCCGCCATCGCTTCGAGGCTGTCATGGCCGTCGGATTCCGTCGTGTGATTGTGAAAGGTGCCGCGGAGTTGGGAGAGTTCGATCAATTTC
Organism: Akkermansiaceae bacterium; assembly: GCA_031371445.1. Lineage (GTDB taxonomy): Bacteria > Verrucomicrobiota > Verrucomicrobiia > Verrucomicrobiales > Akkermansiaceae > Luteolibacter. The sequence goes on from JANMJQ010000082.1 coordinate 4,321, forward strand.
GGCAGCGAGTGATCGGCTGCGGCTTCGATTTCGCCGCGGTTTTCGCGCAGTTCGGGCGGGATGAAATCAAGGCCGAGGGCGCGGTAAATGTCGGCCTCCTCGTTGACTTCGGGAATTGTAAAGGGCTTGTCCGGGTTCGCGGGCGTGAAGCCGTATTCGTTCAGCGAAAGGTTCTTCTTCAGCGCCAGCGAACGGATTGCAACGTTGTGTTCCTTGGAGCCGGTGAAGTATTGCAGAGCGAAGGGGAACTGGGCATTTGAAACCGCCCGCAGATCGCATTGCAGGCCGTTTTTCAAGCGCACCGAAGACTTGGTGTCACCGCAGGCGATGATCGATTCGACTTGCGGCAGCGTGGTGAAATCTTCGCACACAAGCGCGGGTTCTTTGGTGGCGACGAGGAAATCAAGATCGCCGACGGTTTCCTTCGCACGCCGAAACGACCCCGCGGCCGAGACGCGTGAGATTTCCGGATGTAGGCGAAGCGTGGCCAGGATTTCCTCGGCCAAGGGTGTGATTGGCCCTAACAGAAACACGCCGGAAAAAGTTTCGCGCAGCGCGATGGCTTCGAGGATCTTGGCTTGTGTCTTCGCGCCGAAACCGGGCAGGCCCGCGATTTTTCCTGACTCGCAGGCCACCTTCAGATCGGCGATGGAGGAGATTCCCAGCGTCTCATAAAGCGCCCTGACCTTCTTTGGCCCGAGCCCCTGCAGATCGAAGAGTTCGAACAAGCCGATGGGAAATTCGGCACGTAGCTTTTGATGGAACTCAAGTTTCTCTGTCGTTGCCAGTTCATGCAACTTCTCACGGAGCGCATCGCCCATTCCCGGAATGCCCTTGAGATTGTTGTTCGCGGCGAGGGCCGCGATTTCGCCGTCGTAATTTCTAACAGTTTCAGCGCCCTGCCGGTATGCGCGGACCTTGAACGGGTTTTCATCCTTCAGTTCGAGCATCAAGGCGATCTCCTCGAGCACCTCCGCCATTTTCTCGCGCGTCATGCCCGAGCGTCGCCCTCCTTCCCGAAGTGGTCAAGTATCAGGGCTTGATTCCGGGCCCTGTTAGGTAATCCGCAACCACCATGCGGTGATCGCTGTGGCGGGTCATGACCGCGCGACAGCGGATCGGGATGATATGCCGGGTCGTGTAGAGATGGTCGATGCGGACAATGGGGAACCGGCGTTGATAAGTGTCGCCCCAGCCAGTTCCCGCGGCGGAAAAGCTATCCACGAAATCGCGCGAAAGCTGCCGGTGCACGATGTCAAAAGCCGGGGCGTTGAAATCGCCGCCGAAGATGGTGGGGCTGTCGGGGAAGTCGGTGGTTTGCTCGAGGATTTGGCGGCTCAGCGATAGTTCCTGCTGGCGGAGGACCCGGTTGTTGCGGTGTTCGAACCACGCCGACTTCGACCACAAGCGGAGGTCGGCCTCGGCGGATGCGAGATGGACATTCACGACTTCGATATGTGAGCCGTCGGGCAAAAGAATGCCCACCTGTTGGTTGCGGCGCGCGGGATCGCGGATTTCGTGGTCGATTTTCCACCGGGTAACCACCCCGTTCGTCAAGTGAGCGCGGTAATCGCCCAGACCGTGATAAAGCACATCCGCGACTTGCCGGACTTGATCGGGAAAGGCATCCTGCAACAGCACGATGTCCGGCTGCCACGCGGCGACGTCGGATGCGGGGTTGCCATAATGGAAGACCGCGCAGTTCATGGTGATGACGCGCAGCAGGGGCTTGCCTTCGTAGGGCTCTGCTTTGCCGGGCAGCGGTGGCGATTTTCCCAAATTCGCCAACACCCGCGCTTCGTCCGCCCCGACCAGCAAAGTGACAGCCCACACTCCCGACATGACCAGCGACAGTGAGGCCCTGAGGAAATAGAACGCGGCGCTCGAAAGCACCAAACCAAACCCACCCCATACCCAGATCGGTATCACCGTGAACGCCGCCATGGCGTCGGGTTGCCGTGCGTAACAGTAAACCGTGAAAAGATGCAGCAGCAAAGAAATCGCTACCAATATCCATCCAAGACGGCGACTGCGAAGGGACACAGATTAGAAAATTTATAGGCCCGGTATCTTCATCCCACCGGTCAGCTTTTTCATCTCCTCGGCTGCTTGTTCCTTGCCCTTGGTGATGGCTTCCTGGACGCCTTTGAGAACGAGCTCTTCCAGAAATTCAGCGTCTTGCGGGTCGATGACGGAAGGATCGATCTTGATCGAGAGAACGTCGCCGGCACAAGTGGCGATGACGTTCACCTTGCCGCCGCCGACGGAAGCTTCGACCGTTTGGAGGGCGAGTTCTTCCTGCTTCGCGGCAAGGCCAGCCTGCATCTGCTGGGCTTGGCGCATTAGTTTTTGGATATCCATTTTAAGAAGTTGATGGTTGAGAGTTGATGGTTGATAGAGAAGAGGGGGAAGTGCCGAGTGAGAAGTGAGAAGTGGGAGAGTTAGTGATTTGAGATTCTTGCTATCAACCATCAACTATCGACCATCAACTTCTTTCCTCACCCCAGGACCCTGCCTTCGAATTTGACGAGGGCGGATTGGATGAGGGGGTCGTTGAAAAAGGGATCTTCCGCGGGAGTGAGAACGGGTTGTGGTTCGGGAGCTTTCGCTGCCGGAGCGGGCGTTTCGGATTTCCACGGCGGGGCATCCGCTACGGCCGGCGGCTCGCTGACATCGGGTGCTGCGTCGATCAGTGAATCGAAACTCGAATAGCCACGCGCCGGCGCGGGTTTTGTGGCGACAGGAGCGGCAACGACTTCCGGCGCCGGTTCGGCGGCTGGTTGCCATTCCTTGGCCGCTGGAGCAGCGTTGGTGGTCGTGGGGCTTGGAGTCGCTTCACTGAGGGAAACACCGGCAGGAATAAAATCAGCGCCGCGGGTGAGCACTTTGATCACGTCGGTGATGCGGACCTCACCAAGAGATTGGATGGCTTTGATGACGCCCAATTCGAAATGCAGGCGCTTGTTGGTGGCCCATTTCATCCGGCCTTCGGTTTCGGCAAAGACATCGATGGCAGCGAGGATGCGGTCGGGCGGATATTCATCGGCGGCCGCGAGCAAGGCAGTCCACAGCGGCGCGGGGATACCTTCGCCATCGGCTTTGGGATCGAGCTTGGCCACGAGCAGCGCGCGCAGGCAGCCGATGAGTTCGCCTAACAGTTGCGATAGTTCGCGACCGCTTTCCGCTTCTTTTTGAATCAACGAAAGCGCGGTTGGATTGTCGCGGCCGAGCAATGACTGGGTGAGGGCGGCAACTTTTTCGCGGGAGGTGAATCCGAAGACGTCGAGCACGTTGGCTTCGTTGATCGTGTTGCCGCAGAACGAGACCAGTTGGTCGAGCATCGACTGGGCGTCGCGCATTCCTCCGTCGGCGCCTTTTGCGATGGCCCATGCCGCCGTTTCATCGAGGGTGATCCCTTCTACTTTGGCGATGTGGAGCAGGTGTTCCGAGATCGTTTCGGTTGGAATCGGCCGCAGGTCGAAGCGTTGGCAGCGCGAGAGGATGGTGGGTAAAATCTTGTTTGGCTCGGTTGTTGCGAAAATGAATTTTACATGCGGAGGAGGCTCTTCCAATGTCTTGAGCAAGGCATTGAAGGCGGCGTTCGAGAGCATGTGGACCTCGTCGATGTAGTAGATCTTGAACTGCCCGCGCGCCGGTGCGAAGCGGACTGATTCACGCAGGTCGCGCACTTGTTCGACGCCGTTGTTGGAGGCACCATCGATTTCCAACACATCGAGCGAACGGCCTTCGGCGATTTCGATGCAGACATCCTCGTCGGGATTGAAATCCGCTTTCGGGCCGCCGGTGCAATTGAGGGCCTTGGCGAGAATCCGGGCGGTCGAAGTCTTGCCGGTGCCGCGGGGGCCGACGAAGAGATAGGCGTGGGCAAGGCGCTTTTGGGAAATGGCATTGCGGAGGGTGCGGACGACATGATCCTGGCCTAGAACGTCGTCGAATGTCTTGGGACGGTATTTTCGCGCGAAAACCTGGTAGCTCACGGCGGCGAGTGTAGGGATGGCGCGGCTTTTGTCATGGCCGAGTTTTCCGCATCGGAAAAATGATGGACTGGTGCGGCTGAAAAGTTTGTCGCGGGGCCGGAAATGGCTAGGTTCCGACATGGACGATCGGCAGACCCTTGGCAAATCCCGTGCTCAACGCCGCTGGTTCGGCTGGCGGGATGTGATTTACCTGGTGGTGATCGGCGCCGGGATTTTCGCCACCAGGCTGCCCTCGAAGTTCAGGCGGGAAATGAAGGAAATCGTTTCGCCGAAGCCGGCCCTCGCGGCTCCCTCACATGAGGACATTTTCCGGAAAGAGGAGTCGAAGCTGCTCGCGGAGGCGGAAGCGAAATACCAGCGCGACACCGCGGCCCTCAAGAAATTGCTCGAAGAACGCGCCAAGCAAGCGCCCAAGGAGAACCCGCCGCCCGCAGTGTCTGAAGTCGAGATCGGCGCTGTCACCGATGTCCGCAAACTCCGCTCCGGCATTCCATTCAAGACCGTCGTCAACATCGAGAAGGGCGGAGTCGCGTCGAAGGAGCGCATCGATGAAGCGAGCTACACCGCAAGCTATCAATTGGCGCTGCGCGTCCCCAGCCCGGCAACGACATTCGCGGAACTCGAAGCGGGAAATCCCGAACTCGGCAAAATGCTCCCTGGCCTGCCTCCGCTCATCGCCAAAGCGAAGGTCTCGGACTGGTTCAAAAAACTCTACGACAACAAAGTGGGCCGCGTCCGCCGTGATGCGAACAGCCTGAACGAACTGCTGACAAAACATAATATCTACGACTGCGAGACGATCCTCCAGTTCCAGGGAGACAGCGGCCGCCGCGTGTTTTTCATGCAGGCGGAAATGGATGTCGTATCCGATGGATCGGACGGCGATCGCCTGCCGGTCATGCCTGAGGACATCGTCAATTCCCCGAACTACCAACCGTTCACCAGCTACGGCTGGCCCAAGAAAACGACCAACGCGAATCCGATCATCGAGGGCTATGAGCGCCGTATCGCCGCCGCCGAAAAGGAGCTATCCGGCAACGCAGCGGCAGATCGCAAAACCTGGCTGCGCGAACGCATCCGCATGCTCAAGCGCGGGATCGATGATCTGAAATCCCGCAGCTTCCTCATCGCCGACTATGATCCATTCATCGTCATCCCGGTGGACATCCTTTCATCCGGCGATGCCTTCGCGCCAAACATCGGTGACTATGCAGTGGTGGTTTTCGGGAAGAACCTTTATCCGGCGATTGTCGGTGACGGCGGTCCGACATTCAAAGTGGGCGAGGGATCGTTGCGTCTGGCCAAGGAAATCAACTCGAAGGCTTCATCCTACAACCGGCCCGTTTCGGATTTGAAAGTCGGTTACCTCGTTTTCCCGGGCAGCCATGATGGGGAAAAAGGTCCACCCGATTATGAAAAGTGGCGTCAGCGCTGCCATGACCTGTTAGGCGAAATCGGCGGAGAGGGCGAAGGCTATCAGCTTCATCAATGGCAGGATTTGTTGCCGAAAGTTGCACCACCTACGCCAGTACCCCCGGTGACACCGGTGCCGGATCCGAACAAACCGCCCTCGGGATCGCCGCCCATTCCGCCGCCGGGTGGTCCGCCGCCGGGTGGTCCGCCGTCCGTGCCGCCAAATCCGCAACCGGCGCCGCCGGTCAATCCCGCTCCAACATCCGGCGGGTCCGCTCCCGGAGCAGCGCCCGCACCACGCTGATCAACAGCAGCAGGCAGATCGCCGTGACGCCCGCTTCTAACAGGGGTTGCGTTCCCTGCGGTTGGTCACCTGCGAAAAATTTTGTGAGGCTAGGCAGGTTCCCCAGGCCCCGGGCCGCGCCGAGCAGTGCCAGAATTCCGGCGCCGATGATGCCGTGCCATGGCATTTTCAGCGAAAAAAGACCGCAGATCACGATGCCTCCGCCGAGCTTCAACGCGCCTTCCAGAAAGCCGGCGGCATGGGGTCTGTCCAAAAGGAAGTGCGCCGCGACACCGAGTCCGAGAATGGCCGCACCGCAGGTGAATAGGAAAATCCGCATGGCCGACTTTGGAATGAACGCGGCGCCCGACGCAAGGAGTTGCCATCCGCGTGCGGGATTGGTTTCCTTCGCGACCGCGATCATGGCTGAAATCTGGTGCAACCACGAATGGCTTCCCGCCGACCGCTATCCCGGCGCCGCGCAGGACCGCGGGGCTTTTCTCGGGCTGGGCCTTTTCGAAACGATGCTCGCGGTCGATGGCGTCGTCGTCTTCGCGGACCGGCATTTGGCGAGGTTGCATCAAAGTTGCGCGCGTCTCGGCTGGCCGGTTGGAGTTTTCGATTTGCGCGAAATCGCCAAGGAACTGCTTGTTAGAAATGGCCTCGCCAGCGGCACGGCACGGCTCCGGCTCATCGTGACCGCAGGCAGCGGTCCTCATAACGATCTCGCTCCGGGTGCGGATCGCTTGCTGTGGCTTGCCGCGTTTCCGATGACTGTATTGGACGATGCCATCACAGCATGCCTGTCGCCATGGCCGCGCAATGAACGTTCGCCGATCGCCGGTTTGAAAACATCGTGTTATGCGGAGAATCTCATCGCACTTGATCGCGCGCGCCGCGATGGCTTTGACGAAGCGATTTTCATCAACACGGCTGGCCAGCTTTGCGAATCGGCCACAGCCAATTTGTTTTTGGTGAAGGATGGGGCGCTGTTCACGCCTTCGCTCGACTCGGGCTGCCTTCCTGGAATAGGTCGCGAGGTGATTTGCGAAATCGCTGCCCGTGCCGGCATGGCGGTGAGCCAATGCGCGCTCGACCTGTCGGCTCTTCACGCCGCGGATGAAATTTTCCTCTCCTCCGCCACCCGCGGACCGGTGGGAGTCAGCCGATTTGAGGATCGTCATTTTCCAATCTCGCAGGTGACTGCCACCGTCCGACTGCATTGGCATGAATTGCTATTATTGACAACAATCCGATGCTGACATTAGATTGTCGCCATGACAAGAACCCAAATTCAACTTCCGGAACCGCTTTTCGCGCGGTTGCGCCGGATTGCCAAAGAAAGAGATCTCTCCGTGGCGGAGCTGATCCGGCGTGGCATGGAAATCTACGTCATGAGTTGCCCAGAGTCAGAGCCTGCGGCCAAACCTTGGATTATGCCCGTATTGAGAGGCAGCGGTGGGCACTTGGTGGACCCGGCTACCGTGAAGTGCGAGGCCGCTGCGATCGAAAACCGATTCCAAACGACTTAAGCTGATAATTAATGATTTCAGCAGATACCAACCTCTTCATCCATTCGGCTGATCCAGATTCACCAAATCATTCGAGGGCCCGTGAGTTTTTCGCCGCGTTGGAATCTTCGGTGACAGAGTTTGTGGTCTGTGAATTGGTGCTGGTGGAGCTTTACATGCAGTTGCGGAATGGAGCCATTTTTGTGAAACCGTATTCGGCCAAGGAAGCGGCTGAATACTGCCAAGCCTTGAAATCCAACCCTCTTTGGCGTTGCATTGATTACGACCCGATGGTCTCCTCTCATCTGTGGAAGTGGGCAGCCGGAACCAAGGCGGGATTCCGTCAAATCATAGATGCCCGGCTGGCTTTGACATTGCGGCACCACGGAGTCACCCAGCTAGCCACGGCAAACGTGAAAGACTTCAAATCATTCGGATTTGAGAACGTTTGGAATCCACTCCTGCCGTGAAATGGATGCACCATTGATTGATTGATATTGCTAGGAATTTGCTTGGTCCGGCGCGGAGGTGGTGCTCAATGTTCGGAAAGTCCAACCCCATCCAACCATGTCCCGCCCCGTCACTCTCTTCACCGGCCAATGGGCCGATCTGCCACTCGAAAAGCTCGCGCCGCTTGCCTATGAAATGGGTTACGACGGCCTGGAACTCGCCTGCTGGGGCGATCACTTCGATGTCGATGCCGCGCTATCCAGCAAGAGCTATGTGAAGGACAAGTGGGAACTATTAGCCGCACATGGTCTGACTTGCTACGCCATTTCGAACCACCTCGTCGGCCAGGCAGTTTGTGATCTCATCGATGAGCGCCACAAGTCGATTCTGGCGCCGGATGTCTGGGGTGATGGAACTCCCGAGGGCGTTCGCAAACGCGCCGCCAAGAAGATGATCGCCACGGGCAAAGCGGCGCGTGCGTTTTTCAACGCCAAGCCGGGCCGCAAAAGCAAAGATGAATTTCCCGCGGTGGTGAATGGATTCACCGGCTCGTCGATATGGCACTCGATCTATGCCTTCCCGCCGACTTCGCAGGAGTATTATGAAAAAGGCTTCAAGGATTTTGCCAAGCGCTGGCTGCCGATCCTCGACGCCTTCGACAAGGTCAATGTGAACTTCGCTCTGGAAGTTCATCCGACCGAAATCGCCTTCGATATCGCGTCCGCCCAACGCGCTCTCGCAGCGGTTGGGAATCACAAGCGTTTTGGTTTCAACTACGATCCGTCGCACCTCGGTTACCAAGGTGTAGACTATGTGAAATTCATTCGCGACCTCGGTTCACGGATTTACCATGTCCACATGAAGGATGTCTGGTGGAACCATGGCGATGGCACCGTGGGGGTTTTCGGCGGCCATACCAATTTTGGAGACGCCCGCCGTTTCTGGGACTTCCGCTCACTGGGTCATGGCGATATTGAGTTCGAAGATATCATCGTCGCGCTCAACGACGTGGGTTATCGCGGGCCTTTGTCGGTTGAATGGGAGGACATCCGCATGGACCGCGTTCACGGTGGTGAAGAAGCCGCGGCCTTCGTGAGAGCCGTGGATTTTCCAACCAGCAAGATCGCCTTCGATGCTGCCTTCGATAAGTCGAACCAGTAAGCGTTGTAGGGGCGATCACCGGTCGCCCCGAATGAATCTTCACACATCGGAGATTTCGGTGAGGGTGAAGGAATGTATGCGGGGGAATGAATGCGGGGCGACCGGTGATCGCCCCTACGGCAACCGAAACGAGCGAATTTCTCCCGAGTCGGCACCCTTCAATGTTTTCGGATAAACGGCGTTTCCCAGTGAATAAGCGATGATCGCGCCGCCGTGCGATTCGGTTCGCTGGATCACATGCGGATGCGCTCCAACGACCAGCGTCGCGCCGCGTGCTACCAGCCACCTTGCCCATTTCCGCTGATCGTCGTTCACTCGTTGTTGGTATTCATCGCCGCCGTGGACGAGCACGATGATGTTTTCTCCGGCCTCCTTGGCGCGGCGCATTTCCGCTTCCAACAATGAGCTGTGTTCGGGCAATTTCGCAGCCCCGGCTTTTCCGTCTTCCGCGGTCAGGGTCTCCACGAGGGATACCCCGAACACGGCGATGCGGACGCCATTGTGTTCTGACCGCCATGGCTTGCATGCTGCCGCGGAGTTTGTACCGGCACCTACGACTGCGATTCCTGACTGCCGGAGCGCTTGAATTGCCTCTTCAAGTCCTGTTCTCCCGGCATCGCCGCAGTGGTTGTTGGCGATGGAAACGGCATCGATCCCTTTTTGGCGCAACCATGTAAGGCGTTCTGGCGGAAAACGGAAATCATAGCGTGGCGGATGATCGGGATTTTCCAACGATGGCACGCCTTCAAGATTTGCCATGAAAAACGCGGCATCGCCTTTTTCGAATCCCGGAATCTCCTCGCTTGCCTCGCCAGCCAGCACGACGTCTCCGGCGATTTTCACCGCACAGTTCGCCGATGCCCGCCGCGGCGTTCTAACAGAAAAATGCGGGCGATCGCGGGCCAGCGTTGCGAGTTCCACGATCTCGGGGAAACTCCCCAAATGATGCGCAACGAGATCGTTTCCACCCAGTTTTCCCATCGGGGGCCGATCCTCCCAAAGAGCGGCGACGTGATGTCCGAAGTCGATGACGATTCCTACATCCATTTCCTCGGTGCTGAACGAAACATCAGCCGCCAGCGTGATGTTCTCGGCCTTCGTGGCGAGCTGCGCGCGCAAGCGTCCGGGATCACCCCAGGAAAATGGTAGGCCGTTGCGCCGCCACGCCGCGATGGGGAAGTTCGCACAATCGGAGCCCCATGAGGTTTCCACGCCGCATAGATCGCCTTCCCGCACACCAGCGATACCGAAGACGTAAGGCATGCGGAAACATTCCGAAAGCGCGGCATGGAATCCTTTGCCCTCGGACAGCCGCAACTCGATGGGTGCTGTTGTAATCCATCCGCTCTGTGTCTGGACCTCGGCGATGACGCGTACTTGGCCGGGTGTAGCGGGTCGCCATGTTGCGGCGGCAAGCGCGAGATCCTGTGTCACTCCGAGGCTGTGGCGTTTTTCATAAATCCAGCGTCCCGGCGATGATGAAAAAGTTTTACCAAGTCCTGTCTCCGGCAGCAGATCGTAAGCCGCACGCGCCGGTTCCAAGATAAACCAACGGACTCTTCCGGTTGATCCGATAGGCGCGGCGATTCGCAAAGTCGGTGGATCTTGAAACGGAAAACGCCAGACGCCGTCACAATCCATTTCACCTCGTTCCGGCTCGATGGACGCTATGATTTGATCGCTGTTCCATCCGTCGAGAAGGGTCGGCCAATCCCGTTTGCGATCACTGATCCGAAATCGTCCGCGCATCGCCAGCCAGCGGGAACGAAGTTGAATCGAAATTTTTTCCGCATCCCAGCGCGGGATCGCGGTGGGGGATTGCGATGCTTTCAGCGAATGGTCCGGCCGGTCATCGAGTGATGCATCAATTTCAAGCATGGTTCCTCGTGTGCGTGAAACGGTATCGCAAGCGAGGTTCACCAACGCGTCCGCTTCCGCATCATCTGATAGCCAGGGTCGGGAAACACAGAATGCCACTCCCGCCAAGCCCGGCCAATCCATCGCGCGTTGCCAGATGGTTTCGAAAATTGCTTCCCGTTTTGACGCTTCCATGCCCGCGAAGAAATCGAGATCGATGGCGAGAATCACCGGCTTGCCGGCGGGTTCCCACTTGCTGAATTCTATTAGATCCAATGTCCGCCACCGTTCCGCCAACGAGCCTGCGGACCGCGGCTCTACCTCGATTCGTCCGTCCAGCGATTCGGTGGCTTCCCGATTCATCTCCGCTCGCTTCTCTGCCGAAAGCTCCGGTGCGGCGAGCCACAACACCTGATCCAGGGGCCGCGGCATCAAGGGTTCGATCCAGTTGAAGGCTTGGATTCGGCCCGCTTGGCGCCATTGCTCCACCCGCTCGGCACGGACTTCCGCGGATGGCACGCGCCGCAGATTTTCGCGGATTTCCTCGGAACGTTCGGCCATCGAAGCGTCCGAGTGGGCGTCCACCAGCACCAGTTGATAACGGGCATCCGGATCGAAAGTGCGCGAGATCCAGCCAAAGGTCTCCGCATGGTTGTCCGCGAGAAAGACGGGCAGTGTTTGACTGGCGTCAATGCTTCCACCGAGGGCCAGTAACAAGCATGCCTGACTAACGAACAGGCTGGAGCTTCGGTTTTTTATCGAGAGCGACATGAAGGCGGACGCTGCTGACACACAAGTCTTCGAACTTTTTGCCAGGCCAGACGTCCACAAAAGTCAGCCGGATTTTTTTCACTGCCTTGGTATAATCCGAAACCGGAAATTCGAATTCCTCCTTTGAATCCGGAACATCGACCGTGAATTTATGCTCATCGTTCAGTTCCACCATCATCTTCTTTGGACGGGCATTGGCTTCGAACAGCTCCTGGGTTTTGACGCAACCGGGTAAAATGCTGATCGCTGTCAGCGGTTTGGGAGCGATCGGTTCCAGTTCCAGCCACTCATTGATGCCCGGGCCCTTTGCTCCTTCGCTCCACATTTCGCCCCAGAAATTTTTGATATTGTCCGCGTCGTACTTGATCTCGCCATCGGGGGGCAGCGTGGAGCTGGCTTTGACCTTGTAGTTGGAGTGCGCCATGGACCAGCGCGAGCCGCGTTCGATGTAGGTTCCCGTGATATGCGTGTCACCATCCGCCCCTGTTTCGGTTTGTGGGTAGCTGTTTTCGGCGGGAGCGGCTTCGACTTCGAAATCGTCCGCGAGGCTGGGCTCCAGGTTTTCGAAATTCCAGACCCAGTTGGCGCCCTCTTTCTTGAAGCGATTCACTGGCTTGATGACTTTCAAATCGTCCGCCCGGATGCCATTGGGTTTGAGGACGATTTTTCCCGTGCCGATGCTGCCGTTCCAACAAGCCGCGGTGGACAGGCGATAACGGAAAATCGCCGCGTCTTTGGATGTGTTATCGCTCACGCTCCACTCCGACATCGGATAAGCGCTTTGAAAACGGATCATCACTGGCTTTTCCTCGTGGGCCGCGAAGGTCAACTCGGAGATCAACCACCCGGCGACTCCTTTGAAGCGCGCGTCCTCGGAATTCTTCAGTTCGCCCTGCCATTTGGATTCGATGGCATTGCCCGCCGCGGTGATCTGGTAATGCTTGCAGTATTCGAGCTTCTTGCCGTCAGCCGGCTTCTTTTTGGCGGATGGTTCCATGCCCATTTCGTCGTCATCAAACGACTCCTCCACCGGGAATCCAAAGCGCACTTTCACCTTCTTGTCAGTTTCGTTGCGCATCAGGTAACGGACTTCCACATCGGCTTCTTTAGGACCCAGCGTGATGGTTAGTTTTTCATCGAGGATGCGAACGTTCTCCGTGGCGCTCGGTTCAAATCCCGCCACATCGCCCGCGGATTGCACTCCACCGCGGTAGTAGCCGCCGCCATTCGCATGCAGATTCTGTTGGGCTGCGAGTCCCAGGAAAAACACCAGAAACGGCGGGAATTTCATGGAAGCACTTTTCTCCTGCGGTGATGCCAGGACAAGAGAATTTATCGCGTAGGGGCGATCACCGGTCGCCCCGAATGAATCTGCACATGGAAGTCCCCGGAATGAATATTCACATCGGAGATTGCGGGGAGGGTGGATGAATGAATGCGGATGAATGAATGCGGAGGAATGAATGCGGGGCGACCGGTGATCGCCCCTACGCGAGCAAGGCGGTGAATTCGTCCGCGGTGTTTGCTGTGAGCAGGGAGGCGAGTGTTTTCGGATCGCGCAGCCGCTGCACGAGGGATGCCGTGAGCCCGAGATACTCGCTGATGCGATGCGGCGGGACACCTAACAGAAAAATCAATTGCACTGGCGCCGCATCAGGTCCGAAGGGCACCGGACTTGCGCAGCGTGCCGCAACACAGACGATCTCGCGTGCCAGCACGCTGCGCGCGTGTGGCAGTGCGACTCCATTTCCCAACAGTGGCGGGTCGAAAACAGCATCCACAAAGCCGCCGAAATTCGTGATTCCCGAATCGATGGCGAGAAGCTCGG
>JANMJQ010000105.1:0-13156 GCA_031371445.1 Akkermansiaceae bacterium
AATCGCCATTTTTGCCTTGCCAAGAAGGCTTGGTCCCATAGCTTGCCCGTCCCATGCCAAGAGTCGGAGGAAAAGCAAAAACACGGAAAGCCGTTGCAAAGCGTTTCAAAGTCACAGGTACGGGGAAAATTCTACGTCGCAAACAAGGGGCCCGCCACTTGTTGCAAGGCAAGAACAGCAAGCGCAAGCGTCGTCTTGGGCAAGCCGCTCTCGTCTCCGATGCTGACCTTCGCAACGTCAGAGAGAATCTTCCCTTTTCCCGCTAACTGAACCGCTCCAACCAAGCATACGCCCCCGTCCGCGAATCGGACGGCCTTTACACAGCCTGATCCCGAGAGGGAGACACGAACAGTCGAGACTGCGGAAGGAAATGAAAACAACGGTCTGTTCAAACTGATAAAACAAAATGCCACGTGCCACCAATTCCCCCGCCAGCCGCGCGCGCCGCAAGCGCACGCTGCTCCGGGCCAAGGGCTTCCGCGGATTCCGCTCGAAGCTCTTCCGTTATGCCAAGGACGCCGTCCGCAAGGCGATGACCTATGAGTATCGCGACCGGAAGCGCCGCAAAGGCCAGTTCCGCCGTCTGTGGACGCAGCGTATCAACGCCGCCTGCCGCAACGAGGACCTGACCTACTCGCGCTTCATCGAAGGCCTCAAAGCCGCCGGTATCGAAGCCGACCGCAAGATCCTCGCCGATCTCGCTGTCAGCGACGCCGCCGCGTTCTCGGCGATCATCGCCCAGGCCAAGCAAGCGCTCGAAGCGAAACACGCTTCGAAAGTCGCCTGAGTCCGGCCGATCTGACAAAAGCCATCGATACGCCGTCCGGTTCGCGCCGGGCGGCGTTTTATTTGGAGGGCGGAATTCATTCCGCCTTTTGCGGACGGTAAACCGGCTGGCCGACCCAACGGAACCTCGAATATTTCCTTTCGTTTGACTGTTAGGAAAAACGTGCTAAAGCTAGGTGAATTTTCTAAAAAAGCCGCTTTGCCATCCCACTCCAGCCAACGAATTCGCCACACCGGCAGCCTCCTCTTTCTCGCGCTTGGCGGCTTGGCGACGCTCGCCGCCCCTTGCCACGCCCAGACTCTCTACAACTTCGGCAACCCGACCGCCGAGGAGCAACTCTACCTCGAGCTGATCAACCGCGCCCGCGCCAATCCTCCCTCTGAGGGAGCCAGACTCGCCGCCACCACTGACCCGGACGTCACCAGCAGCTACTCCTATTTCAGCGTGAATCTGGCGTTGTTGCAGACCGAATTCAACGCCATCGCGGCGCAACCCCCGCTCGCGCCGAACGCGAGCCTGACCACCTCCGCACGGAGCCACTCCGCCTGGATGCTGGCCAACGCCGTTCAGGACCATTACGAAACCAATCCTTACAATACTCCATTCACGCGCATGACCGCGGCGGGCTACATCTACTCGACCGCAGGGGAAAATATCTACGCCTCCGCCAAGAGCGTCTGGTACGGCCATGCCGGTTTCGAAGTGGATTGGGGGACCGGTGGCACCGGCGGGATGCAAACAGGCCGCGGACACCGGGCGAACATCCACAACGCGGTCTTCCGCGAGATCGGCGTGGGAGTGGTGCTCGGAACGAATGGCACTGCGGTCGGCCCGCAACTGGTCACGCAGGATTTCGGAAAGCAGCAATCAAACCCCACCCTCGGCACCGGCGTCGCCTATTACGATCTCAACGCGAACAATTTCTATGACATCGGCGAGGGCATTTCCGGCCTCACCGTCAACGTGAGCGGCGCTTCCTATTACTGCACCACCGCCACCGGCGGCGGATGGGTCGTCCCGGTTCCGACCACCGCCACCACCCGCACCGTCACCTTTTCCGGGCTGAATGTGAACCAAAGTGCCAGCCTCGTCGTCCCCGCGTCCACCAACGCCAAGACGGATTTGAAACTCACTTATTCCCCGCCGGTGATCACCAGTTCCGCCAGCGCCTACGCGGACAGCCCGCATACCGTGGCGTACACCGCAGTCGGCGGCGCGACCGCCTACAAGTGGAACCGCTGGAATATCGCCACCGTCGCCGCGGAAAACTGCGAAAGCACCTCCAACATCACCTCATCGACCACCGCCGGCTACACCGTGCTCAACACGTCCTTGAAACAACAGGGAACGGCTTCATTCCATCTGGTGAACTCCACCGGTACCGCCAGCCAGTGGCTCCAGCTCAGTCCGCTTTATTACGGGCAAGCCTCGCCGTCGCTCTCGTTCCAAAGTCGCGTCTGCTACGCCACGACCGATGAACGCTTCAAAGTCCAGGTGAAGGCGGAAGGCACCAGCGTCTGGCAGGATGTCTTCAGCCAAGCTGGAACCACCAACTCCGGTGAAACTTCGTTCAACCTCCGCTCCCCGGCACTCACCGGGATGGCGGGCAAGGCCTTCCGCATCCGTTTCCTGGTGGATCCCGGCAATGGCAGCCATTATTCTGGCACCGATGCGACTTACGGCTGGTTCATCGACGCCATCAACTTCACCGGCGTTTCCGCCCTGCAAAACAACGTCACCCAGACGCTCGCCGGGACCAGCGGCAGCTTCACTCCCAGCATTGGAACCTACCTGATGTCCGTGTCCCCGGTGATCTCGAATCTCGACTTCCCCGCTTCCTATCAAACGCTGACCGTTTCCGCGGCACCGTCTCCCTCATTCGCCACTTGGGCTGCCAATCTTGAATCCGCCAACAGCCTGCCAGCCGGAACGATTTCCAACCCCAGCGCCGATCCAGACAAGGACGGCAGGTCCAACCTCATCGAATACGCTTTCGGAACCTCGCCCGTCATTGGCAGCGAACCGGCACCCCGCATGCCTGCCGCGCAAACCACCGCCACCGACCTGGTCCTTCAATACCAGCGCGACACCTCGCTCACGGATCTGACATTCACCGTGCAAGCCTCTTCCACCATGGGGAATTGGAAGGCTCCGGGCGAGGCTGGCGCACCGGCAGGATTCACCGACACCTTGATTTCGACCAGCGGCTACATCCAAACCCGCAAGGCAAGCATCCCCCGCTCGTCCGGCAGCAACTGCTTCATGCGGGTGAGGATCTCCCGCCCTTGAGATCGGTTTTTCCTGACAGCATCCACGCATGACCGGGCATTTGTAGGGATTGCGTGCGTAGATGGTTGAGGGAAGAGCCTTGCCACCACCTGTCGTTTATTTTCCTGACCATCGGCAGCCGGTGAAGATTTTGAACAGGAGGGAATGGAGGGAGCGGAGAACAAGAATCCATTCCTCCGTTGCCTCCTTAGCGGCCGCGGAGTTGGGACTTGAGGTGCTCGACTTGGTTCATCAAGTCGAGGATCAGCTTGAGACCTGTTAGATTCGTTTCACAGGCTGCGCGAAGATGTTCGATCCGTCGCAGCGTGTGGACGGCTTCGTCGTCGAAATCGCCGCGTTTGGCGGGGTGGATGAGGCCTTGTTCCTGGTAGTGCAGGATCGTTTGCGACGAGACTCCGGTGAGTTGGGCGATGACTTCAAGCGTGTAGGCGCTGCTCTCTCCGGCATCGTAGAGGGGCAAGTCCGATGGATCATTTTCGCGGTTCATGCGGAGGAGGATGTACGCGGCTTGAACTTGGAAACGGCGCGCAGTTTTTCCCAGAGCGCGCGTTCTTCATCGGAAATTTTTTCAGGCACACGGATCACAAGCGTCGCGTGGAAATCGCCACGCTCGCCGGATTTTCCCTTGGGCAGGCCGCGGCCACGGACGCGAAGTTGCTGGCCGTTTTCACTGCCGGGGGGAACGCGCAGCTTGATGGAACCATCCAGGGTTGGTACGGTGGTTTCCGTACCAAGCACCGCATCCCATGGGGCGATTTCAAGGTCGTAGTATAAGTCGGAGCCCTCGGTGTGGAAATCCGGATGCGCGGCGTGGCGGACGCGGAGGTAGAGATCCCCGGGCGCTGAGTTGCCGGTGCCGGGTTCGCCCTGGCCGGGCACGCGGATGCGTTTGCCTTCCGCAACGCCGGGTGGAATGCGCACTTGGAACGAATGGGTTTCAACCTTCCCGCTGCGGGCGCTGGTCATTTGCAGGGAGATCGGTCTAACAGCTCCATGCATCGCCTCTTCCAAGGTGACGAGGATGTCGCCCTCGACATCGCTGCCGCGGCGCTCGCGGGTGGCGCCAGCGCTGCCGCCGAAGGCTTCTTCGGGAAATCCATAGCGGCTGGCACCGCTGAAGTATTGTTCGAAGAAGTCGCTGAAGCCGGTGCCGCCGAAATGAAATTCTCCTGCTCCAGGTTGCGGTGCGCCATAGCCCGGCGGTGGCTGACCTTGGCCACCGCTCTCCCAGTGTTCTCCCAGGCGATCGTATTTCCCGCGCTTCTCCGGATCGCTGAGAACTTCGTTGGCCTCGTTGATTTCCTTGAATTTTTCCTCGGCGGCCTTCTTGTCGGTGGCGACGTCCGGGTGGTGTTTGCGCGCGAGCTTGCGGAATGCCTTTTTGATATCCGCCGCGCTGGCATCGCGCGGAACTCCCAGGGTTTTATAATAGTCCTTGAACCCGGCCATGGCTCATTTGCCGATCAGATGCGCGCCTTGTGATGGACGGGATGCAAAGATTTGCGGAGTGATCCCAGTCGCTGCCTTGTATTCCTCAGCAAGCGTTGCGGCGATGGCGGCTGCCTGGCGGGATTCGCAAAGCGTGACGGTCGAACCGCCGAAGCCACCTCCTGTCATGCGCGCTCCGATCACACCGCCATTGCGGCCGATCTTGCGCGCGATCTCGACCATGATATCGAGCTCCTTGCACGAGACTTCGAAGTCATCGCGCAACGAATCATGGCTTGCGGCCATCAAGGGACCGAGTGTTTCGAAATCGTTTCGTGCCAGTGCGGCGGCGGCGGCGATGGTGCGTGAAATTTCACCGACGACATGACGCGCGCGGCGGTTGATGGGCTCGCCCAATGCTTCCCAGTTTGCCTGCACATCGGCGGCGCTGACATCGCGCCATGAGGCCTTGCCAAGGATCGCGAGGCCTTCCTCGGTATGCTTGCGGCGCGCGGCGTAGCCACCATCGGAGAGCTCGTGGTGAACCATCGTGTTGGAAATCAAAACCGTTAGATCGGGATTTTCAAATGGCACGAGCTCGGGTTCACCGGAGCGGCAATCGATCAGCACCAGCCGGTTGGGCTTGCCGAACGCCGATGCGAACTGGTCCATGATGCCACAGGGGACATGGGCGAAATCGTGTTCGGCTTTCTGGCAGAGCAAGGCCTTTTCGCGGGTATCGAGCACCGTATCCAACAGACCTTCCAAAAATGTCGCGGTCGCACACTCGAGGGCCGCCGATGACGACAAACCCGCGCCGCCGGGGACCGAGGAAAGGATGTAAGCGTCGAAGCCGGGGATATGATGGCCGCGATCCTGGAAGCCGCGGATGACGCCGCGGATGTAGTTGGCCCATTTCGGCTCGCTGGGTTCCTGCAAACCTGTTAGATCGAGTGTCGCGATGTCCGGGCCCAGCGCGGAGGTGATGCGGGCCTGGGCCGTGCCATTGGCGCAGCCGGCGATGACGATGTAGCGGTCGATGGCGAAGGGCATCACGAAGCCGTCGCAGTAGTCGATATGCTCGCCGATCAGATTTACGCGGCCGGGCGCGGCGGCGGTGATCGTCGCCTGGGCGCCCAGGCGTTCGGCAAGGCCGGCGGCGGCATCTGAAACGAGATCGGCGAGGTCGGGATTGATCTGGAGCATGGGGCGGTGAATGGGTTTCTCGCTTAAACGGGAGATTGGCGGCGGCGGTAGCTGTCCACCGCGTGGGTCCAGACCTGGTGCATGCCTTCGGTGGGGCGCAGCCAGACAGCGCGGTGCATCATGAGCATTGCCGGAGCAAGGTAAAGCAGTTCGGCGAGTTCATTTTTGGTCAATCCGCCAGGACCTTCATGCAGACAGCGCTCGGCCAGCGATTCCTCGGCGGTCGTGATTTCGGAGTGCTCGAGGAGTGAAACGTGGACGCCGTTCACGTAGGGATCCACCACCGCCGCGACCACTCCCCGGCGGCCTTCCGAGGCGGCGTCGAGGGCGGGATCGACAGCCGCGGTGGCGCTGTCGGCCAAGCGCATGATCGGAGGCGGATTGAGTTCCTCGGGAATCGACAAAATCTTCCTCCGTGCCAAGGCCCGGCCATAGCGGGTGCGGCTGGTCCACACCGACACCGGCGCGGACAACAGCAGGCCGACCAGGATCGGCACCATCCATAAAGTAAACGCGTAGTCTTTCACAATCCCCATTGATGGCCGATGATCGTAGCCGATTTTCACCGCCACCGCGGTCCAGGCGATGCCGAGAATGGTTTGCGGCGCGTGAAAACGGAAAGCGTCGCCCCACGAGGTGCCGTCGGTTTCGCGATTCTGATTTCCCCAACCGACCGCGCGGCCGAGGAAGATGCTGCCGACCATCATCGTGTGCGCCACCATGATGCATGGTGCGAGCAACATCGAGACGATCGTCTCAAGCGTCGCGCCAATGATCAGCCGGAAGCCGCCGCCGAACGAGCGGCGGATGGATGGGGTGAGAATGCCGCCGATGACCGCGAGCACTTTCGGTATGAACAGCAGCGCGAAGATGACGGCCGTGAGGATGATGCTCTGCATGGTGCCATCGATGTGGAACCAGCGGGCCGCGTAGTTTTGAGCGAAAGGCAAGGTGCTCAGTTGGCTCGACGAGCGTTCCCATGCGATCCAGGTTCCAAGCAGCAGGAACAGGAACCAGATCGGGCTGCCGAGATAGGCCATGATGCCCATGAACAGGTGCATTCTAACAGAAAATGGCAGCTTGCGGGCGAAGATCAGCCACATGTGCTGCAGGTTCCCCTGGCACCAGCGGCGGTCGCGGATCAAGTGATCGACCAACGTTGGTGGCGCTTCCTCGTAAGTGCCCTCGATGTCCCAGGCAAGCCAGACTTCCCATCCTTGCGTCACCATCAGCGCCGCTTCCACGAAGTCGTGGCTGAGGATTTTTCCGCCGAACGGTTCGCGGCCGGGGAGGGCGGGCAGTTCGCAATATTCGGAAAACGGCTTCACGCGGATCAGCGCGTTGTGTCCCCAGTAACTGCCTCCGGAGAGCTGCCAGTAGTTCAAGCCGCGGATGAACAAGGGTCCGTAGAGCCGCATCGCGAACTGCTGCAGGCGTGTGAACACCGAATTCCCCCGGATCAGCTTCGGCGGTGTCTGCAGGATGCCCAACCGCGGATAAGCTTCCATGATGCGCGCCATCTTCACGATGTCGCCGCCATCCATCAGGCTGTCGGCATCGAGCACCAGCATCGCCTCGTAGCCGCCGCCCCAGGTACGGACGAAGTCGCCGATGTTGCCGGCCTTGCGGTTCTCGTTGATTTTACGACGTCTGTAGTAGATGCGGCCGAAGCCGCCGAGGCGCCGGCACAGGTTGGTCCACGCCGTTTCCTCCATGATCCACAGGTCGAGGTCGCGGGTGTCGCTGAGCAGGAAGAAGTCGAAGGACTCGAGGTTGCCGGCGGCTTCGATCGAACGGTACATGGCCTCCATGCGCGCGCAGACGCGGACGCTGTCCTCGTTGTAGATCGGAATGACCACCGCGTGCCGGCTGGCGAGCGGGCCGGTTTTGCCTTCGGCGAGCTTGCTGATGCGCACCGACTGGCGCCGCCCGAGAATCATGTCCCACGCGCCGAAAATCGCATGGAACGACCCGAGCACGAGCAGGCCGTTGAGCACGAAGAAAATGGCAAGTTCCGGATAGTGGGCCTTCTGCCACTGCATTTTCCAGAACAGGTCCGCCAGCCACAGAGTCGCGGTGACGTTCACGATCACCACGAGCGAGAAGAAGATCGTGCGCCGCACGATCGTGCGGAAGCGCCCGAAGAAGGGCTTCACTTCCTGGCGCGGCGGCGGTTCGGTGGGATCCATCACAGGAAGAAAATGTACCAGATCGTGGCGGCGATCGATCCGAGCAGCACGATGTGAAATATGGCCCGAATGACCGGCCGGCGGTGAATCGTATTGAGCCACTGCGCGGCGCCGCTGCCGATCGCGTTCAACTCAAGGGGCTTTGGAATCATCGTCAGCTTGGCGAAACGCGGGCCGGCGGCGAGATAGGATTTTCTCATGGCCTCGACAAATTCGGGAGGCCATGGCGCGGGTGTTAGAAAGACGCCCTGCCATTGTCCGGGCATGCCCGCGAGCAACAAGGCGAGCCGGCCGCGTCCACCGAGGCGGCGGTTTTCAAGGGGGATGTCGAGCACCTCGCGGGTCCACTCGGCGACTTCGGTCAGTGCTTCTTCCATCGCGAGCAAACGCGGCGGCTTGTCGGGTTCGTTCTGCCGGCGGGCGGAGGCCCGCCACAGGATGCCACGCACAAGTTCGGCGACCAGCAGGCGGTTGCGCAACCGGAGAGCCAGCAAGTAGGCTTCGACGGCGGCATAGGCTTCCTCCCATTCATTGAGCTCGCCCTCGCTGAGCGGTCGCAGGGTTTCTAGGGAGTGAAGCGGTAGACCCATGTTTCTGTTAGGAAATTATCTCCGCGTTTCAGGCAGCAGCGAAGTTCTACGGGTCCCGCATCCGCGAGCTTGGCACCTTCGGTGGCGGGCGCGATTTGGAAGGCGACGCGCCAGCGGGCTTCAGGCATCGATTGGATGGTGACGCCCTGGATCTTCACCTTGTCGGCGTTCGCTCCCACGGCTTGGACCTGTGGACTCAGCGGAGTTTCGCTGGGTTGGTTGAGGGCATTTCCGGTAAACTCGACAACCATCGTGCGCAGCCCATCCTGCCAACCGTGAACACCGCTGCGGGTTGCGACCACATGGCCCTCGGCCTGTGAAGGATCTTCATCCATGGTCCAGTGCTGGCGGTAGGAATATTCCACGACCTCGCCGGCTTGCGGAGTGTGCGCGGGCTCCCACATCGCGACCGCGTTGTCGTCGTCCTCGCGGTTGGTCGCAAGTTCCATCAACATCACGCGGCCGGGTCCCCAATTGGTCGTGGGTTCAACCCAGAGCGAGGGGCGCAAATGATAGGCTGCCTCGCCATCTTCGTAAGCGTCAAAACGCCGGTCTCGTTGCAACAGCCCGAAGCCATCGCATTTTTCCATGTCGAAAAAGCTATATTCGACGTTGCCGGTGTCGTTGGAAATGGGCCGCCACAAGCGCTCGCCGGTGCCCATCCGGATCGCCAGCCCGTCGGAGTCATGCACCTCGGGCCGGAAATCATCGAAGCGGCGCCGCGAATTTTCGCCGAACCAGAACATGCTCGACATCGGCGCGATGCCCAGGCGTTTCACCGCGCGGCGGGCGTATAGAAGGGCGTGCACGTTGATGATCGTGGAATCGCCGGGCTTCAGCTTGAACTCATAGGCACCCGAATAGGAAGGCCCGTCGAGCAGCGCGTAGATAAGCTCCTCGGTGTCGTTGGCGTCCGGCTTTTTCAGCCAGAATTCACGGAAGCTCGGAAACTCCTCGGTCGCACCTTCGGCACCGGTATCGATGGCGATCCCGCGCGATGAGATTCCATAGCGCTGGCCCTTGCCAACCGCACGCCAGTAGCTCGCGCCCTGGAAGACGGCGATTTCGTCAAAGTAGTCCGGCTTGTTCAAGGCCGAGTGAATGCGGAAGCCGGCGAAGCCGCCGTCCTGCGGCATGTCGCCATGTTTGCTGACCAGCGGGCCATAGTTGAAGAACGCTTCCGTTAGCCGGATCCCCTGATTGTGAGTGGCGGTGAACTCGTTAAGCGCCACCGGCTCGCGGAACCGGTAGCCCGGATGGAAAAACATCGCGCGGAACGGCAATTTCTCGGCGGCCCACAGCGCCTGGTTGGGGTTGAAACGGATGTCGCGGTACTGGTCGTACGTCAGATCGTTCATCCACGCCGGCAGGCTGTCGCGGTTTGGCGCCACGTAGGGCTTGTTGGCCAAATCCCGCGCGCGGCTCTGGATGCTCTCAAAGGTGACTTCCTCGCGCCCCCAGTCAGCAAAAGCCGACGTTGTTAGAATTCCGAAGCTCGCGAAAAGAATGAAAGTCCTTGGCACAGCAAGGTTGATAGAGCCCCAAGACCGGGTCCGTCAAGATTGGGGAGTTGGATTTCTTTCATGAAATCCCGTTATTTTTTCCGACCCGGATCGCCTCATACGTGAGGATGCCGTCGAAATCCTCGGGGTCGGGGTCGGCGACGGTCCGCTTGGGGTCGAAATCCAAGTAAAAACGCTGCATCGCAAAGCCGTTGCCGGCGAGCAAAGCCAGCATTTCGGCATGCTCGAACCAGTGCAATGTCTGGCTCGAAACGTGGCTTTGCGGGGGATTTCCGGTGAGCGAATAGCGGTGTTCGCGGTGTAGAAGACGCTGCTCGGGATCGAGCCGGTGGCGGGTTTCCAACGATCCCTCGCGGCCGTCCGCCAGTGTCGCCGCATGGTCCGGATACCATTCGTTTTCCGGTAGGTCGCCCAGCAGTTCGGCATAGGGGATGAAGACCGAGAGATAAAGTCCGCCATCGGGATTCAGGAGGCTGTGCCAATGGCGCAGCGCGGCCGCGGGATCGTCCGCGAGTTGCAGCGTGAAAGCTGGCGCCAACAGGGCGGAAAACGGTCCTCCCCGCCACGTGGCCATGTCGCCGTGATGAATCTTCGCCGCGATCCCGCTCGCCGCCGTCCGGCGTTCTCCCAGCGCGATCATGTCGGGGGAAAGCTCCAGGCCTTCGACCGCGAACCCCATTTCTAACAGGGGCATCACCAAACGCCCCGAACCCGCCCCAAGCTCCAGCGCGCTGCCGGGAAATTTTTTCAAAAACCCAGCCATCAGGGCCACCTCGGACCCCGGGTCTTCCGCCTCCCAAAAGGCATCATGCAGTTCGGCTTCAAGCGAAAGATAAGGCTGCGGCACGGGCGAGGCTAGTCATGGATGCCAAGAAAAGCGAACCGCGAATGGACGAATTAGAGATCGTGGATAGTAGATCGTGGATTTGGGATGGAAGCCTTCATCTTGTCTGGATTCTGGTCTCTCGCCTCTCCCTTTCATCTCTCATAGTTCATCCTCATGTCTCATAGTTCCTCTCTTCCATTCGTGTTCATTCGCGTAAATTCGCGGTTGAAATCCAATGTGGGAACCTACGAGCTTTCCGACGGCGCTTGAAAATCGCGAAGCCACCGTCAATGCTACACCGATGCCCGGAGCCCGCAGCCTTGCTTTTTTCGCCCATGAGCGTGGCGATGCACGGGTCGTCAAACGCATCACCGCCCTGCAGGACCAGGGCTGGCAGGTGACCGGCTTCACCTTTCACCGGGTCCGCGACAAAGCCGACAGCCCTCCCTCGTGGGATAATATCCCCCTCGGCACCACTTATAACCGCCGCTACGTCCAGCGGCTGTGGGCCATTGCGGGAGCGATGATTATTCTGTGGAAGAACCGCCAGCGACTAGCGGACTGCCGGGTGATTTATGCCATCAACACTGACAACTCGGTTCTCGCCCTACTCGCTGGCTTGCTTGGGGGGCGGCGCGCGCCATTGGTCCTTGAACTGGCGGATATTCAACCGGCCATGACGGGCAGGGGATTGTTGCCGTGGGCCTTGAAATTCATCGAGCGCAAGGTCCTCCGGCGCTGCGCGTTGCTGGTCACGACTTCGCCTGGCTTCATCAGGAATTACTTCGAGCCCGTCCAACATTATCGCGGCGAAATATTTTTGTTAGAAAACAAGATCTACCCATCGGC
The DNA here is from genome assembly GCA_031371445.1 of Akkermansiaceae bacterium. Classification (GTDB taxonomy): domain Bacteria; phylum Verrucomicrobiota; class Verrucomicrobiia; order Verrucomicrobiales; family Akkermansiaceae; genus Luteolibacter. Next base: position 11,688 of record JANMJQ010000105.1, read on the forward strand.
AAACCTTCCCTCGCTTCCAACGAATGAACATCCCGTCGCGAATGGCCGGCCCTGGGTGATTGGTTGCTTCGGCGCCTTGCGCTGCCGCCGGAGCCTGGAGATCATGCACGCACTCGCTTCAACGCTGGGGGACAAGATCCGCATCGAACTCCGCGGTTATCCGGCGGGCACCATCGCGGATGACTTTTTCAAGCTTCTCGGCGACCTCCCTAACCTGCATTTTGGCGGTCCTTATCTTTATCCCGATGATCTCGCGAAAATGTATTCGGCCATCGATTTCAACTGGGCCTTCGATGACAGCGACCCCAATGGCAACTCCGCATGGCTGCTTCCCAACCGCATCTATGAAGGCGGCTGCTTCGGCGTGCCGGTGCTAGGGGCGAAGAAGACGGAAACGGGGCGCTGGATTGAAGAGCAGCAACTCGGCTGGACCTTTGGCGAACCTATTGGGAAAAATCTAACAGAATTTTTCAAAACGCTTTCCGTCGCCGACTGGCAATCGGTCAAGGCCCGCTGTTCCGCCGCTCCCCGCGAAAATTTCACCGCCGACGAAGACTACCGCCGGCTTTCCACAAAACTCGCGGCCATGTAGGGGCGATCACTGGTCGCCCCGAATTCTCTCCCAACCTGGGCGACCGGTGATCGCCCCTACATCGACTTCAAAATCACTTGGGTTTGAGCCCATCGCGCCAGGCAATCGCTTCAAGCTCGACCCGGACGGCATCCATGACGGGGACCACTTCTTCTCTTGTCATTGCGACCATTCTTCTTTCTCACCATAGTAAGCCGACGCAAGCGCAAGCATGAAAACGAAACGAGCCAGTATCTTATGTCTCATCGGCTAGGCCATTTCCTCAGACCTTCTCCAATACTTCCGATGCAAAGTAAACAAAAGCGCAGGGGGAACTGCCGGCAGCAGCAGGCTCGCTCCCAGGTAGGCATACCAGGTCCAGTAAACCTGTGCCCGGGAAACCAGATAAACGTCGCCGGTATGTTCACCCGGATGCACGAATTGCGGGATGAAATCAAGGATCGGCACGCTGTCCGTGCAGCTATAAAGAACACCAACGGCTTGATATTCCCACAGGCAGGCCGCTGCGAGTAGCGTCAGCGCCAAGAGGAAGCCGTAACTAAATGCTGACAGCATGAATTTCATAAAAGCGTTGAGTAACTGAAGTGATTGCTCAACCGGATACCGATTCCACCAAGTCTGCGAGAATCTGGTCAAGCCGTGAAAGCGAGTGAAGTTCTCTGAAATCGGCGAAGCGGGGATTGAGCGGTGCACCATCGTAATCAAGTCCTTGGGTCAGTTGTATGATGGCTTTGAGCGCATACTCCGGGCTGCCTTCGGGAATGGTCAATCCGAGCCGATATTTTTCCACGCGATCACCCACACATTCGCCGGCGGTGGCGAGGCAGGGGATTTCAAACAACGCGGCTTTGCTTAAAGTTCCGCTGCTGCCTTCGAA
>JANMJQ010000174.1:0-1961 GCA_031371445.1 Akkermansiaceae bacterium
GGGCAGTTTCGCGGGGACCGGGAGGGAAGGAGGTCGGGCCGTGCCATCGAGGAATTCACCGCAGTGCTTGCACTTGACGGCTTCGTCCTGGATTTCCTCTGCGCAATAGGGGCACTTTTTCATCAACAGATCCACGCTGCCTTCAAAACACCGCAAAGCAAACTTCTTGTGTGTGTTTCGATGGGACGCCGCGATTTGTCGTGCAAGTGGCGGGCTTGTTCAAGGATTCGTTCGTAGTCCCTCCTTTAGGTGGACATTCATGAGACCCCCTGAAGGGGGAACTACGTACAAAGAGCTGCCGCACTCCCCGCCGCTTGGCCGGTGGCGAAGCAGGTGCCCATGACCCGGATGGATGCCTGTGCGTCGTGGTCGGTGGAAATGCATCGGCCTGCCACGAACAGGCCTGGAATTCCAAGCGGTTTGAGCGAGCGCAGGGGAATCGATGCGGGTTCTTCGCCTGCTGGATATCGCAGCTTCGGGCCGCGTGCGTTTTCGCGGAACTCCATCGGCCAGGTGGCGAGGGCGATCCCGTCATCGAAGCGCGTGCCGGCCAGCAGCTCGGGACCTGTTAGAACATGTTCGCCAATCCAGCGGCGGCTTTCACGGACGCCGGCGCGAAGCGGCCATTGGCTGATGTATGCGTCACGCCAGAAATCCGAGCGCCCCGCAAGCCATGCCAGCGCTTTCACCGCCACCGCGCGGCCGCGGGTTTCCAATGCTGTTAGACAACGCGATTCAGTTGGATCGTAATCAGCTCCTCCGGCGTCCAGATCCAGGGTCGCGAAGATTTCACCGGGCCGTCCGGAGGGCCGGAACGACAGTCCCATCACCTCATCTGTTAGATCGCCCGCGCGAATGCCTTCAACCAACAATCCCGCCGCCGCGAGGCGGGTGGCATCGCTGGGCTCGGCGGGGGAGTGGATGCCGAACACATAGGCCGGCCGTTGCAGGGTGGCTGCGAATGACGCGTCCCGTTTTAAAAAATCCGCAACGATCGCATCCCCAGACGCATCCACCAACGCTTTGGCGGTGAATGCCTGTTCGCCGCCACGACCAGCGACACGGATTTCCCAGTCGCCGTCCCGATCGATTCCTGTCACTTCATTGTGCAAACGCAGCTCCAGCAATTTTTCTGCGGCAACCATTTCATCCGCGATCCGCACGAACTCCACGGGATGTTGCGGCAATACATCCACGCGGCCCATTCGCACGGGGCCGATACCGGTTGCGGCGATCATGCGCTCGGCGATTTCAGTCGGAAAGCCCGGGTTCGCTAGCACCGCGCCAGGATCATTGCGCAAGAGATATAGCCCGCAAAACGTATGCACGAGCGATGCCGTGCCCATGCCGCCGAGGTAGCCATGGCGTTCTAACAAAATCGTGCGCGCACCCTCGCGCGCCGCTGTGACGGCTGCCGCCAAGCCCGCGCTGCCCCCGCCGATCACCGCGACGTCGAAGGCCTCGCGGGCCGCGCTCATGAGACCCTGCTCGCGATCAGTGCGGCAAGTGTTGTCGGCGTTGCGAGATTGGCCTTCGTCAGATCCTCGGGGCCGAGTTCAACTCCGAAACGATCCTCAACCGCGACGACCAATTGCATCACTGCCATTGAATCGAGACCTGCGCCAAACAAGTCGCCGTCCTCCGGAAAATCCCAGTCCAGCTCCAACACTTCCTCATCGTTGAGCCAGTCGATCAACTCGATCGGCGTCGGCAATTTTTTCTTCTTCGAAACTTCCATGTGGAAAAACGGTGCGATGGCTCATCCCGGCCTTCAAGCGGAAATCGGGTGAAAAAATTCGACTTCTCGTCGTTCAGCCCAACATCTTCGTAAATACCCGCGAGTCGCGGCCGCTCGCTTCGAACTGCTCGCGGCGCTTGGCAGGCAGATCCGTTACGCTCCCCGCGTCGAATCCCACCTTGTTCGTGAAGAAATCCGCCGCGCGGTTGCTCATCGCGAAGAC
>JANMJQ010000194.1:0-3398 GCA_031371445.1 Akkermansiaceae bacterium
TGCAAATTACGCGTCGCGGAGGCGATCAATGACACCCGTGGCGGCATGATGCTCGCCCCCGGCGGCCGCGCCTACTACGCCGCCACGTGGTGCAATGATAACGCGGAATATTCAGGTCCGTTTTTCCCCTTCCTCGGCGACCCTAACGGCAACCAGGCTTCGCTCGATACTTACCGCATGTTTCAAAAACACATGAAGCCCGATTACAAGGCCATTCCATCCTCACTCTACTCCGAGGGGATCGGTCTCAGTACGGGCGACGGCGACCGCGGCGACGCGGCGATGTACGCTTACGGCTGCGCCCGCTATTGCCTGGCCCGCGGCGATAAGGCGATCGCCAAAGAACTTTGGCCCGCCATCGCCTGGTGCCTCGAATACTCCCGCCGCCAAACAACTCCGGACGGCGTGATTGCTTCTAACACCGACGAACTGGAAGGCCGCCTGCCTACCGGCAAAGCGAATCTATCCACCTCCTCACTCTACTACGGCGGCCTGCGCGCCGCCGCCGATCTCGGACGCTCGTTAGGCATGGAAAAGGAAGCTAACACTTATGACCAGCAAGCGGAAACCATGGGCAAGACCATCAACCAATATTTCGGAGCGAAGGTGGAAGGTTTCGAAACTTACCGCTACTACGAGGGCAATGAAGTGCTGCGCTCTTGGATCTGCCTGCCGCTGTGCATGGGACTGATGGAACGCCGCGAAGGCACCATCGCCGCGCTATTCTCGCCACGACTTTGGACCCCCGACGGACTGGCCTCACAAGCCGGCGATTCAGCATTCTGGGACCGCTCCACCCTTTACGGCCTGCGCGGCGTCTTGCAAGCGGGCGAGACCACTACCGGTTTGAGCTATCTCACCCGCTACACCCACCGGCGCTTGTTAGGCGATCACGTCCCCTACCCCGTCGAAGCATGGCCCGAGGGCGACCAGCGCCATCTATCATCCGAGAGCGCACTGTATTGCCGGATTTTCACCGAAGGACTTTTCGGCATGCGTCCGACCGGCCTGGATCGTTTCAGTTGCACGCCACGCTTGCCGGATGGCTGGCCGAAAATGGCGCTGCGCTCGGTGCGGGCATTTGGCCGGAACTTCGACGTCGTGGTGGAACGCAAAGGTGACGGGCAATTGCTCACCGTAATCCAAAACGGAAAAACCGTGGCGAGCCATGATCTCGCACCCGGCAAGTCGATTGAAATCAAACTTCCGTAGCCTCAAACTAACTCTAACCCGGTGCTGCACGCACGGGAAATCCGTTGTTTTCCGAGAACGATTCGGGACAAAACGCCCATGTGAATCCCGACCAAATGGCATATCATGCCAATAATTAATGACACCGGAAGAGATGATTCGTTCAGCAGCGCCAAATAATTTCGACATCGGCGATAGGCTGGTATATTCGCGCGTTATGAAACTAAAATGTTCAATATCCATCGGTTTAGCACTCGGCACATTGGTTTATTCGGGGATTTCCCAGGGCGAACCAAGTCGTGAGCTGGCTACCGAGTCAAAAGAAGCGCAACAGCAGAGCGAGACGAAACCAAAGTCACCAGACCAAGTGTTGGATTGGAAAGCCCTCAGCGCACGCCTCACCGCGCTGCCTGAGGACCAACGCCGCGCCACTTTGGAAGCACTCGAAACCTCCGGCTTCAGCACCACTGATCGTTGCACCTACGTCGAACTAATGCGCAAACTGGTGCCGAAAGCAGAACAAGCAGCCGCCCTGAGACACCTAATTTCCGAAGTGCCGCCCACGAGCGATTATGCACAAGTCACCGCACTGCTCGATGGCATTCAGGCGACGCCTGAGGAGCGCAAGGTCGCGATGCGTGCTGCTGGCGGCCGCCAAATAAAGGAAATAGCCAGCACACGAAAAGTGACCCAGCAAGATCTTGACACGATGCGGTTATGGCTTAAGGCACAAGACCCCGCCGCGATGGATCGGCTAACCGGCGAAGCGATCGGCGAAGCGCTTGCCGAAGTGCCCGTAACTCTTGGTAGAGCAGAAGTAGGTAATTTCAATTTTACTCACGCCTACTTCCTGCTGGTCGATTACCCCAGAAACAAGGACACCGATGAACTAATTAGCGGCTACATCAAGGTTGTTACCGAACGCGAAACGGATCCACGAACCGGCTGCGTGGCGGGCGCAATCCAAGATCCCGTCCTTCAGAAAGAAGCTAGCGACCGCATCGCCCGATCGTTCGCTCTCCACCCATTTAAAATGAGGTAGCCTTCTAAATGGGACAACTGTTGGTCCGTGTATTCCAATTACAGTCAGGGTGCTTGCGCGAGGTATCGTTGCAAGCAATTTGGCTCTGTTGGGATAAATCAAATCTCCTCCGATTTTTTAATCACCTGTCCCTCAATTTCAGCAAAAGGAGATGGATGTACACAAAAGGAGGGAGGGCTTGCCCCTCCCTCCTTCTGGATTATGAAAAGTTACAACCGGCGGCACTCAGTTTTTGCGGCGACGCAGCAGACCGAGAACTCCCAAGCCGCCGAGTAGGGCTGCGGATGGCTCTGGGATCGGCGAGGTGACGCTGATGTTGTCGAAGGTCAAGCCATTGCCACCACCCACGAAGAGTTGTGAATTGCTTGCCGTGAAGCCATTGGTAGTTCCGTCCACGACAAAGGTCAATGCAGGGTCGTAGGTTCCGTCGTTTCCCAAATCAAACATGAATGTTGCCTGCATCGTAGAGGCATTCCAATCCATGCGCATGCCGTGGGTGCCGACGGTCAAGCCGAGGTTATTTTTTTGCGAACTAAACCCACCAATATTATCGCGGCTTGTGAGGTTACCATCATTAGCCAAGTCGTCGGCCCGAAGAGCCATCACGATGTTCGACCCGGTCGTCGGCTCACCGTAAGAACCGCCGTTGGCGTTAGGACTGCCCATCCCGAGGAAGGCTATTGTCCATGGGTCGCTGAAAATAGCAGCGGGAACCGTCACGTCAGCCTCGAAGGTGAAGTCGATGGTGCTGTAATTCGTGTCGTTAGTCCCCAAGTAGATGCGGCTGTTTGATCCAGAGGTGATCGTGAAAGCGCCGGTAACGGTGGTGGTTGGCGAGCCATGGCCGGAGCCCAAGGCCATGTTGGGACTGGCGGAGTTGTCCGAAAAATTTTCGGTGAATAGCGTCGCGCCGTTGGACGAGACCGTGAGGCCTAGGAGCACTGGCAAACAGAGGCTAAGTGTCTTTCGTTTCATTTTGTCGGTTTTTATATTTTGTGGATGGGTTCTGTCGTTTTTTGCCCCAGGCACTATCTCAGTCGTTTGAAAAGGCTCATGCTGAGCTGTAAAGCTTGATTACTTGCGACGGCGAAGAATCAGAGCAAATGCACCAAGGCCGAGAAGGGCTGCTGAGGAAGTCTCGGGAACCGAAACGATTTGCAAGCCG
>JANMJQ010000209.1:0-26572 GCA_031371445.1 Akkermansiaceae bacterium
CGCCGACGCATCAAGTCGGTCAAAAACACCGCGCAGATCACCCGCGCGATGCAACTTGTCGCTGCGGCCAAGATGAAGAAAGCGCAAGACCAAGCGCTGGCCGGGCGCGAGTATTCTAAGCAACTCAACGGTGTCCTCCAAGACATCAGCGAGGGCTTCAGCGAGGCGACCCACGCGTTGCTAGAAAAACGCAGCGGCAGCCGCGAGCTCGTGCTAATCATTTCCACCGACAAGGGACTTTGCGGTGCGATCAATACCAACCTTGCCAAGGTCATCCGTAAGGAAACCTCGACAGATGCCGATTATGTAACGGTGGGTCGCAAGCTGCGAGTGATGATGGAAAAACTTGGCCGCAAGGTGATCGCGGATTTCTCGGTGAAGGACCCAGTCCCATTTGCCGATGCTCGCGCGATCGCCGCGCTACTTTCCAAGCAGTTTCTCGATGGCAACTATGACAAGGTAACCGTCGCCTTCACCCGCTTCATCAACACGATGAGTCAGCAGCCGGAAGTCGTGCAACTTCTCCCGGTCGAGACGCCCACCGACCACGCCGATGTCACGGCAACCAATGATTTCCTCTTCGAGCCATCCCCCGCCGATGTGCTCAGCGCGATCCTCCCGCTCTATATCAACTTCCGGGTCTTCCAAGCCCTCGTCGAAGCCCGTGCCTCCGAGCATTCCGCCCGGATGGTCGCCATGAAATCCGCGACCGATAATGCGAAGAAATTCATCAAGGAACTCACGCTCGAATATAACAAACTCCGCCAAGGTGCCATCACCGCTGAGCTGCTCGAAATCACCACCGCCATGAAGGCGATGGAGTGATAGGTTGTTGCCGTCACGATTGCCAATACACTTCCAACCATGAAAACGATCAGCGAAAAAGCGGCCCAGCAAGATCTCGGATCCCTTGTTGAAGCAGTTTGGGAGCATCGTGAACCCGTGATCATTCATCGTGAAAACGGCCATTCGGCGGTAGTGATTTCACTAGAAGATTTCAAGGAGATGGACGAAACCGAATACCTTCTCAGTTCTCCGGAAAATGCGAAGCGTCTTCTCGCAGCGATCGAGGATCACAAAAAAGGAATCAACATGACCGAAAGGGAATTGGTTGATTTATGAAAGTCGTTTTTCTCAATGAAGGTTGGGAGAACTATTGCTACTGGCAGACAGTCGATAAGAAAGTCATCAAGAAGATCAATGATCTCATCAAAGACATTCAGCGTTCGCCGTTCGACGGAATTGGCAAACCAGAGCCGCTTAAGAGCAACCTATCCGGTTACTGGTCGCGGCGTATTGATGAGAAAAATCGCTTGGTCTATTTTCGGGAACCCGATGCCATCGTAATTGTAACCTGCCGCTTTCACTATTAATTTTTGAAAAGATCGTTTCCTTTCCTCCACTTATGAAATTCACCTTTGCTGCCGTCACAGTCGCGTCTCTGTTCCTAACAAGTTGCGCCACGATTGTTTCCTCACGACAAGTTCCGACCACAATTGATAGCACACCTAGCAAACTAGCTTACAGGGTGATAGATGATAACGGCGCAGTAATCTCCCAAGGATTTACCCCTGCCACTACGACCCTGAATCGCTCGGCGGGATACTTCCGGCCCGGTAAATATACGATTGAAATTAGCAAGAAGGGCAAAGTCGTCGGCAAGGAAACCGTCACCGCGGGCCTCAATGGTTGGTATTTCGGCAACATCGTTATTGGCGGCCTGATTGGTCTAGTAATCGTCGATCCCCTTTCCGGTGCAATGTATAGGATGCCGGAGAGTGTCGTGGTCAGCACAGAAGCAATGGCGTCCTCGAGCGAGCCATCTCAAACACTTCAGATCGTTGATATCTCAACGTTAACAACACAACAGCGCAACAAGCTCGTTCGTATCTAACTAGAATCTTTACTACTTCTTCCACCATGAGCAACACCGGAACCATCGTCCAGATCATCGGCGCCGTTATTGACGCCGATTTCTCGAAAGCCACCAAACTGCCCGAGATTTATAACGCGCTGAACATCCAATACGTCCTCAACGGAGTGGATACAAAGCTCGTGCTTGAAGTGCAGCAACACCTTGGCGACGGCTGGGTTCGCGCGGTTGCGATGTCCACCACCGACGGTCTCAAGCGCGGCATGACGCTGCTCGACACCGGCAAGCCGATCGCGGTGCCTGTCGGGAAACAAATCCTTGGCCGTATCTTCAACGTCACCGGCGACCTCGTGGACGAAAACGTGCCGCTCCCCGATGCGAATTTCCGCTCTCCGATCCATCGCCCCGCTCCAACACTCACCGAGCAATCCGCCAACACGGAAGTGCTCGCCACCGGGATCAAAGTCATCGACCTCATCTGCCCGTTGCTCAAGGGTGGTAAAGGCGGCATGTTCGGTGGTGCCGGCGTCGGCAAGACCGTCGTCATCATGGAGCTCATCAACAACATCGCGAAAGCACACGGCGGCTACTCCGTCTTCGCCGGTGTGGGTGAGCGGACCCGTGAAGGCAACGACCTCTACTGGGAAATGATCGAAGGCAACGTCATCGCCACCGAAAAGGACGAGCACGGCCACGTGAAACTCAACGACAACGGCACTCCGGTCCTCGCCGAAGGCTCGAAGGTCGCCCTCTGCTACGGCCAGATGAACGAGCCTCCAGGTGCCCGTCTCCGCGTCGCCCTCTCCGCCCTCACCATGGCGGAGCATTTCCGCGATGAGGACAACCAGGACGTGCTGCTTTTCGTCGATAACATCTTCCGTTTCTCCCAAGCCGGTTCCGAAGTGTCCGCGCTTCTTGGACGGACGCCGTCCGCCGTGGGTTACCAGCCGACCCTTTCCGAAGAAATGGCCGGTCTGCAAGAGCGGATCACCTCGACCAACAAGGGTTCGATTACCTCGATCCAGGCCGTTTACGTCCCTGCGGACGACTTGACCGACCCCGCTCCTGCGAACACCTTCGCCCACCTTGACGCCACTGTCGTTCTTGAGCGCTCCCTCGCCGAGCAAGCGCTCTTCCCGGCCGTTGACCCACTCGCTTCCACCTCGAAAGCGCTCGCTCCGGAAATCGTCGGTGAAGAACACTACCGCGTCGCCCGTGGCGTCCAGATGGTGCTCCAGCGCTACAAGGACCTTCAGGACATCATCGCCATTCTCGGCATGGACGAGCTCTCGGATGCTGACAAAATGTCCGTCTTCCGCGCCCGTAAAATCCAGCGCTTTCTCACGCAACCCTTCACCGTTGCCGAAGTGTTCACCAACGTGCCGGGCGTTCTGGTCTCAATCGCCGACACGGTCAAAGGCTTCGCCCAAATTCTTGATGGCAAAATGGACGATGTGCCCGAAGGTAACTTCTACATGAAGGGCGGAATCGATTCAGTCGCACGCGACTAAAGTTTGCTAGGGTTCAGTGTTCAGTTTTCAGGAAGACATGATTGCTGAACCTTTTTCCTGAAAACTGAAAACTTCCAACTGAAAACTTAGAATGCCCCTCCAACTCGACATCGTTACTCCCGAGAAGAAGATTTTCTCGGGTGCTGTGGAGAATGTTTATCTTCCCGGTGCGGATGGTGAAATGGGCATTTTACCGAACCACGCGGGACTGGTCGCGGCATTGAAGCCGGGCGAGTTGCGTTATCTTCACGATGGCAAGGTGGACGCGCTGGCCATTGGCTCCGGCTTTGCCGAAGTCACCCAGACCAAGGTGGTTGTTCTAACAGACAGCGCCCTGGGCGAGGCGGAAATCGATGAAGCCCATGTCGAGGAAGCCATCAAGCGGGCCCACGAAAAACTCGCCACTGTCGATCACAACCTCGATGCGGAAGAGGTCGCGTATTTGCAAGGGATCATCGCGAAGTCGACGGCAGCCCTGCATTTCAAGCGCAAAAACCGGCATTGATTCAAGGAGCGTGGGCGTCTCGCCCACATCTTTCCTATTTCACGGCAAGCGCGCCTTGGCCATTGTTCCGTGGCGTTGATGGGATAGGATCCGGGTTTCAAACCCATGATTCCCACCAATCCGCTGAACCTGCCCCGCGAACAAATCGATGCGCTTGCCCGGAGCATGTCGGTCGAGCCCGACGAATTTGGCGCTATTCTTGGCCAAGGGACGTCGCAGGTGTTTCCGGCCGGAGCCTATCTTTTCCACGAATCGTCGCCGCGGCTGTGGATGGGAATCATGGAAGAAGGTGAGATCGAAATCGTAAGAGGCCGCCATGGCAGTTCGGTGCGCCTCGCGATTCTAACAAAAGGCAGCGGTTTCGGCGAAGGAGTTCTGATAGACGACCTCCCGCATTCAGCCTCGGCGGTGGCGCTGACCGAAGTGAAGGTCCGGATTATTCCGAGGGCGGTCTTCACGAAGATTCGCGACGAACGTCCGGAGGTTTTTTACCGGATGGTGGGGCAGGTGGCCCGGCGTTTGAGCGCACGCTTGCGGGCCGCCAATGACCATTTGGTCAGTGGAATGCCGCCCGTCGTCGCGACCTATCGCAGGGAACATGACATGCTCGGCGAACGCGAGTTGCCGGACACTGCCTACTACGGCGTGCAGACCTTGCGCGGTATGGAAAATTTCCCGATCTCCGGCATTCCCCTGCATCACTTCGGTCATTTCGTCCGCAGCCTTGCGTACGTGAAAAAGGCGGCGGCTCTTGCCAACCGGGATTTGGGAATTCTCAAACCCGATAGAGCACAGGCGATCGTCAGCGCTTGTGACGAGATCATCGCGGGCCAATGGCATGACCATTTCACCATCGACATGATCCAGGGCGGGGCGGGGACCTCGACCAACATGAATGCGAACGAGGTCATCGCCAACCGGGCCTTGGAAATTCTCGGTCATCGCAAAGGGCAGTACGAATTCCTTCACCCGAACGACGACGTCAACCTTTGCCAGTCCACCAACGACGCTTATCCGACCGCTCTCAAGCTGGGCGCTATTTTGACGATGCGCGACGCCACTTCGGCCCTGCGCGAATTGAAGGTCGGACTCCAGATGAAGGGTGCGGAGTTCGCGGATGTCTTGAAAATGGCCCGCACCGAGAACCAGGATGCCGTGCCGATCACCTTGGGCCAAGAGTTCAGCGCCTACGCGGTCATGATTGGCGATGGCATCCGCTACATCGAGCGCGCGGCTGAGGAGTTTCTTGAAATCAACATGGGCGCCACCGCCGTCGGCACCGGCATCAATGCGGTTCCCGGCTATGCGGAAGCTTGCACCCGGCATCTCGCGATCGTCAGCGGCTTGCCTGTTAGATTGGCGGAGGATCTCGTCGAATCGACCCAGGACAGCGGCTCGTTTGCCCTAATGAGCGGAGCCATGAAAACCGCGGCGGTGCAATTGTCGAAGATTTGCAATGACCTTCGCTGGATGTCCTCGGGCCCGCGTTGCGGCCTTTATGAAATCCGTTTGCCAGCGCTGCAGCCGGGCTCGTCGATCATGCCCGGCAAGGTCAATCCGGTGATCCCGGAAATGGTCAACCAGGTATGTTATCAAATCATCGGCGCGGATGTAACGATCTCGATGGCTGCGGAAGCCAGCGAACTCGAGCTCAACATGGCGGAACCCATTATCGCCTTCAACCTGCTCTTCGGCCTCACCCTGTTGAGAAATGCCGCGATTGCCCTGAATACCCGCTGCATCGCCGGCATCGAGCCCAATCGCGAACGCTGCCTTGCCTATGTCCATAACTCGATCGGCCTCGTCACCGCGCTCAATCCCGTTCTCGGATATGAGCGCAGTGCGCAGATTGCCAAGGAAGCACTTCTAACAGGTGCCAACGTGTACAGCCTTGTTCTTGAAAAGGGCTGGCTCGCCAAAGCCGAACTCGACGAATTGCTAACGCCCGAAAAGATGACCCGGCCGCGCGCGCGTCACACGGCTTTCGCAACACCGCATGCAGGCTTGGGATCAAGCGGTGAGGCACCGTAGCAAGGATCACAAGCGCGGTGACTTTGAGTCCGATGGATCGGGAGGCATGATCACCGGTATGACTTCTTTTCGATTGCGGCGATAGATACGGAAATCGCCATCCACCGTAATGACAGGATGCTGGGGATGAAGTTCGCTCATACGGATTAAACAAAGATCCGCCAAATCAGGTTGTCGGTCGGCGTATCGTGAAGCGATCTCCGTGAGGTTGGGGCGATGACTTTCAATGTCGAAGGCCAGGCGGACAAGTCCGGTTTGAAGGAATTGCAGCACCAAAGCGCTATCTTGGAGATGATATGCGGCTTCTGCGAGGACGGCTTCGCAAGTCAACAAGGGCTGACTGATTTTTTGCGCCAGTGCGAAAGCCCATGCGAAATGCAGATCCCTTCGATTGGCAAAGGCGACCAAAAAGCCGGTGTCCGCGATCCCTTTCACGCCTTGAACCCACGCTTCCGGCTGAGATCCGCAGGTCCGTCCACGCTTCCGGCCAAATCCAGAAAGGGTTGGCGATCTATCTTCGTTCGCAACAACTCAAGCTGGTCGCGCACAATTTTTCCTTTGGGCAGCCCTGTCACCCGCGATTGCTCTTCAAGCCATTGATCCAGACTTTCAGGAAGCCGGATGGTAATTGTACCACTCATGTAAGTATTTGTAAGACAATACTGATAAATTGCAAGACAGAATTTGGATCAAAGCTCTATCGGCAACCTTGCTCTCGGCCGTCCGCTTTCCGAGCTTGAATTGATGAAAATGATGACTATATTTGCATCAAATTAAAACATCAAAAGATGAGAATCTCCGTTGAAATTGACGAAACCAAGATGGGATCGATCCTCAAGCTGACGCGTCAGAAGAAGAAATCGCCGGCGCTGGCCATGGCTTTGGACGAGTTTTTGGAATACAAGCGGCGGCAGGCATTTCTCGGCAAGGTCATGGCTGGCAAAACCGATTACGCGGCCTCCAACGAGGAAATTGAAGCGCTCGCTCATCGGGAGCCATGATGGCACTGATCGATACTTCCGCGTGGATCGAGTTTTTCCGTCCGCGAGGTGATCCGGCGATCAAGGCCCGGGTGGCGGATCTCATTGGACTCGGCACGGCTGCCTACACTTGTCCGATCCGTTACGAGCTGGTTCTCGGCGCGCGCCCGCAGGAATTGAAAGATCTCCATGAAGCTTTGGGATTTTCGCGTCGCGTCGTTGCGACTCCCGCGCATTGGGACGCCGCTGCCGGCCTTGGCGCTACGCTCCGGCTCAAAGGTTGCAATTTCCTCGCGCTGGACTTGCTCATCGCCACGGTCGCCAGCGCCGGGAAAATTTCCCTGGTCGCCCGCGACGCGCACTTTTCCGCGATCCGTGAGCAAGCGCTTCCTGATCTCGACCTCATTTGCCCATAACGGTCTTCCCGTCCGGAAACTCTCATCCGCCGCCGCACGATGCGCATGGAAACAGAGTGTCGGCGTGTTAGTCTGTTAGATTCTCGTCTTCCAGAATGGTGAAAAAGCAGCGCCGCCGGGTGGCAAGGAATGAATTCCGGAGAGCTGCCTGCTCAAAAGGGAGTAAGCTTCCGCTTGCCTCAACGCGCGGTTCCAGGCCATTTTTTGCACCGTGAACAAAGTATTCATTGCCGTTGATATCGGTGCGGGCAGTGGTCGCGTGATCGCGGCGAAGACCGATCTTTGCCAGCTCGAGTTGGAGGAGGTCCACCGCTTCGACAATCCCGGAACGAATCTGCCCGGCGGCTCGTTTTGGAATGTGGTCGCATTGTATCGCGAAATCCTCGAAGGTCTGCGCCGCGCGGTGGGGCGATACGGTGATGCAATCGTTTCGATCGGCATCGATACCTGGGGCTGCGACTATGGCTTGATCGACACCAGCGGCGAGTTGTTAGGGATGCCGCATCAATATCGCGATCCGCGTTTCGAGGGTATGGCAGAGGAGATGCACGCCATTTTGCCTGAATCCGAAATTTACGCGCGGACAGGGATCAAAACGAATTTCTACAACACCTCGCTGCATTTGCTGGCTGAGAACCAGAAGCGGAACAGCGCTGTCGCGGGCGCGGTGAACTTCCTGTTCATGCCCGATCTGTTGTCATATTGGTTGTCGGGAAAACAAGCGGTCGAACGCAGCATTGCTTCGACATCTCAACTGATGGACGCGCGCTCGGGCGATTGGTCGTGGCCGGTGATCGACGCGCTGGGATTGCCGCGCGGAATCTTTGGAAATGTGGTGGCGCCGGGCACCTTGCTGGGTCCGATCCGTGACGAGGTGGCGAAGGCGATCGGCCGCGCGGGCATTCCCGTCGTTGCCACCGCTTCTCACGACACCGCGGCGGCGGTTGCCGGCATCCCGATGGAAATCGGTGAAACGCTTTGGTTGTCGTCGGGCACATGGTCGATCATGGGTGTTGAAGCCCATCAGGCCATCACCACCGAACAGGCATTGGCTTATGGTTTTTGCAATGAGCTTGGGGTTGCCAACACGGTTCGCTTTTTGAAAAACATCGGTGGGCTGTGGCTCATCCAGGAATGCAAACGGCATTGGGATCTCGAAGGTGCGGGCCTCAACTATGCCGAGATGGCGACGCTGGCGGCGGAGTCTCCGCCCTTCACGGCGTTCATCGATCCAGACGATCCGGTCTTCGCGAGTCCCGGTGACATGCCCGTAAAAGTCCAGGCATGGTGCGAAGCATCCGGCCAACCCGTGCCCTGCGGCAAGGGTGCGGTGTTGCGGGTGGTCACCGAATCGCTGGCGCTGAAATACCGCGTGGTCTTCGACCGCATCCGTGAGTTGACGGGCCGCGATTTCAAAGTGTTGCACGCGGGCGGCGGCGGTATTCAAAACGAATTGCTCAGCCAGGCGACGGCGGACGCGCTGGGCATCGATGTCATTGCAGGTCCGGTCGAAGCGACGTCATGCGGCAACGTCATCACTCAAATGGTGGCGACAGGTGATCTGCCCGACATCCCGGCTGGGCGTGATTTGATCCGCAGTTCCTTCAATTTCCGGACGTACGAACCGCAGGCCCGCGAGGCATGGGAGGGGGCGTATGTTCGATTCCGAAAGGTGTTAGGGCTCCCGTAAGTTTTCCGAAGTATTCATAGCGGCCTTCGAAATTGACCAACCGTTGCCCGCTGTGGAACATTAGCCATCGTGTTCTCAAAAACCCTGCTGATTGCCTGCCTGGCCACGTTGACGGCGCACGCCCGGCCCTGGACCGATGACGTGATCTATTTCGCGATGACCGACCGCTTCTGCGACGGCGATGAAAGCAACAACGTTCCCGCGGACAGCGACCCCGCTCTCTATGATCCGTCGCAGCAGGAAATTTCCCATTACCTTGGAGGCGATCTTCGCGGAGTTGAAAAGGCGATCGCCGCCGGTTATTTCAACCAGCTTGGCGTCACCGCGATCTGGCTGACGCCGGTTGTTAGAAACGTGTGGCGATCGGGCTACGATCTCGGTGGTTGGAAAAGCGGCTATCACGGGTATTGGACGCAGGACTGGCTCGACATCGATCCGCATCTCACCAGCAAGACATCTCTAACAGGTGAGCCTTATCCGGACAGTGCGGAAGGACGGATGGAACACTACCGCGACTTCGTGAAGCTCGCGCACGCGAAGGGAATCAAGATCATTCAGGATGTCGTGCTCAATCACGCGGGGCCCGTGTTTTACTATGACGTAAACCACAACGGCAAATTCGACTCCCTTGACAAGGGCGAATGGATCCAGCCTTTCAAGAAAAGCGGCTTTTATGACAACGCGCAATGGATCGACCTGCCGCAGTGGAACGCGCGGAAAGCCCAACCCGATGGCCCGCGCGAGTTGTTAGGCGCGTCGATCCACACCACCGGCGCGGTCGGGAATCTCGCCAGCTATGGCCGCAAGGGTTTTTCCTCGGACAGTCTAGGCAAGTCCGATGGCGAGGAAATGGAGTGCGACTTCTTTTCCCTGCGCGATTTCTGGACTGCTCCCGGCAGCGCCACAGTCGATGCCCTGGTCAATGACTTTGTCGAAATCTACGCGTTCTATCTAACAACTGTGGGTGTCGACGGCTTGCGGATCGACACGATCAAGCACGTGCATCACGGCTTCTGGGATGCCTTCACCAAGCGCCTTCGCGAACGCCTCGGCCCAGCGGCGGCGGAGAAGATTTTGTTTGGCGAAATCTACGACGGCGATCCGGCCAAGCTCGGGCAATACACGTGGCCATCGACCTGGCCGGCAAGCAGCGTGCCTGATCTCGATTCGGTGCTCGATTTCAATTTCTGCTTCAACGCCCGCGAGTATCTCCGCAAGCCGGGCACGGAATTTGGATCAGCGGCCGCGATCGAAAAAGCGCTCTCGACACGCACGGGCAAAGGCGCGAATGGCCGGCAGTTCTATAACACCTCGCCTAGTGCCGACGGTCTTAATTCGCGGCAGAAGATCATCACGTTCATCGAAAACCACGATGGCCTGAACCGCTTCCGCGTGGCCGGGGTAAGCGCCGAACGCAACCGCCTCGCACAGGCGCTGATGCTGACCTTGCCGGGGATTCCATGCCTGTATTATGGATCCGAGTTCGATCTGTTAGACCCGCGCGGCAAGATCGGCCACGATGGTGAAACGGGGCGCATGATGTTCTTCCGGCATAGCGGCGGACCGAGCATCGCCGATGTCGAAGCGTCGCCCGGTTTTCAATCTTTCTCCAAGCTTGCCGCTCTTCGCTCCAAGCTACCCGCCCTACGGACCGGAAGTTGGTCGCCCATGTGGTCCGACAGCGGCGCGGGACCCGACGATGATGGTGTCGTCGCCTTCGCGCGCTCGTCGGGCGAAGGAACCGTGGTCGTCGTCGTCAATGCCTCCGACAAAGACCGCGTCACAGGTGCGGGAGGCCAGGCGATGCATTTGCCTTCGACGGTCCTCAGTTCCGGCAAAATCCTGCGGCGCATTTTCTCCAGCAACGAGTCGCCAACGCCTCCGGATGTTCCCGCGGATGGCCCGCTACAGTTGCCCGTGGCGGCATCGACGATCGCCATTTATCAACTCGCTCCTAAGTAAATTGTAGCGTCGGTCCGAATTTTCGCACGTAGTCCCTCCTTTAGGGGGCTCTTAATCACATTCTCATGATGCACCCTGAAGGGATGCACTACATGCGAATTTAGCGACGGTCACAGACCGCCGCTACAGGGCGTCATCACCCTCTTCCCCGATTCGAACGATTCAATCGCCGCCCATGCGAGTTGTAAGGCTCTGCGCCCTGCGGATGCATGAACCGGCGGCGCGTTGCCCGCTTTGAAGGCTTCGAGAATGGCATCCAGGTGCAGGTCGAAGGTGCGGTGGAAATCCCGGTCGAAATCGTTGAAATATCCCGCCTGCCAGACTTCCGCTGTTTCGTTGCCCACCGCTTGGAAGCTGAAACGCTTGACGCTGTCGTTGACCTGCATCGTCGCGTCAAAATGTTCCAGGTTCGGCAACGACAGACTGACGAAATCCGGTTGCTCCTTTGCCAGCATTTCCGAAACATCGGTATAGGCGCGGAGCTGATCACTGCTCACTGATCACTCGGCACTTCTTCCTCACACGTTCGCCGCTTCGCTTTCTTCCATGTATTCCTGCGTCTTCTGCATTTTCCACGAGCCGTCGCGATCCAGCATGATGATCCGGTCGTGAAATGGAATCAAACCGGTGCGGTGCCCGACACTGATATAGCCGGTCTTTGAGTCGCGGATCATCTGATAGATTTCCGCCTGGTTGTCTTCATCGAGCGCGCTGGTTGCTTCGTCGAGGAATGCGAACGCGGGCTTCCGCAGGAACAGGCGCGCGAAGGCGATGCGCTGCTGTTCGCCGAGCGAGAGGACGTTGGCCCAATCCACGGTCCGGTCGAGGTCATTGTCCACGCGCTCCACCACGTCTGTTAGATTGGCGGCCGTGATCACCTCCCGGATTTCCTCCTCGGATTTTCCGGCGTCGGGATAGGGATACAACAATTGGTCGCGCAAGCTGCCTTCGATCATGTAGGGGCGTTGCGGCAGGAACATCAGTTGGTCGAAGGCAGGCCGTTCCAACGTGCCGCCGTTGCCCGGCCACAGTCCGGCGATCGTGCGGAGCACCGAACTTTTGCCCGTCCCGCTGGGGCCCATGATGATCACGCTCTGCCCTTTGCCTAGGGAAAAGGTCAGCTCTTCGACCAGCGTGCGGGCATTGCCGGGAGTAACGATGTTGAGCTTGTTGAGTTTGACCTGGCGGCTGTTTTCGTCGGGCACATTGTCGGCTTCGTAGGCGATCCGCTCCTCTTCGGCATCGTGCTCGTCCAACTGGTCCCACAGGCTGCCAAGGCGTTGGACTCCGGCGAGATAGGAGCTGAGCCCGCCGAATTGCGTGATGATGAGGGAGACAGCGGCCAGCACTTGTGCGAAGGCACCCGTGGCCTGCGAAACAACACCGAAGCCGACATCCTTGCTATGCATATACATCGGTGCGATGACGAGCAAGGGTAGCACCAGCGCGATGTAGTTGTAGCTGTTGGTGAAAAAGGCGAGCCGCCTGTTATAAATGATGACCGTCTTCATGTTCATCACCGCCGCGGACAAGCGGTTGAAGAGGTCGAGGTGTTCGCGTTTTTCCCCGCGATAAAAGGCGATCGATTCGGCATTGTCCCGGATCCTGACCAGACCATAGCGGAAGTCGGCCTCCTTGCCGTATTGCCGGTAATGAAGGCGGACCAATTTGCGTGCAATCAGCATGCTGAGGCCTGTGCCCGCGATGGCATAGAAGAGCAACAGGACGACCAGCACCTTTGAGATGCCCCACAGCACGCCCGTGAAACTGATGAGCGCGATCAGCGAGTTCAGGCCGATCAGAAGAAAGGACAGTGAACTCCCGGTGAAATTTCTAACATCTTCGCTGATCCGCTGGTCGGGGTTGTCAACGCCCTCGGTGCCACGCAGGCGGAAGTATGCGCGGTTGTTGAAATAGCGTTTTACCAGATGCTGCGCCATCCATTCCCGCCAATACAGCGCGAGCCGCTCCTCAACCCAGCGGTAATAAACACCGATTGGGATCGCCAACGCTATTGTGCCCAGATACCAGGCCATCGTGGGCAGGTAGCGGTCGTTGTTCCGTTCCGTGATGGCGTCCATGAAATAACGGAACGCGTAGCTCATCAGGATTTGCACGGCCCCCACCATCAAGGCGAGCACCAGCAGGACGGTGAGATAGACGCGGGCCTTGTGACGGCGTTCTGACGCGAAAAAGGCCCGCGTGATAACGAGGAACTGACGCCAAGTGGTGGCGAGTGTCTGCGTTTTTTCTCCGGCGACAGCCTCCGGCGAGATCTTTGGGTCTGATTTTTCCACGGGCCTGACATCTTATGCGAGACGCGCGGCATTGCACGTAAATCTTGCGCGGACTTCTTCGCGAAAGGCCCTCTTGCCCCTGGGGAAGAAGCATGTAAACTCAGCCCATGCGCCGCCGTGGGTTGTTGCTTTCTTGCCGCGGGACGATCATTCTGCTGTCTTGGCTGGTGGGATCGTGCGCGACGGTGTCATCGAACGCCCGGCATAAATTGGAGCGGCGCGCCCAGGCCAACGATCTTCTAACAGGTGGCGGCAACATTGTTCTGACCGCCTTCCGGTCGACAGCCCTTGCCGCCGTGACGCAACCGGTGACAACCGTAAAGATCGGGCTCGCGAACCTGTGGCACCGGCCGCGTGAAATCCTCAGCGGAAATCTGCCGATCGATCTAACAGGTTCCACCGCCGTTGGCAGCCCGCCCGGATCGCTGGAATTCGAGAAGCAACTGGATGACGCTAAATTTCCACGGGCGGAGGCGGGAAAGCTGCACTGGCTTGTCGATGGCCCGGGGTTCTTTCCCGAACTCGACCGACGCATCGCGCAGGCCCGTCACTCGATCCGCATCCAGGTCTTCATTTTCGACAACGACGACATCGCCGTCCGCTGTGCCGACACTTTGAAACGCCGTTCCAGCGAAGTGCCGGTGCGTGTCCTCTATGATGATCTTGGCACCACCTTCGCGCACACTTCGGCACCGGAAACGCTGGGCCCGAGCGGGTTCACGCCGCCCGCTGAAATGCATGATTATTTGGAGAAGGATTCGAAGGTCCGCGTGCGCCGGGTTTTGGATCCCTGGCTGACCTGCGACCACACCAAGCTCCTCGTTTTCGACAACAACACCGCCATCGTCGGCGGAATGAACATCGGCCGCGAATATTACTCCGAGTGGCATGACCTGATGGTGAAAGTGGATGGACCAGTCGTCGCCTCTCTCGGCCGCGATTTTGACCGGGCCTGGCGCAAAGCCGGTCCGGAAGGTGATCTCGCGCTCCTCCACAAACCCGGACGTATTCATCCGTCGCAACCGGTTGCGGGCGCCATTCCCATCCGGGTGCTCCGGACCGATCCTGTGGTAAATCGTTATGAAATCCTGGACTCGACGCTGCTCGCCATCCGGGGCGCGCGGAAACGCATCATGATCGAAACGCCGTACTTCGCCCATGACGACATCGTTGCCGCCTGCACCGCCGCGGCCCGTCGTGGGGTGGACGTCCGGGTGATCATTCCCAAGGGCGGTGATTCACCGATCATGTCAGCGGGCAATGTCTCGACGGCGCGGGAACTCATCCAGGCGGGGGCGAAAGTTTACCGCTATCCGCGGATGAACCACGGCAAGGTGATGATTTGTGATGACTGGGCCTGCATGGGATCCGCGAATCTCGACACCCTCAGCATGCGCATCAACCGCGAGCTCAATCTGGCGTTCTCAGACCGGGCTGCGGTAAAGGCTTTGGAACGCGCCGTGTTCACTCCCGACTTCCGGAAATCGAAACGGATCACTCTCGCGGAAACAAACAGCGCATCGGCCGGACTCGCGGAAACGATCGCGGACCAGTTGTAGAAAGAGTCTCAGGTCTGAAGGTCGCAAGTCTCAAGGTCGTAGGAGACTCACTTTCGACTTTCGACTTTCGACTTTCGACTTTCGACTCTTCAAAAAAAAGTGCCGTCAGGGAATCCGCGGCAAGTCCGGACAAACTACCGTTGCTCCGATCAAGGCCTGGCGGGGTTCGCTTGCCGGACCTCTACGGCCCCTGACAGCGGCGGCAGAGAAAACCAGCAGCCCGGCTTGCGCAATCACTTTTTGTCGCCCGCCCCCGGCATCTTCCGCACTTCCCGCCTCCAGCCGGCCATTTTCTCTAACGACGAAGGGACCCGGGATGACGACCCGGCATCCATTATGGAGAAAAATAACTCAGAAAAATTTCTCCGGTCTGTCTGTTGATGATCTCAATCGCCGGGCCCAAATTCACGCTTGGACGAAAGCCCTCGTTTTGTAAATTTCGGGAATGCGGACCAAGGCCTTGTCACTGTTGCGGGAACTAACGGAAGCGCACTCGGTGTCCGGACACGAGGACGAGGTCCGCGCGATTTTCGTCGATGAACTTGAGGAATGCGGCGAACTGTCCGCGGATCGCAACGGCTCGGTGTTTTGCGAAACCGGCGAAGGCCCGCGCGTGATGGTTGCGGGGCACATGGACGAAGTCGGTTTCATGGTGCAGAACATCACCGCCGACGGCTTCATCCAGTTCGTCGGCATCGGTGGCTGGTGGGAGCACAACCTGCTTTCACAACGCGTCGAAATTCTAACAAGAAGCGGCGTGAAAATCCTCGGACTGATCGCTTCGCGGCCACCCCATTTCCTGCCCGAATCACAGCGGCGGCAGGTGATGACCATCGACCAGTTGTTCATTGATGTCGGTGCCGACTCGCGGCGCGATGCGATGGAAAACTTCGGCATCTCGCTGGGCGATCCGATAGCGCCGATGACCGCCTTCACGCCGATGGGTCGCGAGGATCACTACATGGCGAAGGCTTTTGATAATCGCGTGGGAATGGCCGGCGTCATCCAGGCGGGACAAATACTCGCGTCGTCATCGCATCCCAACCGCCTCATTCTTTGCGGCACGGTCCAGGAAGAGGTCGGACTGCGCGGTGCGAAAACGGCGGCGCATTTTGCGAAGCCCGATGTCGCGATCGTCCTCGAAGGTCCGCCCGCGGATGACTCGCCGGGATTTTCGCGAGCTGAGTGCCAGGGCCGGCTGGGCGGGGGAGTGCAGATCCGTTTGTTCGACCCGTCCGCCATCGCCAATCCACGGTTGGCGCGTCTTGCCATCGAGACCGCGCGCGCGGAAGGCATTCCCCATCAGGTCACCGTTCGCCGCAGTGGTGGCACGGACGCCGGATCGTTCCACCTCGCGAATGACGGTGTCCCGAGCATCGTCCTGGGCGTGCCCGCACGATACATTCATTCGCACAACGCCATCATCGACGTGAACGACTATCTGCAGATGCTGGCCCTGACCATCGCCTTGGTGAGAAAGCTCGACGCCGTGGCGGTGGGAGGGCTGGTCACTTATTTATAACCCGTTTTTGCGCTGGCGACGACTCCTTGGTTGGAGTTAGGTCGGGGAATGAAAAAATTGAAAATCGGTTTTTGGACGACTGCAGGATTGGTGCTGATGATGGGGCTGGTGCCGGCAAGCGCCCAGTTGCCCTCGCTTAAGACCAAGGAAGGGCTTGGTTATTTCATTCATGTCGAAACCAAGGATTCGCAGTTCGGCATCGCCGCCGACGGCAAGGCATCGATCTTTCCCATTGGCAAAAAAGGGCCTGTAGGTAGGGCGCTGTCGATCCCCGTGGAGTTCACGGTCGAGGAAACCTATGCCGACGGCAAAATAGTCGTGCGCACCATCGCGCCGGAGAGCCTCGCATCAGCCCAACCTGCCACCGACAAACCGGTCGACGTGAGCTTCCACGGCAAGGTCAAGGGCGAGGCCGGCTTCGAAGTTTTCGTCAATGAAGCCCATGGCGAAATTTCCCTCGGCGGTAAAATCGTCGATGCCACGGCCGCCAAAAACCCGGTGAAGTTTTCCATCCGCTTCCAATTTCCTGACGTTTACAGCTACGACAAGGATGGGGGCGACCGGCAGGCCCAGAAGAAGTTCGAAGGCAAGACCAAGGACGACCGCATGCAGGTCACCTGGTCGGATGGCAAACGGGTCAAGGTCTCGACCACCGACAAAGTGGACGCCACTTCCAAGGAGATCAATGGACCGGGAATCTCAGAGCTGGAGGTTCAGTTCAGCACCTATCTCGATCATAAATTCCACTTCACCGCCTCGCCGAATTCGGTGATCAGCCTGGTGAACACGCCGAACGAAGCCCTCCATCGCGGCTTCACCCTGATTTGGACCGCGGACGTGGCCAAGGATCCGGAAAGCAAGGCGCGCATCAATTTCTCCGTGAAATAGACCGGACAGCGGGAAAGGCACTTTTTTGTTCGAGTGAACATCTTTTTTCTTGCAAAAGGGTGTTCACCCGTCCATGTCTTGTGGACACAACACCGCCATGGCCGCCACCAAACTCACCGCTGAAGAAACCGCTTCCGAGAAACTCAACGAAGCCCGCAAACGCAATCTCGATCTCGCCATCTCCCACATCCAGAAGGAGTTCGGCGAATCAGCCATCATGCGCCTCGGCGACGAACGCTGCGTCGATGTCGATGTCATCCCCACCGGAAATCTCCTGATCGACCGCGCTCTCGGCGTCGGCGGCTTTCCCTGTGGCCGGATCGTCGAGGTGTTCGGCCCGGAATCCTCCGGAAAAACCACGCTGACCCTCACCGTCATCGCCCAAGCCCAAAAGCGCGGCGGCCTGGCGGCTTTCATCGATGTCGAGCACGCGTTGGACCCACAATATGCGCGGAAGCTGGGCGTGAACATGGACGACCTGCTGGTATCGCAGCCATCCTCGGGTGAGGAAGCCCTGCAAATTTGCGAAGCCCTGGTCCGCTCGAATGCGATTGCGGTAATCGTCCTCGACTCCGTGGCGGCCTTGGTGACCAAACAAGAGCTCGACGGCGAAATCGGCGACTCGACGGTCGGCGCACAGGCCCGCCTGATGAGCGCCGCCATGCGGAAATTGACCGCCCTCATTTCGAAGGCACAGACGGTCTGCATTTTCACCAACCAGATCCGCGAGAAAATCGGCGTGATGTTCGGCAACCCGGAAACCACCCCCGGCGGCCGCGCGCTCAAATTCTTCTCGTCCGTCCGCGTCGATATCCGCCGCATCGGTGCGATCAAATCCACCGATGGTGTGGTTACCGGCAACCGGACCAAGGTCAAGATTGTGAAAAACAAGGTCGCCGCGCCGTTCACGGAAGCGGAGTTCGACATCATGTTCAACGAAGGCATTTCCTCCACCGGATCCCTGCTCGATCTCGCGCTGGAAATGGAAATCGTCCAAAAGCGCGGTTCCTGGTTCAGCTACAACGGCACCCAACTCGCCCAAGGCCGCGACGCCGCCAAGGAACTCCTTAAAGGTGATGCGGCCCTCTACGCCGATATCGAAACCAAGGTGAAGGAAAGCCTCGAAGCGAAGAAAAAGAAATAACTGTAGCGTCGGTCTATGAACGTCGTCTCCAAATTCATGCGCAGCGACAATGCCAATCTGTTAGATATGACACGAAGAGCGTCACACTGAGACCAATATCTGGGAGAATTGAATCTGTCACGGCGTGACAGCCGCCTAGAGCACTTTAAGAAAAAGTGTAGCCATTCTCCATGTCCCAGCGGGACACCAGAAGCGGCTATGAAATTTCCTAAAGTGCTGTTAGAATTTTCATGGGGAATCGAATGGCAGAAGCCCCGCCAAAACCGCTATTTCCATTTGAACTTCGCCGGCGGAAATTTCTTGTCGGTGTAGCCAAATACTCCCGGAGAGTTGCCGTTGGTTTCGGTGACCGATAGCTCATGCTCACCTCGTTCAAGGCGCAGGGTGACGCTCGTTCCGTTGGCGCGCAGGATGGCTTCGGCGGCGTTGGCAAGCTGCTTTGGATCATCGATGCCGAACTCCTTCTTGAGGTCGTATGAGCCTGTGGCCTCTTGCTGCTTCCCGTCTGCTCCTTCCACCATCTGGGACAGGGAGACCTTGCTGCCCTTGAACAGGTATTTGGTCGTCCCTTGGTCGGTCGTGAATGAAACGGTCGCCGTATCGCCTTCGACGGTTTTGCTGATGGTCGTGGTGTAACCCTCCCAATCCATCTTGCAGTCCTTGATATCGATCGGTAGGCCAAAGGCGGCAAGCATGGCTAGGAAGAGATGCGTGAGCGGAACGGCAATTGAGAAGTTCATGGTTCGGAGTTTGGTTGGGGTTTGCGTTAACAAAATTCAAACTCTCAGCGAACCGCGGAACGCCCTTGCGCTGTAGTAAGACTGCGCGCCGTTGTGATACGCAAAGACCCGGCCGAAGCGTTGATCGCCAAAGAGGGCGCCGCCGAGTTTCCTCATCTCGGGAGGCGTTTTCAGCCAGCTCGACGTCTTCGCATCGAACTCTCCAAGCTGCTGAAGTTCCCGATATTGTTCTTCTGTTAGAATCTCGATGCCCATGGCCTCTGCCAGATCGATGGCGCTGGTTTTCGGTTTATGCTCTTTGCGTGAGTCCAGCGCTTCACGGTCGTAACAAACGTTTCTGCGGTCTTTGGGAGTTTCGGGCGAGCAATCGAAAAAGAGGTATTCACCTGTCTTTTTATCGTGCCCGACGACATCCGGTTCGCCGCCGGTTCTTTCCATTTCATGGAGCGACCAGAGTTTTTCGGCATTGGCTTCCAGCTTCGCTTCGACCTTGGCCCATTCGACACCCTTGTGGCGGTTCTTGTTTTTCTCGAAACGGACCTTTAAAGTTTTGAGCAGTTCTTCCCTTTGCGCCGGGGACAGTTTCTTTTTTGCTTCGATGCTTTTCATGGGGGTTTTTCTTTCAGTCATCCAATCCCTTTCGATTGAGAATTTGCGGCAGCCATTTTGCAATCCTCGACTCCCGGGTTTTGGGTTGTTTGGCTGCCGAAAAATAAAGGAGGTATCCTCGTTGCCGTCCCGGTGTCAGTGCCGAGAAGGATGCTTCTTAATTTCTGCGATTCCTCCTCCCAATGGGTGACTCTGCTTAAATAGCCGTCCACCGCGTGATTACTTTTTTCCTTTTTGGCACTCATAGTGGGTTTGGAAATTGGAGCGCGGATCTTTAGTCCGCCTCTTTCCTCTTGGGAGGCATTGGCACGATATGACCAAGCAAGCTTAGACAGTAGACCAAGGGAAAGATTCCCAAAACTCCAAATGAGCAATCGATGAGGCGCCAATAGAACGGGATTCCGCGAATCGCGCCGCAAACGAGTGCCAGCGGAATCACCAGGAGGCATGCGGCTAGGCCAGCGAGCAGCGTCGGGCGGCTCTCAGAGGGGCGAATCAGAGGGCCGACGAAGAAAAGCGCGATCACGACATGTCCGAAAGCCAGCCAATCCGTGCCGTAGGCGATCCAGGGATGCCGCGCATACATATCCTCGAGACCCATCTTCACGGTGAGAATCCAAAACGCCAAACCCGTGTGGCCTGCCGGCGAAGTCGCGTCGCCCAGACCAAGCCATGAAGCCAGCAGCCGTAATTCAGTCAGGAGAGGGAAGGCCGTGATGCCACTGACCAGCAGTCCGGCGATGAACAGGCTCAAGGTGATTCGAAAGCGCTTCGTCGCGGCGGCGGATCGGGGAGGTTTGGCGTCCATTCGCGTTCCTTTTGGTTAAGTGTTTCTAAATAAAAGAACACCCGAGGGTAGGATGTCCATGCTCCTTGGGGAATGCTGCGATATGGGTGGAAGAGGGGAAAGCCGCATCCCGTATAAGGCCCGCGCGGCATCTAACCGGCCGGGGGCTTCGTGCTTGACACATGGCACTCGCGCTGCTTGCCTGCGGCGTCTGGCGCTTGATAATGAAGCGTTTGCCACTGTAGCGAGCCGCCGGTTGCCTGCTGAAAGATAGCTGAACGCCACTCACAACTCAAAAATTTCCCGTCATGGACCTCCTCTTCATCGACCTCACTTCACCGCTTTGGTATGCCTCGTATATTGTCGTTTTGATCGGCCTCGCGGGCTACGGTTCGCATCGCCTGGCGATTGTTTTCCTCTATTTGAAGCATTCCCGCAAGCACCCGCAGCCGCTGCACTTGTTCGAGGAATTGCCGCTGGTGACGATCCAGCTTCCCGTTTTCAACGAAATGCACGTGGTTGACCGCCTGCTGACCTCGGTGGCGGCCTTGGATTACCCGCAGGACAAGATGCAGATCCAGTTGCTGGACGACTCGACCGACGAAACCGTGGGAATCTGCGCGGCGGGCATCGAAAAACTCCGGGCCCAGGGCTTTGACGCCGAGCACATCCACCGCAGCGACCGCACCGGCTACAAGGCTGGCGCGTTGGAAAACGGCACCCACTTCGCGAAAGGCGAATACCTGCTCATTCTCGACGCGGACTTCGTTCCGAATCCCGACCTGCTGCAGAAAACCATCCACTTCTTCGCCGATGACAAGATCGGCATGATCCAGACGCGCTGGGGCCACCTCAACCGCACTTACAACGTGCTGACGCGGATTCAGGCAATGTTCCTCGACGGTCACCTTGAACTCGAGCAGACCGCCCGCAACCGTTCGGGACGCTTCTTCACCTTCAACGGCACCGGTGGCATCTGGCGGAAATCCTGCATCGCGGACGCCGGCGGCTGGGAGCATGACACGCTGACCGAGGACATGGACCTCAGCTACCGCGCGCAGCTCAAGGGCTGGCGCTTCATTTTCCTGAACGACGTCGAAACCCCGGCCGAGTTGCCGGTCGATATGGACGGCTTCAAGAGCCAACAGCACCGCTGGACCAAGGGCTCGATCCAAGTCTGCAAAAAGGTTCTGCCCGCGATCTGGCGCGCCGACGTGCCCCTCTTCATCAAGATGGAGGCCACCGCCCACCTCACCTCGAATTTCGCTTACCTGCTGCTCATCTGCCTCTGCTTCCTGATTTACCCGAGTCAAAAATC
This sequence comes from Akkermansiaceae bacterium, assembly GCA_031371445.1. Taxonomy (GTDB): domain Bacteria; phylum Verrucomicrobiota; class Verrucomicrobiia; order Verrucomicrobiales; family Akkermansiaceae; genus Luteolibacter. Next base: position 21,833 of record JANMJQ010000209.1, read on the forward strand.
GACTCCGGCCTTTGGCGAACTCACCTACTATCTGGTGAACGTGCCGATCTTCTTCTTCTCGTCGGTTTCGGTGATCCTCTTCTACCTCGTTTCGCAAAAGGCCCTTCGCCCCGGCTCATGGTGGCGGGAAATCCCGTATTTGCCGCTGCTTCTGGCCCTCGGAATCGGGATGTCCATCAGCAATGCCAAGGCTGTCATCGAAGCGCTCTTCAACCACCAGAGCGCCTTCGTCCGCACGCCGAAGTACGGAATCGGACTTGCAAAACGCCAGGATTGGAAGAAGAGCAGTTATAAAGCGATGAAAACGCTGACACCCTTTGTAGAGCTCCTGTTCGGATTTTTCTTCTTATTCGTCGTTGTCGAGGCGGCCATGGAAAGTCGTTGGGCTTCCGCTATTCTTTTGCTTCCATTTCCAGCAGGGTTCTTCTATACATCGCTATCGTCATTGGTCCGTCTGTTGCCTTCCGGCTTCATGGCCACTACCGATAACGTGAATCGAAAAGCACCCTGACTGAGTATGACCGGATTCGCCCTTCCGCGATTTTTTCTCACCCTTACCGTCGGCCTCGTTGCCGCTCTCGGCCTCACTGGCTGCGGCTCGAATTCCTTCGGATTCCGGGATACGCACAACAAGATGATCATTAGCGTGCGTGACCAAAAAATGCTGCTCGTGCGCGACGGCAATCCGGTCAAGGCATACCGCATTTCCACCTCGAAATTTGGTACCGGCGACCGTCCTGGCAGCAACTGCACGCCTTTGGGCCGCTTGCAGGTGGCTAAAAAAATCGGCGACAATGCTCCGATCGGATCCGTGTTCAAGGGCCGCCAGCGCACCGGCGAGGTGATCCGCCCCAACGCCCCCGGCCGCGATCCGGTGGTCACCCGCATCATGTGGCTGACCGGCACCGAGTCCCGCAACCAAAACGCGTTCCGCCGCGCGATCTACATCCACGGAACGCCCGAAGAAAGGCGTTTGGGCGCGCCAGCTTCCTTTGGCTGCATCCGCATGGGCAGCCGCGACGTGGCCGACCTCTACAACCGGGTCGGCGCCGGGGCCGATGTCTACATCATCCGCGGATCGATTCAGGCAGAACGGTCCAACCAAAACTCGACGGCGAACCGGCCAAGCCAGAAGCCTGTGGCGAACGGGGCCAACAGCGTGGCCTCCAATGGTTGAGAAATTGACGGAAACACGAGCTTGACACCGCGGGGCTAATTCCTATTTTCCCCCGCCCGCCTCCGAGCGAGGAATTTTACAACAAGACCATGGCCAATCACAAATCTTCGATCAAGCGCGCCCGCCAGACCGTCGTCCGCACCGAGCGCAACCGCGCCGAAAAGGGCCGCCTGAAAACGCTCCGCAAAAAAGCCCTGAGCGCCATCGCTTCCGGTGACAAAACCGCCGCTGCAACCGCCAGCTCCGCTTTCTCGTCCGTCGTGGACAAGGCCGCCAAACGCAATTTGATTCACCCCAACAAGGCTGCTAACTTGAAGAGCAAGACCGCGAAGGCCCTGGCCGCCATCGCCTGATTGCCCGGCTGCTTCTTCCTTTCCATTTAACGAAACAAGCGGGACCGGTTCACGGTGCCGCTTTTTTCATACCCACATGTCCATCCCAACTACCAACGATCGCGCGGCCGCCGCCGCGAAAATCGCGTCCAACCCCGCCGGCTATAAAGTCTGCGAAGGTTGTGATTCGATCGTCGGCAAAGGCGCGGCACTCTGCCCGAACTGCCACAGCTACCGCTTCGATGACTCGCCGCAGCGCGTCGTCCTGCAAGCCCGCATCCTCGGCTCCCGCCCGCAAACGTCAGTGACCGCGGATGATCTGGGTTAACAAGATGGATTGATGATGGTTGATTGGTGATTTTGGATTTGTGATTGAAGACCCATTCGCTGGAGCTGCCCTCTTCACATCAAAAATCAACAATCCTCATTCATCAATCGGCAATCCAATCACCAATCTCCTCGAGCCTCGAACGCTGCTCATGACCCTTGACCCATCAACTTCTTCGGCGATCGGTTTCAAAGAGTGGCAACCGGTCTGCAATGCATTGGCTTCCGGTCGCCAAAGCGTGATCCTCCGGAAGGGCGGCATCCATGAAGGCCGCGCCGGGTTCTCGTTCGCGCATGATTCCTTCTTCCTCTTTCCCACCCGCTTCCACGCCACCGGTGATCAGATCCGCGAAGGCTTTGTCGATCCGATGCCCGAGTGGCAAAATGGCGATCTGATCTCCATCACGCACCACGTTGATGTGACGAGCGCGATGACTCTAACAGATTGGAGCGAAGTCGCCGCCCTCGCGCCGCTGCACATTTACTCGGAGAAAACGGTCCGCAACCGCTTCGACTGGGAAGGCAAAGGCATGGCCGCCGGCTCGATCCATGTCGCCTATGTCAAAGTCCGCAAGCTCGCCGAGCCCTGGGTTTTTCCGTACGAACCGAAGTACGGCGGATGCCGTAGCTGGGTGAACCTGCCGGAACGTGTTTGAAGAGATCGTGGATCGTGGATCGTGGATCGTGGATCGTGGATCGTGGATCGTGGATCGTGGATCGTGGATCGTGGATCGTGGATCGTGGATCGTGGATCGTGGATCGTGGATCGTAACGCTTCTTCATCTACAATCCACTATCTCCCAGCAAGCCTCATGGCTTGCTTGCCAGCGCCTTCTCCACCGCGGCGGTGACTTCCGGGCTGTCGGGTTTTGTGGCGGGCTCGAAGCGGGCGATGGCCTTGCCGTCCCTGCCGATGAGGAATTTTCCGAAGTTCCATTTCACATCGCCCGGGAATGCGCCGTGTTCGCCGGTGAGTTCCTTGTAGAGTTTGTGCTGCGCTTCGCCCTTCACGCTGATCTTCGCCATCAGCGGAAACGTCACGTTATACTTGTCTTTGCAGAATGTCTGGATTTCTTCGATCGTGCCCGGCTCCTGGCCGCCGAAATCGTTGCAGGGAAATCCGAGCACCACGAAGCCCTCGTCCTTGTGCTTCTTATACAAGGCTTCCAGCGCTTCGTATTGCGGTGTGTTTCCGCACTTGGAGGCGACATTCACGATCAAAACGACTTTGCCGTCATAGTCCTTCAGAGATGATTTCTTGCCAGCGGCATCGTCGAACGGGATTTTGGTCAGATCGGCGGCGAAACAGGAGGAAGCCATGACGAGGGCGGGGAGAAGAATTCGAAACATGCTCCGAGACTAGCCCGCGTTCTCCGCAGCGCAAACTTTCTTCCTTCAAGGAGTGTGGGCATCCTGCCCACAATTGACGGGAAGAGGTGGGCAGGATGCCCACGCTCCTTGAGCGCAAGCGCCGTTTATTCCTCAAGCCATCGTCCGACGGCTTCTTCAAGCTCCTCGTCGCGCTTCACGTTGAAGGCCTCGCCGGCTTCGATGGTGAGTCTTCGTCCGGCGCTGTTTTGGAAATGGAAGAGCACGGGGGTGCTGCCGGGGTGGTTGCCGAGGGCGACCTTGATATCGATCAGATCGCGTTCGCTGTGGCGGTTTGTCCAGAGCACGAGTTCGAGCGGGCCCTTGCCATTGGCACCGCCGCGTTTTTGCTTCAGCTCGGAAAGTTCATAACCGGTGATGCGGCGCGCGGAGGTGCGGTCATCGACCTGGATATTGCCCTTGAGCTTGATGATTTTACCCGGTTCTAACAGACCGGCGTCGCGCGCGGGAACGAAGGTTTCGCCCCAGAGCATGATTTCGGTGCTGCCGGTGAAATCTTCGAGCACCAGAACGCCGAATGGCTTGCCGGTCTTGGTCATCTTGGCATCGAGCGAGCGGACCATGCCCGCGAAAGGAAAGCGTTCGCGGGGATTGGAAATGTCGAGGTCGTCGAGCAGGGCGATGCGCCGGTATTTGTTGGAGTCGATGATCGCCCGGAATTTGTCGAGCGGATGGCCGGTGACATAAAAGCCTAACAGTTCCTTTTCATGGGCGAGGCGTTCATCCTTGCTCCATTCCGGGACAGTGGCTTCGGCGCGGCTCGACTTCGTCTTGGCGGCGGGAGCGGCGAAGCTCATCGAGTCGAACATGGAGACCTGGCCGGTGGCACGGTCGCGCTGCGCGGAGGACGCGGAGGCGACCACCTGCTCTAGCCGCGCGACCATTCCCGCGCGGGTTTCGCCGGTCCAGTCGAGCGCTCCAGCCTTGGCAAGGTTTTCAAGGATGCGCTTGTTCACCACTTTTGAATCGAGACGCGCGGCGAAGTCGTCGAGCGAGGTAAAGGGGCCATTGCGATTCCGTTCCTCGACCGCCAATGCCATCGCCCCTTCGCCGCAGTTCTTGATGGCGGCCAGACCATAGCGGATGCCCTTTGCGCCGTTGGGTGTTGCTTCTGGGGCGAAGCGGAGTTGCGAGGCATTCAAATCCGGCGGCAAAATCTCCAGGCCCATGCGGTGGCACTCGGAAACGAAAACGCCGATCTTGTCGGTGTTGTGGATTTCATTCGAGAGCAAGGCGGCCATGAACTCAACGGCATGGTTCGCTTTCAGATAGCCGGTCCAATACGAAATATGTCCGTAGCAGGCGGAGTGCGATTTGTTGAATCCGTAACCGGCGAACATGTTGATCTTGTCGAAGATCTGGTTCGCGAGCTTCGGGTTGATGTTGTTGGTTGTCGCGCAGCCCTCGACGAACTTCTCGCGCTGCTTCTCCATCTCGACCTTGTCCTTCTTGCCCATCGCGCGGCGCAGCAAATCGGCGCCGCCGAGCGTGTATCCCGCAAGCAGCTTCGCCGCG
>JANMJQ010000243.1:0-7080 GCA_031371445.1 Akkermansiaceae bacterium
GAGAAGCACGAAATCCAAAGCAAAGTTACCGCCTATCTCGAGGCCACGCGGGAAGCCACTAAGGATCTAACAGAAGACAAGCTCACTGCCTGGCATGAAATCGAACAATTGGGCAAATCGTTCGCGCTCGGCGTGGAAATCAAGCCGCCCGCGCCACCGAAGTGATGTCATGAACCTATCACCCTTCATCGCCATCCTGCTTTGCGCCGCTCCATGGGCGGTCGATGCGGCGCCGGCTACGGTATTTTCCATCAACGCCTCATGGATCAACGGCACCGGCATCGTCACTCCGATCCGCTTGCTGTCCGTATCCGGCAATGCGTTCCGTTATACCTTGCCTGACAAGCCCGATCCGCTGGATGGCACGCTTGCGGCGGGCGATTCGCTGTTTGTCGAAGAACCCCCTGACTTCACGGCGGCGATGGCCTTGTTCAATGCCCGCAAATACCCCGAGGCGAAAACGAAATTTGCGGCGGTCAAGGATCGTTGCAAAGCGGTGGCGGGCATCGACGACAGCCACGCGGTCCAGGCCGGCTATTATGAAATGGAATGTGCGCGCAAAGCCGGTGACCTCGAAGGCCTTGCGAAGGCACTGCAGGGATTTTCAAAGGACCATCTGACCCGTCCCTATCAAGTGCGGCAGATTGAAATCTATATCCTTTGGGATGCGGTGCGCACGAAGAGTTGGGAGCGCGCCGAGGGCCTAGCGAAGGATCGCCAGAACAGCAACCTCTGCGCCGACCAGCGTGCCCAGGTTGAGTATTGCCATGGGCTTGCGCTCGAAGGATTGGGCAAAGCTTCCGAAGCGCTGCTTTGTTATCATCTCGCGGTCACCACTGGTTCCGGAAGCGCCGAGGAAATAGCCCGTGACGCCGCCTTGCGGATTTTGGAAATCGAGCGACGCGATCCCGACATCGACAAGGCGCTGGCGAAACATACCCCGGCATCCGATTTGCCTCAGGCCGTCCGGGACAAGTTCGCTGAAATGGCGGCGCTGGTCCGATTGTTTCAAAACTCCCTCAGTTGTGGGATGCCGCTGCCCGATCCTTACAAAGTGTTCATCGCCGACGAACCGTGACGCGTGGTTATGCCGATTTTGGGATTGCCCCGCTTCCGGTGTTAGATCAAGAAAACCGCATGACGCATGAGCAGCGGGCGAAGTGGATCAAATGGATTTTTTTGCTGCTCCTGAGCGGCGGAATCATCGTGGGAGTCTTTTTGTATTCCGACACGGAGGAAGTCATCCAACCGGTGCAGATCCCCGAAAATGGCCTTCAAATCGTTCTCTACGAGGACCCCGCCGAGCATGACAGCAAGGAGCTCGGCAAGACCCTCGACGGGATTCAGAAAAAATACGACGAGCTCGTGATCGTCACGCACGTCGATTTCGAAAAGCACCCCAAGATGGCCAAGGCCGCCGGGGTGACCAAGCCGCCGCATGTGGTGATGATCGCGAAAAGCGGGCCCGTTTTCGATTTTCAGGGCCTGTGGTCGCGGGAAAAAGTCGAGCTGAAGGTCGATGAGATTCTGAGGGGCCTGAAACGCTTCAGCAAGGATTGGCGGCCGGCCGTGAAGGGGATGCAGCCCGCGCCAGCCCAATCGTGACCGGTCTTCGCGCGATTCCGTGTTGATCCCGCGGGGCGATCCAACGACTCTCGCGCCGCCGCTCTTTACAAGGGCGGCGGACCCTGCCAGACACCTTGAAATTTTCGCCGCACGCGAAGACTGCCACTTTTTTCAGAACCATGCCCAAAGACACCACGATCCGGAAAATCCTCGTCATCGGCTCCGGTCCCATCGTCATCGGCCAAGGCTGCGAGTTCGACTATTCCGGGGTCCAGGCCTGCAAGGCGCTCAAGGAGGAGGGCTACGAGGTGATCCTGGTGAACTCGAATCCGGCGACGATCATGACCGATCCCGAGTTCGCGCACCGCACTTACATCGAGCCGATCACTCCGGAGGTGGTTGAGAAAATCATCATTCGCGAAAAGCCCGACGCGCTGCTGCCAACCCTCGGCGGCCAGACTGCGCTCAACACGTCGATGTCCCTCTTCAAATCGGGCGTCCTCGCGAAGTACAACGTCCGCATGATCGGTGCCAATGCGGAAGCCATCGACAAGGGTGAGGACCGCCAGCTTTTCAAAGAGGCGATGACCAAGATCGGTCTCGACATGCCGCGCTCCGGCATCGCGCATACGATGGATGAAGCGCGCAAGGTGGCTGAAGACATCGGAACTTTTCCGCTAATCATCCGTCCCGCCTTCACGCTCGGCGGCCAGGGCGGCGGCATCGCCTACAACCGCGAGGAGTTTGAGGAAATCATTTTGCGTGGCCTCGATCTTTCGCCGGTCTCGGAAGTGCTCATCGACGAGTCGCTGCTTGGCTGGAAGGAATTCGAAATGGAGGTCATGCGTGACCGCGCGGACAACTGCGTGGTTATTTGCTCGATCGAAAACCTCGATCCGATGGGCGTGCACACCGGCGACTCGATCACCGTCGCGCCGATCCAGACTCTAACAGACCGCGAGTATCAGATCATGCGCGACGCCTCGTTCGCGGTGATCCGCGAGATCGGTGTCGAAACGGGCGGCTCGAACATCCAGTTCGCGACCGATCCCAAGACGGGCCGCATGATCGTCATCGAGATGAACCCGCGGGTTTCGCGCTCGTCGGCGTTGGCGTCGAAGGCCACCGGTTTCCCAATCGCGAAGATCGCCGCGAAGCTTGCGGTGGGTTACACGCTGGATGAATTGCCGAACGACATCACCCGCGAAACGCCGGCGTCGTTCGAGCCGACGATCGACTACGTGGTCACGAAAGTGCCGCGCTTTACCTTCGAGAAATTTCCTACGGCAAATCCCGTACTTACCACATCGATGAAGTCGGTGGGCGAAGCGATGGCGATCGGCCGCACTTTTAAGGAGAGCATGCAGAAGTGCCTGCGCTCGCTGGAGACGGGCCGCTGGGGTTTTGGTTTCGACAAGAAGGACCCGCATTCGCCGACCCGTGAGGAGATTGCCCGCAAGCTGCAGATTCCTAACGCCGAGCGAATCTTCTGGCTGCAGACCGCGTTCGTGAATGGCTGGACGCTTGAGGAAATTTTCGAGGCGACGCAGATCGATCCGTGGTTCCTCGGACATCTCCAGCAGCTCGCACAGGAAGGCTCGGAGCTGGCGACGATGGATTTGAAGCGCGCGAAGAAGCTCGGCTTTTCCGACCGCCAGATCGCGATGGCACGCGCGGCTTCGCCGTTGATCCACGACGCCTCGATTCATGGCGAGAAGGACCAGCCGCCCGGTGCGCCACCGCGTGCCGAGCCCGAAGGCGCGGTCGTCGATGTGCCGACCGAAGACACGATCCGCGCCGAGCGCAAATGGAAGAAGATCATTCCGACCTATCGCCTCGTCGATACCTGCGCCGCCGAGTTCGAAGCTTATACACCGTATTTTTACTCAACCTACGGCGACGAAAACGAAGCACGTCAGTCCGACAAAAAGAAAATCATCATCCTCGGCGGTGGGCCTAACAGAATCGGCCAGGGCATTGAGTTCGACTATTGCTGCGTGCATGCCGCCTTCGCGTTGAAGGAACTCGGCTATGAGACGATCATGGTCAACTCGAACCCCGAGACCGTCTCCACCGACTACGACACCTCGGACAAATTGTTCTTCGAGCCGCTCACGTTGGAAGACGTGCTGAACATCTGCGACCAGGAACAGCCCTACGGCGTCATCGTCCAGTTCGGGGGGCAAACCCCATTGAACCTCGCGGCCGATCTTGAGCGCCACGGCGTGCCGATCATCGGCACTTCGCCGAAGTCGATCGAACAAGCCGAGGACCGCAAATTCTTCTCCGTGTTGTTGGATAAATTGAATTTGAAACAAGCCGAAGCCGGCACCGCGACCAACGCGGCTGAGGCCTTGGTCGTCGCCAACCGCATTGGCTATCCGGTGCTGGTGCGCCCCTCCTTTGTGCTCGGTGGCCGCGCGATGATGATCGTTTATAGCGACGAGGAATTGTCGCGCTACATGCGCGAAGCCGTCACCGCCTCACCGGAACGCCCCGTGCTCGTCGACCGCTTCCTCGACAACGCCACCGAAGTCGATGTCGATTGCATCAGCGACGGCGACATCGCGGTGGTCGGCGCGATCATGCAGCACATCGAGCAGGCCGGCATCCACTCCGGCGACTCGGCCTGCGTGATTCCCGCATTTTCTCTAACAGAATCGATCCAGGCCGAGATCGTCCGCGCCGCGAAAGATCTTGCGCGCGAGCTCAAAGTCATAGGCCTGATGAACATCCAGTTCGCCGTGAAGGACGAGCAGCTTTATGTCATCGAGGTCAACCCCCGCGCGTCGCGGACCGTGCCCTTCGTTTCAAAGGCCACCGGTGTCTCCCTCGCCAAGCTGGCCGCGAAAGTGATGGTGGGCGCGAAGCTCAAGGATCTTGGCTACACCGAAACGATCATCCCGCCGCACTACTCGGTGAAGGAAGCCGTGTTCCCGTGGAACCGCTTCCCTGGCATCGACATCGTGCTCGGCCCCGAAATGAAATCGACCGGCGAAGTCATGGGCATCGACGCCGACTGGGGCATGGCCTATGCGAAATCACAGATCAGCGCCTTCAACCCGCTGCCGGTCTCGGGCAATGTCTTCCTCTCCGTCTCCGACCGCGACAAAGACCGCGCGGTGGACGTCGCCCGCGACCTCGTCGAACTCGGCTTCAGCGTCTTCTCCACCGGCGGCACCCACGCCCGCCTCGTCGCTGAGGGCATCCCCTCCACCCGCGTTCACAAGGTCGCCGAGCAGGCCCGCCCGAACATCGTGGACCGGATGAAGAACAAAGAAATTCACTTCATCATCAACACCCCGGCCACCCACGAATCCCGCGCCGATGAAATCCTCATCCGCTCGACGGCGATCGCCCAAAAAATCTCCCACGCCACCAACCTCTCCGCCGCCGAAGCTTCGGTGAAGGCGATGCGCTCGCTCAAGGAAAAGGAACTCACCGTGAAGACGCTGCAGGAGTATCATGCCTGACCGGAGCGCGCTCATTCTGAGCGCTGGGTGCCGCGGACATGTTGTCCGCCGGGCTTAAGGAGTCGGGACACTCTTGTCCCGTCTTCACATTCGAAAGAAGCATGCTCAGCTTTTGCCACCCTTCAACCGCTTCACTTCTTCATCGAAGTCCGATTGATATTCCAGATCCTGCCGTTGTCGAAACGTGTTGAACTCCGCAGCCGCTTTCAGTCGCGCTTCTTCAGCGCTTACTTTCCCGCTGTCCATCAAGATCGGATAGTTCGCCAACTCGAGGAATCGGTGGAGAAATGAAATCCATTCCGCCATCTGCGTGACAATTCCTCGTTGCGCCCGGTTCTCTGCAAGGTCCAGATAGGCGGAAACGATCCGGTTGAGTTCGGCGATGTGCGCTTCGCTCAAGTAATTTTTCGCCACATTCGTGTCGGCTTTCAGGATCTTCCCGCTGGGTGCCTGCTTCCATGTGTTGAGTCCCATGTGCGGCAGCGTCGCATCCGCGTTGTCGTAGATGGTTTCTGCGGCCGTCTTGCCGGTGATCGCCCAATGGAGCTTGTTCTGCACGGTGGCGAAAAATTCCCGGGTCACGGGTGCCTTGGCATCGTAGTCCGCCGAGAGAGCGTAAATATCCGTGATCTTTTGGTAGAACCTCCGCTCGCTGGCGCGAATTTCTCGGACGCGTTCCAGCAGCTCGTCGAAGTAGTCCTTCCCGAAAACCGCTCCCCCCTGTTTCAGGCGCTCGTCGTCGATCACAAAGCCCTTGATCAGGAACTCCCGCAAAGTCCGGGTTGCCCAAATGCGGAACTGCGTCGCCTCGTAGCTATTCACCCGGTAGCCGACGGCGATGATGGCATCGAGATTGTAAAACTGGCTATGGTAGGTTTTTCCGTCCGCGGCAGTATGTGCAAATTTTGCACATACTGCCTCTTCGCTCAATTCCGCCTCTTTGAAAATGTTCCCCAAATGTTTGGTGATGACCGAGCGCTCGGCCCCGAATAGTTCCGCCAAAAGGCGCTGCGTCAGCCAGATCGTTTCACCGTGAAAACGGCATTCGACCTTCACTTGGCCGTCACTTGAGGCGTAAAGCAGGAACCGGCCACGCGGCTCTGGTAGTTCATCGGGCATGGCATTCAAACGAACAGTGGAGGCAAATCTGCCTGACCGCGGACAACGGCGCAAGACCGCATATGCCAAGCTTTTGGAGACCTGTTGGAGATTGAAAGTTCTCTTTCAATCTCCCTCACCAAGTTAAAGAAAAGTGGCAAAAACTTTAATTTGGTCCCTCGAAATTAAAGAAAACAGCGAAAGCTTTCATTTGCCCGCTTGTAAAAAGTTCCCCGTTTGGGAACTTTTTGCTTGTTCGGCTTTTTTTTGCCACCATCTTGTCGATGAGAGTCATTGCCCGCCGCACGCTCCGGGAATTCCATGCAAAACACGCCGACAGCAAAGCACCGCTGGATGCTTGGTTTCATGAAGTCGCCGTCGCGGATTGGACTGGCCCTAAGGACGTAAAACTCCGCTACCCGGCCGCTGACATTCTGCCGGGAAACCGGATCGTTTTCAACATCAAGGGAAATACCTTCCGCCTCATCGTCAAGGTTCACTACAACACCGGCATCGTTTTCATCCGCTTTGTAGGCACTCACGCCGCCTACGACAAAATCGATGCCACATCCATTTGACCACCGGCCATGAAACCAAAAATCCTCAAGACCAAGAAGGAATACACCGCAGCGCTCGCCTTGGTGGAATCTCTCATGGATGCCGCACCAGGTTCCGCCGGGGAGCAGGAATTGGAACTCTGGAGCCTGCTTGTCGAACGCTACGAACAGGAACATTTCCCGATCGACCTTCCCGATCCCGTGGAGGCCATCCGTTTCCGCATGGAACAAGAAGGTTTGCGTCAGAAGGATCTCGAAAAATTCTTCCCCGGCAAAAACCGCGTCTCCGAAGTGCTCAACCGCAAGCGCCCCCTCAGCCTCGGCATGATCCGCTCACTCCATCGCGGCCTGGGGATACCCGCGGAAGTTCTCCTCCGCGAAATGCC
>JANMJQ010000252.1:0-9499 GCA_031371445.1 Akkermansiaceae bacterium
TGGAACTTCGCGGCACAGCGCGGGCACTGGACATTGATGAAGTCCGCGTCGCCGAAAAGTTCGTCTAGCCGGTTTTTCCAGCCTCCAAGGATCGGCAGAATCTTGTCGATGGTGCAGCCGCAGTGAAAACGGAAGCGGCGCGTTTCGAGGATGGTGGTTTCCTCATTGCGGGTGATGGCAGCCACGGCCACGGCATCGAGCGACGCAAGCCATTCCAAATCACAGTCCGGTTGCGCGGCGACCAGCGCGAAATTTTCATCCTCCAGCCGGAACGCGCGCGCGGGGCGTTGCTCCGACTGGTCATAGAATTGGGAAATCCACGCGACCGGGTCCTTGCCCACGATTTCCAAAGTCGATGTCCGCGGTTGAAGCCCCTCTCCCGTGGTGGTTTGCGAATAGAAAAAGTTCCGGTCGGGTTCGCGAACATCCTCGGTGAAAACACGGCCGGTGATCCCCTCCCCGAACGAACTGCCGGTCACGAAAAGATTGATGCGCGGTGCCCGCAGGTTCGCCGTCCATGCGATGGTCTCCGCCCAGGGCCGCGCGACGAGATGAAGCACGAGCATCGCCATCGCGTCCTTCAACATCTGGTCGAGCTCCAGCGGCGGACGCACGCCGTGCTGCATCAAATGCAGGTAATAGTCCGTGTAAACCGGCGTGAATTGGCCGCGCAGGAGCAATGCATTCCGATGCCGGACAAAGATCGACTCGATGGTAGTGAATTCGGCGGCGAGATCCATAATGCTTTGCAAGCGGAGGAGAACACAGGAACGCTCACCTCGCCAAAAAGAAAAAACAGCGGCAACTTTGTCTATCAGGAAGACTCGCATGATGCCTCGAAAGGCATACGCGCATCGGACGAGTCTCCAAATTGGCGAGCAGGTGAAATGGATATCGTTGGAAACACGACGTTTTCATGATTCCCCAACGGGGAGAACCTGCGGTAAATAGGTGCGTGGAGAAGATTTTCGCCGTCATCAACCAGATGGAGGCCGATGGCATGACCGACCTGATGCGCCAGCTCGCCGCCCGCAAGATGGAACGTCGCCGCCAGATCGCCGCGCTGCCGGTGGGCGAGAAGCTGCGGATGCTGGAAGAAATGCTGGCAGCAGCGAACGCAATCACGGCCTCCAGGCCGCCGAAGCCAGCTAACCCAGTTCGAGTGGGAGTGAAAGGCTGAAACCCGGGGATTTCCTTGGGCGGGGCGGTTGCAAACCGCCGCCACGAATTATGCTCCCGGCAGTTCGATGAAGCCTTCCAGCTTCCGGATCCGCGTTGGGTGACGCATTTTCCGGAGGGCCTTGGCTTCGATCTGGCGGATCCGTTCGCGCGTGACCTGGAACTGGCGGCCCACTTCCTCAAGCGTGCGGCTGTAGCCGTCCTTGAGGCCGAAGCGTTGCTCGAGGACCTCGCGCTCGCGTTCTGTTAGAGTGTCGAGCACGTCCTTGATCTTGTCCTTGAGCATCGAGAAGCCGGCTTCCTCCATCGGATTGTCGGCAGCCTTGTCTTCGATGAAATCGCCGAACGATGTGTCGTCCGAATCGCCAACCGGCGCCTGCAAGCTGATCGGCTGCTGGGCCATCTTGAGCACCGCGCGCACGCGTTCGACGGGCAAGTGGATTTCCTCGGCGATTTCTTCCGGCGACGGCTCGCGGCCATACTCCTGGACCAACTGCTTCTGCACGCGCATCAGCTTGTTGATCGTCTCGATCATGTGCACCGGAATGCGGATCGTGCGGGCCTGGTCGGCGATCGAACGGGTGATCGCCTGGCGGATCCACCACGTTGCATACGTCGAAAATTTATAACCGCGGCGGTATTCGAATTTCTCCACCGCTTTCATGAGGCCCATGTTGCCTTCCTGGATGAGGTCGAGGAACGAGAGGCCGCGGTTGGTGTATTTCTTGGCGATGGAAATCACGAGGCGCAGGTTGGCTTCGACCATCTCGGTCTTGGCACGCAACGCTTCCTTCAGCCAATGGCGCAGCAGCTTGTTGGCATCCTCATAGGTCTCCAGCGTGTGCCACGAGCGTTGCTGGACCTCGCGCATCTTGGTGACAAACTCCTTGTCGTTGGGATCGGTCTGCAGCTTGCGGCCATAGCGCCAGAACTTCTGCATGTGCTCGTCCACCTGCTCGCAGAAATCCTCAACCACCTTCTGCTTGTAATAGAAGCGCGTGTAAACGCGGTTGAGCGTCTGGATGTTCTTTTGAAATTCCTCCTCGAGCTTTTTCTTGCTGCGCGGATTCTTCGCGGAAAGCTGGCGGAACAGATCGTCGTTCTCGTGGTGGAGCTGCTTGAGCTGGTCACACAATTTCGGCAATCCCTTCATGTAGCGCTCGCGCGACTCGATTTTCTTGTCGAGGATCACACGGTCGAAGCGCTCCTTGCCCTTGTTCAACTTGTCGGCAAGTTCGAGATACGAGTCGGTCACAAAACCGAACATGTGCAGATGCCGCGCGACTTCGATTTCGGCGTCCTCGATGCGCTTTGAAATTTCCACTTCCTGCTCGCGGGTCAGCAAGGGGACCTGGCCCATTTGCTTGAGGTACATCCGCACCGGGTCGTCGAGAATGTCGAGCTTCTGGTCGGCCTTGACGTCTTCCTCGTCGCCATCTCCCTCATCGCGCTTCTTGTCCTTGTAGCGATCGACCTCGGAGGCATCGATGATGTCGAACTCCATGTTGCGCAGGCGCTCCATGATGGCCTCGACGTCATCGGGATCGACCAGGTCGTTGGGAAGGATCTCGTTGATATCGTCGTAGGTCAGGTAATCCTGTTCCTTGGCGAGCTTGATGAGTTCGCGGATTTTCTCCTGGATTTCGGGAGTATCGATCCGGCGTTTCGTGGAATCGGAAATTTTCGCTGGCGGCTTGGGCTCGAGGAGATCCTTAAGTTCCTTTTTATTTTTCCCGGCTGCGGAAGTGTCGGACGGCTTGGACTTGCCATCAGCCGCGGTTTTCGTTTTTGCGGGCGCGGCGGCTTCGGGCGGTTTGCCCTTGGCTGCGACAGCGGGCTTCGGCTTCGAATCGACGGCTGGCTTCGCGGTTGAATTCTTTTTGGAATCCGAAACAGGTTTCACCGGGGCCTTCGCCGCGGGGGCTTTGGAGGTGGAAACCTTGCTTGGCGCGGCGGCTGGCTTCGAAGCGACCGGTTTGGCGGCACTTGGCTTCGCGGCAACTGCCTTACCGGCTGCGGGTTTCGCGGACTTTGCGGGCTTCGCCTTCTCCTTGGTGGCCGCCGGCTTGGATACCTTGGAACCGGATTTTGCGGGGGATTTGGCAGGAGAAGTTTTGGACGAAGACATGGACAAATGAAGCAATGAACGGAAAATCTGGAGACACCCCACCTATTCTAGGGGCACCGCGAAATTCGCGGGGCGCGCGGAATGAAGAGAGGCAGTCACGACCCGTCAAGACCATTCTCACATCATCTGCCGAACATGGGCCTCACGGTAAAATCACCGGGCCGTTCAGCTCGTTAGACCGGCGCTGCGGGATTTCGGGTTTCACATTCGGGCGATTGGCCGTAGCTTGCCGCCAGCCCATGATCTCCCTCACCCCGAAGGCCATCGAAGAACTCGGCAAGCTCCTGTCCGGACGGGCCGCCTCGCCCGCCACCGGCCTGCGCCTGGCAGTCCGCCGCGGTGGCTGCGCGGGCTGGCAATACGAGATGAAATTCGCCGAACCGGAGCCGGGGGACGAAGTCGTCGACGCCGGTCCGGCCCGCGTGATCGTTGCGGCTGACAGCCTCGAGCGGCTGCGCGGCTGCGAGGTCGATTTTTCCGACGATCTAACAGATGCCGGTTTCAAGGTCCATAACCCGCTGGCCACCCGTTCCTGCGGTTGCGGGACTTCCTTCGAGACCGACGCGGAACCTGCTCCCGCCGCCGATGGCGAGTCCTGTGGATCAATCTGAGAGTTCCCATGCCACGCAACATCGAGGAAGCACCGCCGGGCCGGCCCGCATACTTTTGGTGGTTGCTGGCCAACGCACTCGCACTTTGCTTCGCGGTCATCAGTTGGGCGGTCTGCCTCCATGTTTTCGGAAATCCCGAGTTGCCGCGGAACTACGAGATCCTTCGTAAATTGCACCGCCTGCCAGTCTTGAAGCGTTATACGGAACTCGACGTTCCGAAGGGCAATTCATTTTCGCCCAAGGAACTGTATTCACGCTATTTCGCCTACTCGGACACGGAGCGCAACCGGGTCAACACCTTGCTGATGCGCAATTATCTGATGAACTTCGAACAGCCGCTGCTGCTGACCTATGTCGAGGGCGACTACCAGATCAGCGACATCCGCAAGCTTCGTTCCAGCGATTTTTTCAATCCGGGTGTGATCGTCCGGGCGCAGGCAATGGTGAAGCCCGATGATTTCAGCAATCCCGCGCCTTATCCGGTTTACCTCGAATACTTGTTTCCCACTCCCGATGAAGGTGCCGCCGCCATGTTCAAATCCGGTGACATCCTCAGCGTGCGGAAGAGTCCGAACTGCGCGGCTGTGGTTCACGTCGCCAAAATCATCCGCGAGGGCGAACCGGCCCTGCTGCTGACCGTGATTCCCATCGCCTATGTTGCCTATCAAATGGGCGATATCGGCTCGTTCCAGATCGAGCCACCAACGGCATTGCGCCCTGCGGCGGGCCTGCCCGTGATCAAGAACTAGGCCGCTCGAAAACGAGGAAGTGCTGCCATGGCAGGCCCGGCTTGCTCTCGACGAAACGAAAGCCCGCGGCCTCGAATTCCAACTTCGCCTGCACCTCGGTCATCTTGTGCAGGGCCTTGATCGGAACCGCCGCATCCTCGCCGCGGAATTCTAACAAAAATATTTTCCCGCCGGGTTTCAGCGACTTCATCATCGACGCGAGCATTTCCGCGGGATGGGAAAATTCATGATACGCGTCAACCAGCAGCGCGGCATCGAGCGACGACGGCTCCAGCTTGAGATCGTCGATCGCGCCAAAGACCGGCATGACATTGGTGATCTTCAATTCTTCCGAACGCTTGCGAACGGCATCGAGCATCTCCGGCTGGATATCGATTGCCATGACCTTGCCCTTTGGAATCTTCGGCGAAATACGAAAGGCATAGTAGCCGGAGCCGGTGCCGACATCGGCGATCACCGCGTCGGGCGCGAGCGTCATCATCGCGATCGCCTTAGACGGGGCTTCCTCCGATTCGCGTTGTTCGCGCTCCAGCCAGCCGAGCGCCGGGTGCCCCATCACCTTGGCGATCTCGCGGCCATGGAAAACCTTGCCGATGCCATCCGGGGATGCGGTGGCTGTGGTGTAGGGCGACGCCGGTTGCGCGTCCGCGACCGGACAGAGCACGGCTAGAGTGGCAAGGATCAGGGGTTTCACGGTTTGATGATGGGGTTTTTTCCAAACCCGTCGAAACCTGATCGCTTTTCCGGCATTTTCGAATACAAAAACGATTCATGCCTGATCCGACGCCGGAAACCGGGGATTCGGAGGAGTTCGTCAGGGAACTCACGAATCACCAGACCTCGATGCTGGCCTATGTCCGCTCGCTTGCCCCCGGCAGCTCGGGAGCGCGGGATTTGCTGCAGGAAGTGAACATCACGCTGTGGCAAAAACGCGGGGCCTTCGAGCTTGGCACGAATTTCAAGGCATGGGCGTTTCAAACGATCCGCTACCATGTGCTGAATCACCGGCGCCAGCTGATCGCAAGGGGCTGGCTGATATTCGACGATGATTTGATCGAGCGGCTCTCGCCCGAAATGGAAGCCGAGCCCGCCGAACTGGAAGAACGTCATCTCGCGCTGCGGACTTGCCTCGCACGATTGCGGCCACAGGACCGGGAGTTGCTGCACCACCGGTATGCCTCGGGATCGTCCCTGCAGGAATATGCTGAGGCAACCCATCGCGCGGCGGGGACATTAAAGGCTGTGTTGTTCAATCTCCGCGCGGCACTGAGACGCTGCATCGAACGACGCTTGAGTGAAGCAGCCCGCAATTCATGAAACGCGACGAACACGAGGAAATCCAGCGCCTGCTCGATGGCTCGATGTCGCCCGCGGAGTTCGTGGACTTCCAGCAGCGCCTCCGCGAATCACCGGACTTGCTCCAGCTCTACAGCGGCTACGCGCTTTTGCACCACAGCCTGAGCGAAGAATACGAGCAGCGGAAGGTCCCGGCGATTGCCCACGCGGCCTCCGCTTCGCGAAGAGGCGTGGCCTTGGCTTGGGCCGCCATTATCGTGCTTCTGTTAGGTGCGGGCGTTTTTTTCGCGAAGAACAAACCATCCCCGGCGGCGGCATTGCAGCTACCGCTGGCATCCCTCGTTTTTTCCGAGGACGCCGGCTGGGAGTTGGACCGTGGCCTGCGCCCCGTCGAAGGTTCGGTGGCGGTTTTCACTGGGACTACCCTGATTCTCTCGCAAGGACAAGCCACCCTCAAAGAACCCGATGGCACGACGATTCTGTTAGATGGGCCTGCGAAGCTGGAGATTGGCAGCGCAAAGGAGCTTCGAATCGACGAAGGGCATGTGTTGTGTCGTGTCGAAAAATCAAATACTTCCCTGCGCATCATCACTCCAGGGTTGATCGCATCCGACTTGGGTGGATCGCAGCTCGGAATCGACCTGCGGCATGATTTGCCTGCTGAGCTTCACGTCATCGCCGGTGAAGCCCGCCTGCGCCTCATACCCGACCAAACCGGAGAAGTTCTCAGCCCGGGTGACAAAACCGGGCAAGTCCTCAGCCCGGGTGACGCCGCAAGAATTGGTGGACCCAGCGGCATCGAACGATTCCCCGCCGATCCGTCTCGTTTCAAAGCATCATCGCTAAAATTCTCCGATGCGCTCACAGACGCGTTCGTGAAAAGCGACTGGCGTCTGGATTTCGGCACGCCTTCGATTTCCGCGAACGGGATTGAAGGCGAAAATTACACGGCCTTTCATCCGCTGCCCGAATCATGCGCCAAGGCCGCGGTCATTCTTGTCACGGTGCGCACCGCGAATCCACCGACCGGAAAATTCCACACCGACGGCTGGGCGGGGATCAGCTTTTTCAGCAAAGGCACCGAACAGTTGTTCTTCGGCGATTGCTTCGGCGCGGAACCCACTTGGGGCCTCGATATCAAACAGGGAATACCAATCGTCAATCCTCCGAAGGCGGTTGCAGGTGCGCGCACCGTGACGCTGCGCTATGACCGCAGGACCGGTGACGTCAGCCTGCACGATGGCGCGGTGCCACTCGGCCTCGCTTTTTGCAGTGGCAAAGTGCCGGCGGGCCTGGAGTTCGACGAGCTTCGGGTCGGGGCGTCGTCGGGAGCTGCACTGGCCCTGCGCTCACTTTCGATCCGCGTTGGAAATGAGCCGTAAATGGCTTTGTTTATAAACGGGCTGATCCTCCGGGACATTTGCTCTTTAGAATAAACCCGTTTGCTTTGATGAATCGTTCGCGCCGCCTGCCGGTGATGTTTGCCTTTGCCTGCTTGGATCAGAGGTCGAACCACGCCGACGGTTCGTGCTGGCAGGCGCAGTGGAGATCGACGTGATGATGGCCCGTTTCGCTGAGGCAGGCACGCAGGCAGGCCAGGATTTTCTCAGGGCTGTTGCAATCCGAACTCAGGTGACCGAGAACCACCCTCCCCAGCGCGGGATGCGCGATCTCGCGGATCAATTCAGTGACCTGGCTGTTGGACAAATGCCCGTGCCGCGAACTGATCCGCTGCTTGATCGCCCATGGCCGCTTGGTGTCGGCTTCCAACAGTCCTTCATCATAGTTCGCCTCGACAAAAATCCCGCACAGGCCGCGCAGCCGTTCGGTCATGCTCCGGGTGACGAAGCCCGCGTCGGAAAGAAATCCCAGCCGCCGGGTTTCATGCGCAACCACAAATCCGACCGGGTCCACCGCGTCGTGCTGGATCGAAAAGGTTTCCACCGAAATGCAGCCGATCGAAAAAACCTGGCCGGCTTCGAAGCATTTCCATGACCCTCCGTCGATCCCGCTCTCACGTACGATGCGTGCCGTAGATGGTGTCGTGAATACCGGAATGCGATGTTGCTTCAGAAAAACTTTGAGCCCGCGGATGTGGTCGCCGTGCTCATGGGTGAGAAGGATTCCATCAAGCGACGCGGGATCGATCCCCACTTGTTGCAAACGCATGGTCAGTTGCTTGGCGCTCAGGCCGGCATCGATCATCAGGCGCAATCCGCCACACTCGACGACGGCCGCATTGCCGCCGCTGCCGCTTCCCAAAACCGCGAACCGCATCACGCCGCGAGGATGCAGCGAGCGGCGTAAACACGCAAGCTCTGTAGCCGCGACTCTATGAGCGCCGGTGATCGGAATGCGACGGTCATAGACCGACGCTACAACAAAAAAAGAAAACCGCTGTGCCGTCCTTGGTGCTGTGAGCCACGTTCCGTAACTCTAAAGGTGGGGTCGTCCGGTGTTTAAAGGTCTTCCAGTAAAGGCATGACCCGATCCACCGGAAAATGACCCCGTTTCAATCATATCGGTCCGGGCCAGCTTCCAAAATAGTCGTACACAGCAGTCGTCCGGAGGGTAACCCCGCGGCAGCCAACCGCAACTCCAAAAACGGTCGCGATGAAAGAACGATGCGTCTTGCAAGGAACGGCGATCTCTGAATCGCCGGAAATTTTTCGGGATGGCGGTTCCGAGCCGCCACTTGTTTCCACGCGCTGGTTGTTTCTGCTTTCCCAACAACGAGTGTGCGGTATAGATGAATCAATGCGCTGTTCACCTTCGCGCCTTTTGTGGCTGATCGCGATCCACTGTGCCGCGTGTGGCAGTGTGTTTTCGCAAGGCACCGTCAGGGCATTGACCGCCACTTCCAAAGCCGAGCCTGGCCTTGAGGTCGCCGTGGGATGGAAATGGTGGGTCGCGCCGCCGGCGGCCCCGGACTGGGGAATGCCGCTGCCAGAGGAGTTGCAACCGAAAACGCCGGGCGCCCCCGGCTCGCAAGGCTCGTCGTTTGCGGTTCGTCCGGAGACTTACGAAGTTGTGAAAGGCGATGCCCTCGTCAAGATTGCGAAGAAGTTCGACATGACCGTCGAGCAGTTGAAGCAGTTCAACGAGCTGAAGAACGACCTCATCCAGATCGGCCAGGTATTGCGCATCCCCACGCCGCTGGAACTACAGGCGATGAAACCGCCGCCGCCACCACCTGAACCGGTGAAGGAAGGGAAAGGAAAGAAGAAATCCGACAAGACCGTGGTGGCACCGAAAGCCGAACCCGTTTTCGATCCCACCGAGGAACAACGCCAGGAAGTACAAAACGTGAGGATGCAGGTGTTTCTCGATCGGGAAATGTTTTCTCCGGGCGTGATTGACGGCAGCTCCAACCCGACGTTTTTGAAGATCAGCGAACTTTATCAGCGAACCCACACGGACGCTGCCAATCCCGGTATGCTGCAAGCGAAAGCAGAGGCCGCGGTGACGGAACCTTACACGCACTACATCCTGCGCGCCGATGATTTCAAATTCATCCAATCGCCCAAGAGCAAGCC
>JANMJQ010000287.1:0-10262 GCA_031371445.1 Akkermansiaceae bacterium
TCCGTCCTCCGTCCTCCGTCCTCCGTTCTCTGTCTTTTCACCACCACCGCCGGATTTCCCGCTGCCACCGCGCCCGCCGGAATGTCCCTGGTCACCACCGATCCCGCGCCGATGACCGCGCCATCACCGATGGTTACACCCTTGAGAATGATGCATTGGGCTCCGATGAAGACATTCCTGCCAATCACTATCGGAAGTATTCCTATCGGTTTATCCGAGCCCAGGGGAACTTCGTGCATGTCGGAATCGCAAAGCAATGAGCCCGCGCCTATCGCGCTTCCTTCACCGACTTCGATCAGCGAATGGCTGATAAGGCGGGCCGAGGAAATACCACTATTGGCGCGCAAAATGATTTTTCCGCCCCCCACGGCACATAAGCGCACGCGGCATCCATCATTGAGCGGATTTGACCATTCCGCCGAATTCAGGGTCACGCCACGCTCGATGAGAATGCTGCCACCCTGCTTGATCCTCACGCTGGGGAACCCGTGTATGAGAACACTGCTATCCGCTCGTGCTCCTCGGAGACGAAGCCACTGAAGTCCGAAAAACCTCAGCAGGGAGAGGCAAAGATGCTTGGGCACCGGTCTATTTTTCGAGGACGTAATTACCAATGACCAGGCAGTCCATGCCGTTGTCAAAGAAGCAGCGGATTGCATCACGGGGATGGCTCATGATCGGTTCCCCCATGAGGTTGAAGGAAGTGTTCATCACCAGATATTCTCCAGTGAGTTTCCCAAACTCGTTGAGAAGGTTCCAGTATCGCTCATTGAACTCCTTTTTCACGGTTTGAGGTCTGAGTGTCTGGTCCGCATGGACAACAGCCGGAACCTTGTCGCGCTTATCCGCTTTGCAGGTGAAGCTGGTGATCATGAAGAACTCATCCCGACATTGCTCGAGGTAATCTTCCTTCTTTTCCCAGAGAAGTGAGGGACAGAAAGGCCGGAAACCTTCCCGGAATTTCACCTGTGCGTTGATGATGTCCTTGTTTTCGGGGCGGTTGGCACTCATCAGGATCGATCGATTTCCAAGTGACCGGGGACCGCTCTCCATCCGGCCCTGGAACCATGCGACGATCTTGTTTTCCGCCAGGCGTTCGGCGGCGTAGCGGGAAGGATCATCAACCCATTGGTATTTCACCTTGCGGAGATCGAGGACAGACCGGATCTCGTCATTGGTAAATTCATTCCCGAAATAAAGGTGTTCGAGCACCGGGTAGGGTGTTTGGGGATCCAACTCGTGGCAGGCAAAGAGGGCGGCACCCACCGCAAGGCCCGAGTCGCCGGCATTTGGGAAAATATGTTGTTTTATCACCTTTCCCGTCTCCCAGATGTGCTGGTTCAATTTCACGTTGAGGAAAATCCCTCCTGCGCAGGTAAGATTGCGGACCTTCTCCTTTTCCATCCAAGGGAACACAATTTCGAACATCTGCTCCTCAAGCACGCGTTGGCCTTCGGCGCTGATATCTTCCTTGCCGTATTTGTTCACCAGTTCCTCGATCTGGTATGATTCGTCGAAATGAAACTGGAGGACGCCTGCTTCATTCCATTGATAAGCTTGGCCAAAGTCATGAGGAACCACCAATTCCCCATCTTTGAACTCGGGGTGGAAGCCCTTGAGGGCACCGCGGCAGTTTTCCGGATTTCCGTAGGGTGCCAACCCCATAGTTTTGCCTTCACCATCGCCGTGCCACCATCCGATGCCTTCGGTGACGTTACTGTAAAACCACCCGAGCGAGGCATTGGTCCCCCACTTGCGAAGGGGGGTGATTTTTCCATTCTCTCCCCGCCAGACACAGGTAGTGAGGCCATCGCCCGCGCCATCCGCGGTTACGATTAATTGTTTTTCGGAAGTTCCGCTGGTAAAATAGGCCGAGGCTGCGTGGGCAAGATGATGGTTGACGTTGATGATCTTGGTCCGCTCGTTGACTTTGAAACGCTTGATGTACAGAGGCAGGCCGGTGAGGGCGAATCCCTTTTTCTTTCTCGCGAACTCAAGAAGTTGGCGCTGTTTCGACTTCTTCTGCTCTTTCCCTGATGGAAACTCGAAAAGAAAGTTCAGGTCGGGAAGCTGGTGTTCGCTGGAGATTGCGATGGCATCAATATCATCCATCGAAAGGCCGCCGATCGATAGGCAATGCTCCACCGATTTAAAAGGAAGACTGGAGGAGTGTTTGATTCTCACAAAGCGTTCCTCTTGCACGTCCACAACGATTCGGCCGTCGATGATCAGTGCGGCGCAACTGTCATGGCCGTGATGAATTCCAAGTATTTTCATGATATTATCTGGGTAAATCCGTGCTCTTTATAAGGCTGCAATCCATGATATAGAATCGCGCGTTCGGGGGTTGTTCAACCCGGCGATGAAGGGCGACGGGCGACGATGGCGTAGTGCGGAGCCAAGGCGAGGGTTCGTTGCGGAGCAAATCTCCAAAGAGGTTTTGTCTCAAGGACGGCCCTCCGGACAATCCTTTGGAGAAGGTTGCGGCGGCCGCGTCCCGTCCAGAATTCAAACCTCCCGATGCCACCACATTCAACGATCTCAAGTTTGGATTGGAGGGCGAGCTCGCGCCAACGTCCGGGAGCCATGGAGGAGAGATTGTGTTGGCTGAGATTGTCCGGATCGAGAGCGATATGAAGGAGTCGCTGGAGAGGGCTCGTAAAATTCGGTGTGGTAATCACAAGGTAGCCTCCGGGGGCTACCAAAGAGGCGTGTATGAGAAACAGTTCCTCCCAGTTACTGAAATGCTCGATCAGGCCGAATGAACAAACGACATCGTATTTTCTCCCCGGTTCGAATTTGAAGGCATCGGCAATGCCGATTGACCCGACCTTATAACCTTGTCCGGCAAGCCATTCCGGCAATTCGGATTCGACTTTGGGAGTCATATCAATCCCATGGAGTTCATGGCCCATGGTGCCTAGCACCGCCATGAATCGGCCGGGATAGCAACCGAATTCGATGCTGCTTAACGGCCCCCGCGGGAGATGTTTCTCCAACAAGATGCGAATAGGCTCATCGACAGCTGCGATGTGAAGTTGCAGGCCCTCGTATCCATCGTCCCAGTGCTTTTGATCTACAAATTCTTTGTTCATAAAATGGAAGAATTGGGTTGTGCCAGTTCATCGATCAGATTCAACCACGCGATACTCGTCACCTCTGATGAGTAATATGATTCAAAACAGCGTTTGGCAGTTTCTCCGAGACTGGCCCTTTGGTCGGCATCAGCGGCCAGAAGGCGCATTTGTGCCGCCATGGATTCGGCGTCCCGGACAACGATGCCACCTCGCAATTCCGAGACGCAACCCACGTCGGTGGCGATAAAGGGCTTGCCGCAGGCCATTGCTTCCAGAAGGGTCAGTGGTTGAGCTTCGGTTTTTGATGCCAGGACGGCGATATCGCATGAGCGGATCGCGGAAACCACCTGTTCGCGACTTACATGTTCGAGAAACCGAACATCGAGCTTTGGATGGGCTGCTTTCGATTGATTCCACATTTCCCTTATCCTCTCGCCGTATCCTGCAAGAGAGGTTCCGATGAAGACGAAAGTGGAATCGGGAATGTTTGCCATCAGGTAAGCCTCCAAGGCCATTTTCTGATTTTTCACGATGGCGTAATTGGCTACGCAAAGGAAGAACATGCCCGGATTCAGTTGCTGGCTTTCCCGGAAGTTGGCGGGGATCGACTCCCAGCCTGACGTATCGATTCCATTGGCGATCACCGTGGAGTTTCGATAGCCGCTCTTCTTAGCGATCCATGCATCATAGAAACGGTCGAGATCCCTCTTGGCGCTTAGAAACACCACCTTGTCAAAATGACGCAGATGCCAAGGCAAAGCAGCGACATGAGGCAACCATCGTAACCACTTGTAAAGACCCTTGGGAAGGATCTTGAAGTCAAGCAGGTGACATGCGTAGCCGTGACTAAAAAGAACTGATTTCGCCTTCAGGCGAGGAAGCACCGGAATGGCAAGTTCGACCGGCCAGGTATCCCAGCCGTGAAAGACGATTACGTCTGGATTGAAGGTCCGCAGGAAACTCTGATAATGGTCAATTTCACCATGGAAGCCGGCGCCAAGAGCCGGTGCCCCGGAGATATCGAAGCGCCTAACGCCCTCATGAATTCCCAGCTCACTTGTTCCAGGCGAAGCGCCTTTCGTCGTTGCCACGAGCACCTCGTGACCGGCACGACGGAACGTTTGCAACATGAGTCGCGCCGATTCGGCGACGCCATCCATATTGGGGGAAAATGTAAATGACGCTATGAGGATTTTCATGGATCTCTCAATGGGATCAACATTGGCGCGGCACCTGTAATCGTCAGCTATGTGCAACTACTCCAAACAAGTTGGGTGCCGGGAAGCGGAGGCCTGCATCCTGAGATTTACAGCAGCACGGTTCTCCGAAACTTCGGCCACTATTTCGAGCCGTGGGCTAAGCAAGAGGCGTTTCCAACGGTGCGAAAATCAAGTTGTCGTAGGTGTAGGCCTCTTTAGGAACGTGCTTCTTAAAGGAAGCTCCAATGAATTCCCATGGCTGATAGTTCAATTCACTCATGGCATCCACCAAATCCCGGCTCTGACCGGGGGAACTGGTCGTGTCGCCAACTTCAAGGGTAATGACAGGTCTGTCTGACGCCAGAGTGTTTTTCCCTCCTCTAATGATTTCGCTCTCTGCGGTTTCCGCATCGATTTTGATGACATCAATTCGCTTTCCCAGCGCGCTGCGGAACTCATCGAGACTGATTGATTCAACTTGGATTTCGTTGACCGTATCGATTTCTCGATCCAATCGTGCCGATACGACACTGTTGAAGGCCATGTGGGCCACTCCGTAATCGTGAAACGTCATTTTCACCCTGTCGCTCCACATTGCATTGGGATGCACCCTAATGTTGGGAAACTGTCCGGTATTGAGAGTCGCTATTTCGCGCGTACTGGGTGTGGGTTCGAATGAGTGAACTTTTCCATCTGGACCGACAAGCCTGGCCATTAATGTCGAGAAATAGCCCAGATGCATTCCAACGTCCAAAACGGTTTGTCCGGGTTTGATTAGCTGTAGAAATGCGGCGGTAAGGTTGGATTCATAAATCCCGTGGCAGGCAATAAATTCACTAACTATTTCGCCTGCGACGATATGGAACCTGTCCATGTGGAATGTGCGCACCGTTTCAATAGTGCCTTCAGGGTTTCTCAATTTCTGCCGGAGGCGGTTTCTGATGAAGCGGATTGGATTTTTAAGCGGCTTCAAAAGGGGCGGGCTGTCTATATAACGCAGACAATTGCGGAACGGATAAAGCAGAGCCTTATCTATTGGAGATGGGGTATTGCCGGACGGTGTCATTGAGATTTGAAGTTATTCCCGTTTACCGGGGTTAGTTGTGAGAGGGTTCAAGGCGAATCCGAGGTTAGCGAAGAGGCCGCGAAGGCGGTTTTCCCACGTGTGTTCCGAGTGAGCCCTTTTGTGCGCGGCCCTCGCGATTTTCAAGCAGACTTCCGGGCGTTTCGAATAGAACGAATGGAGTTCGACCAATTCTTCAAAATTCCGGTAGCATAGCACTTCTTTGCCAATGTCGAACATTTCAGCCAGCTCCCAGTGATAAGTCGTCAAATAGCAGGCACCGGTTCCGGGGCATTCGATATCGCGACCTTTGGCATTGGCGATCTGTGCGGAGGCGAGGGCGTAGCCGATTCCGAGATTGATCTGACTGGCACGAAATACGGTGGCGGGATCGTCAATCCAACGACCATTCGGCCAGCCTCTTCCGAAGAGTGCGGGCTGCAAGCCATAGGCGGCCAGTTGTTCAAGGATGTGCTCTCGTTCAGGCTTCCATGAGCCTACGAAACTGAAGTTGAACTCGAAATCGATGCGTTCCGGCGGATGGAGAAATCGTGGATCCGGCCTGAACCCCTGAGGGAAATAGCGGACTTCCGCGCCGCGCCGCCGATACCAGTCGACTGCGGTCATCGAACTGGTAAGATTCAGGTCGAAGGAGCGGCACCAGCGGGCATAATCGTCATTGCCACTCTTGAGGATGCCATAGGGAAAAAATTCGACCCGGTCATCGAGATTCATTCCGAGCAACGGACAGGACCAACGGCGGCGGATTTCCGAGAATGCATCTTCGGAAAGCAGGGACGGCCGGGCATAGAAGAGAATTAGATCCGGTTCCGCCAGGTGGGGCGACGAGGCGTGGTTGCGGATGGCCGAGACCACTGCGGCACGGTGGTCGGTAGCGTCCTTTAGGAAGGGACCGAGGTCGAGGGCATCAAGTTGGCAGATTTTGCGGATTTCAGGGAAAAGCTGGTCCTGCTCCCACATGCAAATTCCAATATAGAGGATGCGACTCAGACGGCTACCGTGTTTTAAGTTGGTTGGTCCGGGTGCGGTTGCGGTTGCGATTGCGGGAGAAGGGGACAAAGCTTCGTCGCTGATGGTTCGGACGTAGGCTTCGTCGATTTGCCGGGCGCGGTGGGAAATAAGCCAACTCCTGAAAGAGCCCCGAAGCAGAGCCCGCTTCACGAGATTTTTGATTTTTTCCAATAGGAAGTAACTTGGTGTCCGCATGATTTCCGAATTAGCTGAAACCTGCGATCAAGCATTCCGGAAGGGATGCCGCAAACGGCGGGCACGTAAGGCAAGGACTGAACTGATCCGCTGGCGAATCTCGTTGGGGACCGTGTAAAACCAGATCAGCGCGGCGCTGGCAAGGATCGGCAACAAACATACCCCGAGCCGGACTGATGCCTGGAGATGAAATGCCAAGCCCGCCCAAGCGACGATGGTTCCGACGACGGTTAGCGCAAGTGAGACCAGCAGCCCGGAGAGCACCGGCTTGCATGAACCCAGAACTTTGGAGGCGGCGCGTGCCGAACTCAGCAGGGTAATTGAAAGGTGCGCGACGAGCGAGGCTCCTAACACACCCTCAAGACCAAACCAATGCGCGCCGACAATGGCACAAGGAACAAACACCAAGCCCTCGACAAAGTAAATGATCCGCACTTGCCGCAGATCTTTGGTCATTCCAAACAGCGAGATAAAGCAGCGGCTCAAGCTTGTAGTGACCACTAGGAATCCCAGCAGGAAGTCCCCCGTCAAACTCCACGAAATCGTATTTCCAGTCCAAAGGACGATAAAGGCCGCGTTGCCAGCCGCCAGTGCTACAGCGCCGAGGGTTGCCAAGGCTTGCGTGACGGCAATTGCATCCCAGTAGAGTCGGATGAATCGCGGAAATTCTCCGCGGGTAACCAGTTCGGTCAGGCCGGGCGCCGCGATCTCAATCACTTTGGAAAAAACCTGTTGCGCCATTCCATAGAGTTTGGTGGCAATGGAGAAAGTGGCGGCCGCATCCAGACCGATGGTGCGGCTGATAATCATGATCTGGGTGGCGTTGACGAGCTGACTGCCAAGGATCACCATGAGGTTGTCCTTGCCGAATTGAAAAATGTGCACAAACACACTCATCGACGGGCGGCCAAGGTTGCGCAGCGGCGGGAAATAATGGTTCCTGTGGCAGACCCAAACGTAGGTGGCGATGGTTCCAAACAGGGGCGGAATCTGGGCGATCGCAAAGCTCATGACCCCCCAACCGAGGTGGAAGCCGACCCAGAGCAAACCGAGCGTGATGAATTGAGTGAGGCTTGCGCAGGCGTAGATGACATCATTCCGCTGGAATGGCCAGAGAGGGGCAGCCAGCGAACGCATCGCCACTGAGAAACCGGTGGAGGCGGTGAGCACCATCAGAAGATTGCGGAATTCGGCAGCCATCGACGGTGGCACCGCAAAGATGGCAGCGGCGAATGGCGAAATTGCCATGCCACCTACGGCGACAAACAGGCCCTGCACGAGAAATACCAACCCACCGGTCGTAAGATGCTTGCCATAGTCTTCGCCTTGAACGTCGTCCTTGTGATCCGCCAGGAAGCGGCAGATCGCACCGCTCATCCCGAGATCGATCAGCGCTAGGTAGCCGCTAATCTGGGTGGCGAGTGCCCAGAGGCCGAAATGCCCCTTGTCAAGATAGTGCAGCGCGAGCGGCACGCTGAACATCGTGCATACGACATTTGTGGCGATGCTGCCATAGCCGCTGAGCATCCCCGTGATAAAGCGCTTGGATCGTGTCGGCATTGGGACCATGACGGCGGATGGCACCGGGCCGGACCACCTAATGGCGGGCGGGGCACGGAATATCGCGAAGAATTCAGGCGTGGCCGGTGTGGCCTGCCGCCTCGCGCTGTTCGCGCTGTCTGCGGAGGTTGAGGATGTAAGGCTCCCTGCTCACCGGCTGCCAAGCCGGGAGAGGCAGATTCCGCTGCATCAGCCGGACCATCGCCATGCCGAGAAACGTCTGCGCGACGGCGGTGTGATACTCCCCGAAAACAAAGGTGAAAAACACGGGCGCGATAATGATCGGGACGCCGAAGAACATGGCGAAGGTGAACCATTCGGTACCCCTGCATCTCATGACCTGACGATGCGCATGCACCGCGAGCCGGATCATGGCGAGGAGCAGGATGGTAAGACCGACGTAGCCGGTCATCCGAACGCTGTGGACCGGACCGCTGTGATACGAACCGTTGATGAGCATGTTTTCCTGCTGAACCAGCAGGCCGTATGCGCTCACTCCCCCGCGGGTGGCCGTCATGTTTTCGTTCGTGACGAGCTGTGCCGCACTCATGCCGATACCATCCCCGATTATTTTGTTTTGGATCCAGTGGTCTGTAAAAATAGCTTCCTTCCACATTTCCACCCGCCACTGGGTGGATTGGTCGGCAGCGATGGTATATTGTTCTTCCCATGTGCCGGGCAGCGGAGAAAGAGCGCGCTGGATGTTGCCGGGCAGTGGAAGGGCCAAATTGACAAGCGCGAGCACCCCAATTGCGATTATGCAGATGAGCAGGCAGCCGACCAGGGTGCCGAAACCCCCGTGGTAATAAGTGGCGCCAAGGTAAATCAGACCCACCATCGCCACCGAGTTGCGGTAGCCGCTGGCCGCCGCGATAATGATGGTGGCGATAATGACCAGCCCATATGCGGGTCGTGCCAGCGCTTTGACGAGCGAGACCCGACATGATATCCAACGCGAGACCAAGAGAGAGAATTCCGAAAGACTGGGGATGCGGTCCCCTCCTTCTTCGCCGCCGGCCGAAAGGCTGCCGAAGCGTGCCATCTTGAGCGGAATGCCTATGAAACCACCAATCAGGGCCAGCTTCATCGCCCACTTCAGTTCATTTTCTGGAACTTTGAGGGTTGATAGAATATAATAGGAGGTGACCGCGAGGCCTAGCACGATATAGGGACGTCCGCCGACATTGCCGGCGCCCATGATGTTCAGTCCGACGGGATGCCGCAGGTAAGCCTGCACGATGCATCCGACGATCAGCAGCATCCAGAACTCGATCTCGGTGAAGCTGACCTCGAAGTGAAGCTTGCGCATTAAAAACAGGATCAGCGAGAAAACGATGAAGATGAACTGCCCGATGTCGGTAGTGCCGAACCATCGGTAGAGAATTACGTTCATCGAGGTGAACAGAATCATCATCAGCCAGATCCGCCGACCTAGCAAAGCGGCGGTGATCAGCAGCAAAGTGCCTCCTACTTTCAGAAGCGTCTCGAATGTTTCGGTGACAAGTGCGAAGCCCAGCCAGACTGAGAGCACAATGCCGATTGCAAAGATAAAGATCGCTTGGATGGAACGGGCGTTGACCATGTGGGTGGAACTGAAAGCGGAAACGAGGCAGTTTAAAGTCGAAAGTTCAGAATACTCGTAGAAGGGGCGGACTTATTGAGCCTTGTCACCGTCAATGACGTCCTGTTTCGCAACTGCTGTGGCACGGTGGTAGAGCGTCCAGATTTCCGGGCCCTCGCGAAGGGTCGGGAGGTAGGTCATCTGCTTGACCATTTGCCAACCT
Source organism: Akkermansiaceae bacterium (assembly GCA_031371445.1). Classification (GTDB taxonomy): domain Bacteria; phylum Verrucomicrobiota; class Verrucomicrobiia; order Verrucomicrobiales; family Akkermansiaceae; genus Luteolibacter. The sequence continues at coordinate 9,911 of JANMJQ010000287.1, forward strand.
GCAAGGTGCGTGTAGGCGTCGTAGGCGGCGGGAAACATTTCCTTTGCGTTCCCGGAAACCACCAGCCATTCACTCTTTCCACTCACGAACTTAGCCGGATCGGCCTCATGGACATAGTCGATGCGGTGCCTGCGCCAGTCTGGTCGCCACAGGTTGGCAACCGGAGTGACCTGCCGGATGAGGACACCTACCGGTTTGCCGTAGGGAACCGGATCAAGAATACCCATGCCGGTGTAGGCCCTCTTTTGGTAAGACAGGTAGCTCTCGATTTGAACGGCAAGGCGGGGCTTCCCGAGTTTCCTCGCGATGTTTTGGACCTGAACGGCAGGCCAAAGGGGGCCTGAAGGATTGA
>JANMJQ010000284.1:0-16149 GCA_031371445.1 Akkermansiaceae bacterium
CGCCGCTGAGTTTGAGAATGGCGCGTTTGAAAGGTCGGGGATCGGCGGGCGGGTGGGACATGCGTGGCGAGTTGCCGAATAAAAGCGGAAGACCCCCGCCGTTGAAAAGGGAAAAGACCGTCCCCGAGGGCAAGAGGAGGCTCACATGCCTGGAAATCACTCCGGCGGCGTGTCGGCGCCGATGATAAACTTGGTGGCCAGATCCCGCAGCGGCGATTTGCCCTCGTCCGCCCCTTCGATCAAAAGGTTCACCGTCAGCGGCTGGGTTTGTGGGCGCTGGTATTCGTCGAGGGTCTTGCGGAGCGCGATGATGGCGAGGTTCAGAATCTGCCGGCTTGTTAGATCGACTTCCTTCGGAATGCTCAACGAGGCAATATCAAGCCGCACCGTCAGCAGGTTGTTTGGCCCCATTTGCGCGCTGATGCCGACATTGCAAAGCACCAGCAGGTTCGCCTCCTCAACCTTGTAGTTCGGGTGGTTGGTCGGTATCAGATGCGGGCTGCGGATGGCATCGACAAGGACTTCCGGAAACGCGCCGGTCAATGCCATCGGCCGCGACATCACCGACGCCTGCAGGGCCGCTCCGATTTCGGAAATCGCTTCGTCGCCATCCGTGCCATGCAGGCTGATCGGCTCGAAGACCGGCACGATCATGATCGTGGAGGCGATGGCCGTGGCACCGAGAAATCCGCCGAGCAAGATCGTGGCTAACAGGGCTTTCATGCGTGGAAGCATGCCAGCGCGGCGGGAGAACGCGAGTCTGGTGTTTGGGGCAGTAAAAAGTTCGGGTAACCTCATTCCGGCAGACCTTGTTCGTTGGCGAAGGCCGAAGCGGCGGCCGGGTCCTTGGCTTTCCATTTCTTGCCAACTTCTTTGAAGGCCCTGGTGCGGAGTTTGCCCTCGGGCAGTTTAACCGCCCACTGTATCGCCGTCGCAGGGTCGTTCTCGGCGAGTAAGAATGCGTATTCGAAGACAAGGTGATCTTTCAACTCGCCGGGAGTCGCTTGCTCCAGCCATTTTCCTGCGGAAATGTAGTCGCCGGCATGCATCCAACCCTCGACGAACTGGGTGAGCGGGTGCCGGGTGCCTTCGGGGACCACGATCTTCGCAAACCAATCCGCCCAGCGGGTTGGCTCGGCCATATCAGCCCGCTGCGAGATTCCCGTCATCGCAGCAAGTTTTTCGCTTTGGGTAAACTCGGAATCAATGAGCGTGGAGGCGTCGTCAAACGCCCACAGATCCATTCGGGAGGATAGTTCTCCAATATACTCGGCGCGGATTTTCGCGAGAGTCGCGGAGTCGGGTGATTTTTCCTGTTCCCGGCGCATGGCTGCTAGAAATTCGGAATGCTCGCGGACATCTTGAAGAGTCGCCGCGATGGTCGCGCCGAAGTTTGCCGATTCGCCGGGATTCGCTGTTAGCTCTTGGAACTGCTCGTGGGACAGGGCGCGGGCGGGATCGACCCGGACCTGGATCAGCAGCGAGGTCTTGAGCATGCCGGGATTTGCCGCAATCGGGTTTCCTTTCTTGGATTCCTCATTGAACCACTGGAGTGCTTCTTTGGGATTTGCCGCGGCCCATTGGTGGAAGGCCTGGTTAATGACATTGTCGCGATTTGGAAAGTCGGTGAGCATTTGCAGGAGTCCGATGGCTTCCTTGGGATTTGCCGCCACGAGGATCTCCACACAAGCTTCAGCAGGGTTGTCCCGCAGCACCGCGGGAAGATTGCCGTTGGTTTTCATATTCCCGATGAGATCGAAGACGGCCCGATGATCGAGTCCGGCGAACGTGGTGAATAACAACTTCCGCGCTTTCATCGCCTCGGCTTGCTCCGCCTGATCCGACGGGCCGCCACCTCTCGAACTGGCCATCGCCTCGAACACTCGGGTCATCATCGTTTCAATTTCCGCCTGTGACTCGGCGGTTAGACTCTTCACAGCCGGCGTGGAAGTGCTGCCGGACGATGCTTCGCGATTGCCAGCTAACTGTTTTGAGTCATTCGCTGCAAGTCGGGCCGACTCTTCTCTCAGATCGGCGAGCTGCGAGTGTTGGAAGAGCCCGATGCCGAGCCCGACGAGGACGACTGCTGAAATGAGGATGGAGGATTTCATGATTTTTGGGGACTGGAGCATCAACCTACGGCCTATTGAGAAACTCCACGACGCTGGCACGCTTTTCGGGGTCATGGATTTTGCCCGCAAGTTCAAGCGCTTGTCCCAAATGGGATTTGAGAGTGCGGTTCATGAGTTCCGAAACCAGTCGTTCATCCGTTAAGTCCTTGGATTTTTGCAAGCGTTCGATGGTGTATTCCGCTTGGTCAAAAGCGCTTTTGGCTTCCTTGGCGCGAGCGTCTTCGATGATTCTAACGGCTTTGTCGGGAATGATCACTTGTAACCAGGCACCCAGTTCCGCATCGATCTTCGCGTCGAGTTTTGGGTCCGTGGGCAGGTGCTGGGTTCCGAGCGTGGAGTCGGCGATTGACCGCGCGATGATTTCCCGCTCTTCGGTGGTCAGATTGGTTTGAGTGAAAACATGAGTGGCCTGCTCCAGTCGGCCGTCGAAATCGCGGGCAAGAGTATCTCCAACAGCTCCCAGTGCCTGGTCATGCATTTCATCCCGAAAAACCTCCCGGATGACAGGAATGAAACTCATGACGGTCGTGCTCGCGTTTGGATCGGCCAGCAGGCTGTCACTTCTGAGTGCATCACGAAGGAGGGAGAGTCGTTCGAGTTCAGGCGTGCTTCTGAAGATCTCGATGGCGTAGGAATGATTTGTGACAATGAGGGCGTGAATCAGTGGTGCTTTGAAAGCGTTGATGGGTCCCGAATCGCCCGACAAAGTGGAGGGATTGAATTTTCCGGATTTTTCCTGCTCCTGAAACCAAGTCAATGCGGATGCAGGATCGGATTTCGCCCATGCACCAAAGTGATGGGTGACCTGTGTTTGTGAAACAAGGGGTGCCAATTCGGGACCGGCCGGAAAAGCGTCGATGGCCGTGGTGACGGCAAGCCGGGTGTCCTTGTCCGCAAGGGCTGAAATAAGCGCGTCAAGAAATCCTGTCTTTTTATCCCGCTGAATCCGGAGGACTGCTCCTTCATCAATGAGTCTAACCAGAACTATCGGCGCAAGTGCGGCGAGCTTTTCGGCGAAGGCGATCTGTTTGAGACCACCCGATCTCCGCGCTTCGTCATGCTCCGCGACGAGCACCAGGATGTCGATGTTGGTGGATACCTTTGAAGCATTTGCAGGAACTAGCGGGCGGCGGTTTGCCGGATTCGATGCAATCTTGTTAGTGGGACCAGGTTGGCTTCTGAGTGCCTCGTTGTGGTTTCTCACGCTGGAAATGGCCACTTGCTGGAGGGCCAGTGGCACGGCGCAAAGCAGGATGGCGAGCGGGACGAGGACTTTCGATTTGGCGGCTAACATGAGCGTGAGTCCTGTGGTGGGATAGGTGGCCGATCCGCTGAGCACGGCGGCAGTGGCGGATTGGAGCAGGGTGGGGGACGCGGCTTTCGCGAGTTCGCTGGTTAGACCGGCGGCGATCGCGGTGGCGGTTAGGGTGACGCCTCGTCCGCGAAGGATGCGGGCGAGTTTCGCCAGCGCGCGCTGGGATTGCTTCTGGACGGCGGCGGGATTTTTCCCGAGGGCTTGGGCGATCTTCGGAAACGGTCGGTCTTCAAAAAAGTGCAGCAACAAGAGGCTGCGGTCGGACTCGGGAAGCTTGTCGAGCGCGATGTCCAGATGGGGAACCGCGTCGCTCCACGGGGATGCCTGCGGAGTGTTAGTGCCGGCGATGTTGTCCGGATGCTGGAGCTGCTTGCGGAGTTGATGTGACGATTCCGAACGCATGGCTTTGGAGGATTCGTATAGGGTTGCGCGGTGCAGCCAGGCCGGGAGCAGATCGGGATTCTTTGCCAGCGCGGAGGCCTTTTTCGCGAGTGCGCAGAGGATGTTCTGGCTGACCTCCTCGGCGAGCGGTCGGTTGTTAGTGCGGCGCAGGGCGGTGTGGAAGACGAGGCCGAGATAGCGGTCCGCCAAGGCGCGGAAGGCCGCTTCATCGCGGCTGATGGCGAAGGATTTCAGGAGTGATTCATCGGTGGCCCGCATGGTTTACATGACAGAACACCGCGCCCGGACCGGATGTGGACAAGTTTCTTCCGAATGGGATGAAAAAAGAACAGGCGGGAATGCCTGTGGCGCGAGGGGAGCCGTCCACCGCGCTTGCAATGTCCCTGCATCCTCGGTTGTCATGGGCCATGGATTACCTCGCCCGCGCCCGCTCCGTGATCGACATCGAGATTGCCGGCTTGCAGCGCATGGCCGATCGCCTTGACGCCAACCTGCCCGCGGCTGTCGAAATGCTGCGTCACGTCCTCGGAGGGCGCGGCAAGATCGTCGTCGTCGGCGTGGGGAAATCCGGCAACATCGGCCATAAAATCGCCGCGACCCTCAATTCCACCGGTGCCACCGCCGTCGTGATGGATTCGCAGAACGCCCTCCATGGCGACCTCGGGATGCTCTCCGATGGCGATGCCGTGCTGGCCCTGTCCTACTCCGGCGAAACCCGCGAGCTGATGGACTTGCTGCCATTCATCAAGCGCTTCGATGTGAAGATCATCGCCCTGACGGGAAATGCCGATTCAACGTTGTCGCGTTTCAGCGATATCACCCTGGATACCTCGGTCGAGCGCGAGGCCTGCCCGCTGAACCTCGCGCCCACTTCGTCGTCCACGGCGATGCTGGTCATGGGTGACGCGATCGCGATGGTTCTGTTAGAGTCGCGCGGCTTCACCGGCGAGGACTTCGCGAAGTTTCATCCCGGCGGATCACTGGGCCGCGCGCTGCTCACCCGCGTCTCCGACATCATGCGCGCCGATGCCGATCTGCCCACCATCGCGGAAGATGCCAACGTCTTCGCCGCCCTCGATGCAATGAACCGCGCGCGTGCGGGTGCCTGCCTAATCCTTTCTGAAGACGGGGGATTGGCGGGTATTTTCACGCATGGCGACTTCGCACGCAGCTTCCGCAACGATCCGCAATTGGGTGACAAGCCGGTGGCGAAATTGATGACGCGTCATCCCATCACCGTCCAAGCCGATGCGCTTGCCGTGGAGGTTTTGAAAACGCTGGGCGAAAACCGCATTGACGATATCGTCGTGCTTGATGATGCCAAGAAGCCGGTGGGCTTGATCGATACGCAGGACCTGGCGAGGTTGAAGATTTTTTAAGAAGTGCCCAGTGAGAAGTGAGAAGTGGAAGAAGTTTGCTAGTTTTCAGTGTTCAGGTAGAGGAAGAAGTGCCGCCCTGAGTTGCTGAGCAGTTCGCTGCAGTGTATGGATTAGGCTGCATTGGTGTCCTCTGGTAAATACACCCGATAGATCTTGTCTCCGGCGCGTGCCCACATGATGCGGCCACACTTCGGGCACAAGTAGAACCTGCCAACCGCGCTGCTCCACTTCGAATCGACGTCTCGTCCCTGCTCTTTCAGCGTTGATGCAGGATGATCGCTGGGACGAGACGTCCCAGCCACGTTCTTAATCTTCACACTCAACACTCAACCATCAACACTCAACAAAAAAGCCGCAGCCCCGTGAAAGGCTGCGGCTTTTTCGAAAATGGAACCAATTAGCGTTTCGAGAATTGGAAGCGCTTGCGGGCACCGGGTTGGCCGGCCTTTTTGCGTTCCTTCATGCGCGGGTCGCGGGTGAGGAAGCCGAGGGGCTTGATGACCTTGCGGTGCTCGATGTCGACTTGGTTCAGCGAGCGCGAAATGGCGTGGCGGATGGCCGTGGCCTGGGCTTGCTTGCCGCCGCCTTTGACGACGACGTGCAGGTCGAACTTGTTGGAAAGCGATAGCGCCTGGAAGGGGGCGAGGATCGCATTTTGCAGTTCGATGGTCGGAAGGTATTCTTCGAACGAACGGGCGTTGATGACGATTTGGCCGGTGCCTTCGGTCATCCAGACGCGGGCGACAGCGGTTTTGCGGCGGCCGGTGGCGCTCTTGGTGGTGGTGGCGGTCATGTTCTAAAAAATCTGTTAGATGGCTCTTAGCGCAGGGTGAAGGCGATCGGCGCCTGGGCTTCGTGCGGATGCACTTCACCGGCATACACCTTGAGCTTGCCGAACTGGGCGCTGCCGAGGCGGGTCTTCGGGAGCATTCCCCAGACGGCGCGCTCGACGAGGAGCACCGGCCGGCGCTCGCGGACGAGGCGGGGAGTTTCGACCTTCTGGCCGCCGACATAGCCGGAGAAACGGGTGTAGATTTTCGAGGTCTCCTTGGTGCCGGTAAGGACCACTTTGTCGGCGTTGAGCACGACAACGAAGTCGCCGGTATCAACGTGGGAGGTGAATGTCGGCTTGTTCTTGCCGCGAAGCAGGCGTGCCGCTTCAACGGCGACCTGGCCCAGGACCTTGCCCTTGGCGTCGATCACATACCACTTGCGCTCGACTTCATGCGGCTTGGCGGAAAACGTCTTCATGTGCTTTGAATAAAAAAATATCGCTCGGAACGCGCGTGCGCCGAGGGGGCGGCAAACTAGGTAGCGGGGTTCGGGGTGTCAACCGGGAAATCGTAGGAAATTGGCGGATTTCTGATCACTCACGCGCATCGGTCGGCCGGCTCGGGGGGGCATTGATCGGCTGGGGCAGGGGGCCGGTGCCCGCGTCGCCCATTTCCGCCTGCGCGCGGATGGCCCGGGCGATGGCGTTCGCGAGCTTTTGGCGATACCCGGCGTCGCTGATTTGACGGCTTTCCGCGGCGTTGCTGAGGTAGCCGCCCTCCATCAGGACGCAGGGGATTTGGGGATTCCGCGTGAGCCGGATCCGGCGACGAACCATCCCGCGGTTGGCGATTTCCTGCGGACTGGCCCCACTCATCGCCTCCTGCAGGCGGACGGCCAGGCCATGGCTGTCGACCCGCCAATAATAGGTTTCCGGCCCGCGGACACCCGATGCACCGCTGTTGTAGTGCATGCTGACGAGGATCGCGTGGCCGAACTCATTCGCGCGGGCGACCCGGTCGTCGAGATCCACGAAAGTGTCGTCGTCGCGCATCATCACGACGCGGAAATCACCCCGCAAATTCGCGGCGATCCGTTTCGCCGTGTCCAGGGCGAGGTCTTTTTCCTTCTGGCCGGTAAATGGACTGGTCGCGCCGCTGTCCTTGCCGCCATGGCCGGCGTCGACGATGACCGTATTGAATCCGCGTGGTCCGGGACGATGGCCATATTCGCTGGGCCCATAGGAACCACCGCCAGTGCTGGGGCCGGAAGAGCCGCCACAGGAGGCAAGAATGGCAGCGACAAAAACGACAGGTGAAAATTTCAGGAACGGCTTCACGGGAAAATTCATCGCAGGTTTGCCAAGGCAGGGGAAGCGGTTTTGAAGAATGAGAGACCAGAAACCAGATTCCAGAAACCAGAGAGTGAAATCGATCTTGTCTGGGTTGGTCTCTGGGTTCTGGTCTCTTAGAATCCCGATTTGCCAAGCCTTTCATTGACACCACGCCAGTCATGCAGCGAGTTATAGGAAGTTGAAAACGCGCCATGTCATCCCGCCGGCCGTGGCCATGGGCCTCATCGGAGCATGGAACCTTTTCCAGGTGCGGGAAATTTCATCGCTGGAAACCGATGAAGCGGTGCTGAGGCGAAAACTCGAGATCGCCGGTTCCTATCAAGGTGGCATGGACGCTATCCTGGCAGGGCGGAAATCTCCGCTCGAAACCACCGACCGCATCGATTGGCAGGAGCTCTCCGAAGCGATGCGCGATTCCGAACTGAACAACGGATTTGGCAATCTCCGCGACACCCTGACTCTGCAACGGCGCTTGCTCGCGATGAGCCGCGAGGAACTGGTCGCCGCGCTCGATGAGATCGCCGCGCTCAATCTAACAGATGATGCGCGCGAGGCGCTTGAGGCGATGATCGTCGATCCGCTGGTGAAGAAGGATCCGCGTTTCGCCCTCGAGAAATTCGCGAACCGAATCGGCTCGGGCATGCTGGGCTGGCAGTTGTCGGGGGCGTTGCGCGACTGGGCGAAGAAGGATTTGAAAGGGGCGTCCGCGTGGTTCGACAAACAGATCGCTGCTGGAGCATTCGACAGCAAATCGCTCGATGGAAAAAGCGTGGCGCGTCTACAGTTCGAAGCCGCGTTGTTAGGTCCGCTGCTTGGGTCGGACTATCTTTCGGCGGGCCGCCGCATCAACGCATTGCCGGCGGAGCAGCGGCGTGAGGTTCTGGAACAACTTACGTTCCGCGATCTTGGGGCAGTGGAACAAAAGGCCTATGCAAATCTTGTCCGCCAATATGTTCCCGGTGAGGAGCGCGCCGCGTCATTCGCCCACATTGCCACGGCCTTGGTGAATGATAAAGGCTACGACAAGGTTGGCGATTTTCTCGACGCAGTGAAAGCCACGCCGGAAGAACGCGCCGCCACCGCCAGCCAGGCCGCTGCTTCGCGCTTTGAAGTATTAGGCCGGCAAGGAGAGTTGGGCGTCGGTAAAGTGGATGAACTGCGCGGATGGTTGATTTATCAGGCGAAGGGCGACATCGATGCCATCACCGGCCGTGCCCTCGCCGGGGCCGTGCAACAAGGCGGGAAGTTCGATTACCCGGATGCCGCCGAACTGGTGCTTCACTACAACAAGCAGGCCAAGAACGACGAGGTGCTGATTTCCTTTTTGCAGGCCTCCGATGCCAACACCAATTTGGAAAAAGCCCGCGAGCTCGCGGAGATGGTCGCGGACCCTGTTCGCCGCGAGGAAATTCTAGCTGCTATGAAATGACATGAGAATTTCCTTCGTCGTTGCACTCGCGATCCTGATCGTCGGCGGTCTGGTTGGCATGAGGAACTACGGCCGCCTTGCAGTGCTGCGCGAGACGCATCGAGTGCTGGTTGAGCGCGCATTGAAAAAAGGCATCGCTGTCGAAGCGGGCAACGTGGAAGGCGAATTGAAAACCGCCAAACGGCAGCGCCTGGAGCGTGACGACCGCGATCGCAAGGCACGCGATCTGTCGCTGGAATTGTTGGTTTTCGCCGGTGACATCGAGCGCCTCGAAAAAAGCGGAGCACATCCCGACCAGGTTACCCAACAACGCGGATTCGACCTGCTCTCCAAGATGATGGACATGGATCTGGCGCAGATGAAAATCATCATCGACGCACTTCGGGGCGATGCCTCGCTGTCGGCGAAAACCCGCGGCGACATGGTCCTGTTTTCCATCCTTGTGCTCGGCCAGGATCACCCCGCGGCGGCGCTGGCGTTTTTCTCCGAGTCCTCGGATCTGTTAGGGAAGGGATCGCCAGGCAATTCGGCCGTTGCAATGACACTCAGTCGCTGGGCGGAAAGCGATCCGATGGCCGCGCTCGAGTGGGTCCGCAAAAATGGTGCGGCGCATCCCGCTGTGGTCACCGAGGATTCGAAGCGTGGCATCATCGCGGGTGCCGCGCGGACGGACCCGGCGCTGGCCTTCCGCTTGATCGGCGAATTCAATCTACTAGATCCGCCCGACGCCATCCACTCGCTCGTCGCCGCGGCCAAGACGGCGGCGCAGCGGACCGCTGTTCTAACAGCTTTGCGCGATCATCTGGTGACGGTAAACGATCCGGACGAGCGCGAGGAGTTGTTGCAGGAGTCGATGGAAACGATGGGCCGCGAGCTTTCCAATGAGAGCGTTGATTCGGTGACTGCATGGATGAAGTCCGCCCATCTCACGAAATCGGAAATGTCACGCTTTGCATCCGGCCTGTCCTACTTCAATACCAAGGAGGACACCGGTCGCTGGATCCAATGGATGTCCGCGAATTTGCCGGCCGACAGCGCCGCTGACAAAGCCCGCGATTTGATCGGCCAATGGACGCAGCAGGATTATCAAGCCGCCGGTAAATGGCTTTCCGCATCGGCTCCAGGTCCGATCCGTGACGCGAGCATCGCCACCTATGCCGAAACCGTCGCCGAGTATGAACCGAAAATCGCCGTGCAGTGGGCCAACATGCTGCCCGCAGGCGATGATCGGCAGCTCACCTACGCGGCGATTTTCGAGAACTGGCCGAAAACCGATCCCGCTGGTGCCACCGCTTTTGCCAAGGAGCATGGTCTGTTAGTGGAGCCCGAAAAGCCCGAGGTGGAGGAAGATAATGTGGATGAAGCCGAAATGCCCGCGCCAGAGGAAGACGACGCTGCAAAGCCGTAGTCGGGAGAATGGACGCCTACGTCCATTCAAAGATGGGACGTAGGCGTCCCATCTCCTTAAACTGTAGCGTCGGTCTATGACCGTCACTCGCCATCGAAGCTTTTACCGAAGCAAAACAGAGCCTCGGAGATCGTGTATGAATAGCCTTTCGCGGACTTTGCGATTTCTCGTGGACCCAGATCGTTGATCAGGTGAGCCAAGGTCCGTTGAGCCTGGACGCGCTGCTCCGCCGGGAGGTGCTGCTGCTCCGCGTGACGGAGCCACAGGCGCGAGCAACGGACGGCCCAAGGCCACCAAAGGAATCTCAAGCCATCGGACCCCACGATCTGGGTGCCATCGGCCTGCTTGTAAGGAATGCTGAATTGACAAACATCGACGGCGTAATCCGACCTGCGCGTGCCACAGCTCGCGAGGTAAAGGCGGATATCCTCCCACATTTTTGGCGGCAGCTCGGTGAGAACATCCGTTTGTTGGGCTTGCATCAAAGCGCAATAGGTTTGCGCGGTAAGGCCATCGAAGACATCGCTCACATGCTCTTCCTGTGGGTCATTCAACCAACCGTTATGGATCCCCTCGGAACGGTATTGGCTGATGAGCCACCGTGACGTTTGCCGGATGAGGTCATCACGCTTTTCGACGGCTCCATTCCAAGGCAAGGCGGCTTGTTGTGTTTCCGTAAGCGCCATCAGCGCGAGTGTTGAAGCGTAGACGCTGTGCTGACGGGGGTTTACTTGAAACGGGTAGGCATCCCATGCACCGGGGTCTTCCTTGTGATGAAAAAGCTCCAATACTTCCGCGGTGTATTGCAGATGATCTCCGAGCCGCAGCCGCAGCGCTTGATCGGATTTCACAGCCGGATCACGCAGGGCTTCGCCCAGGGCGACGGCCGTCCACAAGGCCGTAAAGGAATGACCGGAGCCTGTCCCAGGTGTTCCGCCCCAACCCATTTTAACACCATTCTGAACAACGGGAATGCCCTCGGAGAATGGCAAGGGCAGCGAATCCATCCATTTCGAAAAGTGATCCTGATTCCTTCCAGGACGATTTAATGATGCCCCTAAGGCCGCCAAGGCCTGGCTATGGCTCATCACACTTGTTATGGGGGCTTGGCCGGGAGGCGCGTCATTGAACCAACCGTCTTCTTGCCGCCTCGTCAGCAGTTCGCCAAGCAGACTGTCTTGGAGGGACCGGGCTGCGGAGCGGATTGCCGAGTTGCTGGGCACATGCCGGAAAGCAGATAGCTCGTGCCGGTCCAGCCACGATCGGAGATCATTACAAAACGGCATGTGAAGGCCGGCGTCCGCTGCCGCGGCGTAAGCAAAGAATAACAGTGCGCCCAATCCTGCGATCATCGTTCCGTAAACCATCCGCGCACGCCGCTGACGATGAAGCTCGCGGAGTTTCAGCTCGTCGAATCCAACACCCAAGACTTGGGCCATCACCTTGAGAAACGCATCCTGCCAGCCGTCTTTACCCGGACGTGCATCTGCTGCAATGGGACTAATCCGCTCCCCGCCGATTTTGCCATCGGAGTCAACCTGGCAGCAAGCCATCACGGGAAAGCAAGCGCCGGATAGCGAATTCATTGAGTCGTCACCCGCGGGATCTCCACTTACGATCAAATAAATGATACGAGTCCCCCGGCCCATGGTCTTGAATAGGCGGATCTCATCGTTGACATATTTCGACGCCGCGGAATACGGCGAACAAATCACAATGAGATAACGCGAAACGCTCAGCGCGGCGCGAATCACCGCGTCCAGACTTTCGCCGCCGGAAATTTCTTCGCGGTCAAGGAACACCGGGAACAGTCGTGCCGGCAATTTGCCGTAAGGAGTTTCACGACCTATCAGTTTGGGTGGGATCGTCCGCCTCTCAAGTTCGGAATGAAGACGCTTTGCATATTTGGAGTCGCGGTGACTGTAACTGATAAATGCCCAGTAGCGGTAGTCGCTACGCTCGCCGTGCGAATCGCCGGCCGATGTTGGTAAATTGGACATTTTGGTGGCTTTCAGGCGTGCCGCCGGAGCGTTTTTGCCGCCGCGCCTGGTCACGCGTATCGGCCCCCGGATTGCTAGAACGACGCCATGTTATGGCGGGCAGTGGAACTTCGTCACCCCGAATTTTTGATCCTTATTTCAATTTGATCCACGACTTGCCGCGCCGGCCGGGGCTGTAAAGGCTGCCGGGGTCTTTTGCGATCAGGCCCTCGTGTCCATTTGAGAGCGAGGACTTGAAGGCAGCTGCGATGTCCGAATGGCTGTCAGCCGGTTGCAGCGCGATTGTTTGAAAGGGCATCGCAAGGTTCATCGCTTCGAGCCGCGAGCGTCGTTCCAACAGAGGCCGTGACATGAGGTCTTCGCCATTGTGCCAAAGCAAATCGAAGGCGATGAACTTGAGCGGCACCGAAATATCGTGGCCCGCGTCGTTGATGAAAAAATCCGCCGCGGCTGTTTTGCGGCCAAGGCGCTTTTGCAAATCCGCAAAGCCGAGTTTGCGGCCTTCCGCGTAGGCGATGAGTTCGCCATCGAGGATAAAATCGCCTGTTAGAATACGCGCGGCATCCAACAGCTCGGGGAACTCGCTATCCAGGGGCCGCAGGTCGCGCGAAAAAACGGAAACACGGTCACCGGATTTGTGAAGCTGCGCGCGGATGCCATCATACTTGGGTTCCAGCCAAAACGGCGGCGAAAAGGGTAGATTCTCGAACAGCGGACGGTCGTCCTCCGCATCGCGTTCGAGCGGCGAGGCTAGCATGCATTTCACCGGCACCAAGGGCCGTAGCCCGGCATCCGCGAGCTTGCCATGACGAGCGAGCAGCGCGGTTTCGCCGATGTCGCCTGTCAGCATGTGCGCGTGACGCACGTCGGCGGGATCGGCATGAAAGGCGGCAGCGATGGCTTCCTCCACAAGCCCTTCGTTGAGGCCGATGCGAAGATCGCCGGTCAGCAACTTCACCACGGTCTCGCCTTCGACCGGATGCAAACTCCCCAAGCGCGCTGCCAGCTTCGCGATCCGATCCAAGGCTCCGGTCGTGGCCGCAAGCTCTTGGAAAAACGCGGCCATGCCCGGCAGATCGATGGGTTCGGGCTTGAGGTAAATTTCCTGAAGTACGAGGCGCGCCGTACGTGCGCTGTCGTTCTGGCTGAGCGAAATTTCCCGATACCGTTCTTCACGCACATTCGGCAACGACAACAACGCGCGCCGGATCGCGGATGAGCCGACATGCAGCTTCCGCCTGCCGGCTTCACGCGGCAGGGCCTCGCCGGTCAGCCACACCGAGGCGAGGCGGAGGTCATCGTCGCTCAGCAAATTCCGCAGGTATGAGGCGAGGAAATCGATCTTCGCCAGGCGGCTGTTGGTTTCGCCGACCAATTTGCAGAGGTCGCCGAAATCCGCGAGCGTGCAGATGGCGCGGGTGTTGCGGACATTCGGCGAGCCACCCAGCCGTGGCGCGGCTTGCGAAATGCCGAGCTCAAGCTGGTCGCCGCCCATCGCGCACCACGCGTCCATCCCGCGTCCCCGAAGTTCGGCGGCGAATTCCTTGGCGAAACCGTGGACTGTTAGAATTTTCTTCGGCCGCACGCGCCTGATGCATTCGTGCAATCCCGGATGATCGGCATGATCCGACAGCGGAATGACTTCATCGACGCGGTAGCGATATTTCGCGCCCGGTTGCATCGCCCAGCCGGTGAGCATGGCCACGCGTTTCGCTTTCAAACCCCGCAGCAACTTCGACCGCACCGTATTGGGCGGTGCGATGATCACATGACCCGGCGGCGCATGGCCATCGAACTCGATCGGCTCGGGTAAGCACTCGCAGCCCGCCGCGCGGCAGGCCTCGGTCATCGCCGCGACAGCGGGATGCAACAACGCCGGAATGTCATGGGCTGTTAGAAGGGCGAGTGCTTCCTGCGCTTTCCCAAGAGAATAGCCTAACAGAACCGGCGTCTCACCATCGGCGAAGGCATCATGCACGAAGCGCAGGATCGAAGACTCGACCTCCATCTGGTTGGGAAACTCGTATGACGGCAACCCGAAGGTCGTTTCCATGATCAACACATCGGCCGACGGAAAACTCACAGCATCCGCCGTGCGGCCTTTGCGCGTTTTGAAATCGCCAGTGTAGAGCAGGCTCGCGTTGTCCTTGATGCGTGTCACATGCAGCATCGCCGAGCCGCAGATGTGGCCCGCGGGCAGCAGTTTCAAACGGAAGCCATCGCGCGTGACCGGCACGTGGAAGGGCTGGGCATCGATCCGGCTTTCCGACAAATGATAACGCCTGCGAACGAGCTCGGCGGTGGGTTCCGAACACAACGCCGACTCATGCCGCGCGAAATGATCGGCATGCGCGTGCGATACAAAGGCCCGCGGCTTGGCTTCCCAGGGATCCAGCCACAGATCCATCTCCGGCAAATAGAGCCCGCGTTGAAACTGAACTTCAATCAATCGCAGGAGAACTAAACGCGATTGGCGCCGAGTGCCAATGTAAACAACTCAAGGAGCGTGGGCATCTTGCCCACTTTCTAGTTTCTTTCTGAAGATGGAAGATGTGGGCGAGACGCCCACGCTCCTTGATCAGAACGGGATGTCGTCGTCCTCTTGGAAATCTTCCATCGGCGCGGCGGAAGCACCTTGCGGCGAGCCCGCGCGTTGGGGTGCGCTCTGCGCTTGCGGACGATCGTGATTGCCTGCGCCAGCACCACTTGTTTTGCCGCTGGAGAGGAACTGCAGGTTTTCGCCGATGACTTTCAGCTTGCTGCGTTTTTGGCCGGTGGCCTTGTCATCCCAGGTGTCGAGATTCAGACGGCCTTCGATGTAAACCGGATTGCCCTTCGCGAGATACTGCTGCGCAAGCTCCGCCTGGCGGCCCCATAGCGTGACATCGACGAAGGTGGTTTCCTCCTGCTTCTGGCCTTGTTCGTCTTTCCAGACGCGGTTGATCGCGAGGCCGAGTTCGGCGACGGCGGTTCCTTTGGGCGTGTGGCGCAGTTCGGGATCCCGAGTGAGATTCCCGATGAGCATGACTTTGTTGAGATTGGCCATGACGGGAAAATGAATCGTGCCCGCGGGAGGGCAAGCGAATTCAAACGATCAAGCGACGCGCGTGAAATGTTGCACGTGCACCGAGTCGTTCAGACGCAGGCGGCTCTGGATTTTTGCGACGGATTCCGGCGAGCCATCGAAGGCGTAGGTCACGAAATGGCCGGCGTCGAGATGCCGTGACGCATAAGCGAATTGGCGGCGGCCAAGCTGGGTGACCTTTTCAATTTTCGCGCCTTCGGCTTTGAATGCTTCGGAAACGGTGCTGACGAGTTCGTCGACGCTTCCGGTCTGGGACTTGGTGTTAAGGACAATCAGGCCTTGGTATTTGCGGCTCATCGGGAGAGGGAGGTGGCGGTTTGGTGGCGGTGTGATAGCGGTTCGCGGCGACCGCGAGCCCTTGGGAGCGCGCAAGCTGCACGGCCTCCAGCGCAGTGGCAAGCATGTTTTCCGCTGTGTGCCGCTCGTCGGGTGAAAATTTCCCCAGCACATGGCCAACCATTTCCCCCGGCTGGCTGCCCCCGATGCCAAGCTTCAGGCGCGCAAATTCTTCGCTGCCGAGGTGTTGGAGGATCGACTTCATCCCGTTATGCCCCCCGGCTGAGCCTTTTTCCCGAAATCTCAGCGAGCCGAGGGGCAGGGCGACATCGTCATAAATCACCAGCATTTCCGCGGGCGGCCATTTGTGAAATGAGAGGATCTGCTGGATCGCCCGGCCACTCAGGTTCATGAAGGTCTGCGGCTTGAGGAGGATCGTGCCACCGGGCAGCTTGGCGAGGTGGGACTGCCATTTCGGCACCGATTGGAATTCCACGCCTTCCGCCCGGGCCAGTTGGTCGAGCACCATGAAGCCAACGTTGTGGCGGGTGTCCGCGTATTGCTTGCCGGGGTTGCCGAGGCCGACGATGAGGGAGAA
>JANMJQ010000301.1:0-1883 GCA_031371445.1 Akkermansiaceae bacterium
TAGGGGCCATCACCGGTCGCCCCGCATTCATTCATCTCCCGCGGTCATTCATTCCCAGATCAATCGAGGCGACCGGTGATCGCCTCTACATCGTGATCTGCAACACCGTCGAACATTTGACCGCTGTCAGAGGCGCGCCGCCGCGGGGCAACAGTATGAACGTCCCTTTGGTGAATTTCCGCCCTCCTTCGCTTTCCAATAATCCATCGACGACGGATATGATCGAGAACTGATCCGCCGGATTGCCAAGCGTTGCACCCGGATCTAACAGCTTTTTATCCGTCTTGAAATATTCACAAGATGCGAGCGTTTCTCCGATCGGCGTATCCATGGCGGGCTCGAAGTCATCGAAGTCGATGCTCGCCAGCGATTCCTCAACGTGAAGCTGCCGCGGTTTGCCATCGAGGCCAACACGGTTCCAATCGAAGACGCGATAGGTGGTGTCGGAATTCTGCTGGATTTCATGAATCAAAAATCCCGCGCCGATGGCGTGCAGACGGCCCGATGGAATGAAGATGGAATCGCCCGGCCTGGGATGAATCGCATGCACCACCTCGGCCACCGATCCATCCGCGATGGCTTGCTCGAAATCACCGCGCGTTACGCCAGATTTTAGGCCGACATAAAGCTTCGCGTCCGCATCGCAATCGGCGATGAACCACATTTCGGTTTTCGGCTCGCCGCCCAGTTGTGGAGCGAGCGCCTGGGGAGGATGAACTTGGATGGACAAGTCATCGCGGGCGTCGAGGATTTTGATCAAAACGGGAAACCTCGGACTGTCAGACAATCCTTTTCCGAAAATCTCCTCGCGCCCCTTGGTCCAGAGCTCATGCAGTGTGATTCCTGCCAATGGTCCTTCGCTGACAATCGACTGGGCCTCCTCTCGATCGACGATTTCCCATGACTCGCCATAGGGTCGGTCTGCAAGCGGCAGGTCGCGGGCATAGACGCGTTCGAGCTCGCGGCCGCCCCAGACGCGTTCCATGTAAAGGGGGCGGAAGGTGATCGGTTCCATCGCCAAGGGAAATAATGGGCCGCGCGGGCTTTGGCAATTCCCGAGACCAGCGATTGACGTGGTTGCCACATGGGCGAAAATGCCGCGCCTTGTCCGATACCGAACCAGCAGAGAAGCCTACCGCAGCGGCAGCCCCGCGGCGGCGAAAATTTAGGCGCTGGATGCTTGTGTTAGGGATTCTCCTGCTCGGCCTCATTTGGCTGAACGGACCCGGCTTCAGGACCGTCGCTCCATGGGTCGCCGTCCATTATCTTGAGAAGTCAGGAATCAAGGGAGACTTCAAATTCAAAGGCAGCCTTCTGGGCGGAATGTCGTTGTCCGATCTGAAAATCGAGAGCGACGGCGTGCTTTCAAAAATCACGATCGATAAGATCAATCCCTCCTACCACTGGCGCGGCTTGGTTCGCGGTGAGTTGGAGGGACTGGACATCGAGGGTGTTCACGTTGATCTGCGGCTCGACGCGAAGCCGGACAAGGAAGACAAAGCGCTGGATCTCAAGCAGCTCGTTGAATCCATCCGCTCCTCACGAGCGCGGTTCATTCCTCTGAAAATCGATGTCAAAGATATGAGCATCACTGCGACCAACCTGGGCAAGCCGGTGATGCAACTTGCGAAGAGCCGAGTCCATCATGAGGCGGGCGCGGAAAACCTGGATCTTGAACTGGCTGGGATCACCGATGCCACCGGCGCTGTCTGGCCCGGACAATCCGTGGTCCTCGAATGGAAGCCGGATGAAATCGACATCGCGCGTATCGATCCATTTCCCGGTATAAGCGCGCGCGAACTGGTGATACAAACACCGGCTGGCGGGGAGCCTTCCGCCGACCTGCGTTTGATGGTTGATGACGCCGTCTTTGTAATTTCGAC
>JANMJQ010000311.1:0-2202 GCA_031371445.1 Akkermansiaceae bacterium
CGTGATGAGCGCGGAAACTCTAACAGAATTGCTGGAGCTGACGCGGCGGATCTATCTCCCGGATGTGGTGGCCAACTACATTGCGCGCCTGGTGGACTCCAGCCATCCCGGCCAATCCCAGGCCTCGCGCGGCATCCGCTACGGGGCAAGTCCGCGTGCGGCATTAGCCCTCGCATCCGGCGCCAAGGCCCGCGCTCTGATCCATGAGCGCTCCAATGCCAGTTTTGAAGACGTGAAGGCAATCGCTCCCGCCGTGCTGCGCCATCGGATCGTGCTCGACTACAATGCCCGCGTCGAAGGCCTCACCACCAATGACCTTGTCCGCGCCCTGTTAGAGGAAGTGCCCTTCCAAGCCAACGCCACACCAAAGGTCCTCAGCACCAAATCTTGAGCATAAGCCCTTCCTCTCTTCCTGATCCCTGCCCCCTTCTTCCCTGTCCCCTTCTTTCCTGATCCCTGATCCCTGATCCCTTCTTCCCAATGCATCGTGTTTCACTCCTGTTAGCCCTCATCCTGCTGCTTCCGCTGCGGGCGCAGGAAACGATGATCCGGCAGGTGTTCGATCCTGTCACGGATACCCATGTGGAAGTGCTCGCATTATTCTCCAAACCCTCGCCTTCGGGATATTTTCCGGTGCGGGTTAAAATCGCGAACAACCTCAAGGACGATCGCGAGATCACCCTCGATTTCGAAAGCAGCGGGGACTACAGCAGCGATTTGAAGACAAGGTCGAGCTTCAGCCTGAAGGCGGGCGGGGGCAAAACGGTTACCCGCGACTTCATGGTGCCGCTTTGCCCCGGCGATACAAGTTGGGTGCAGGCCAACCTGTCAGGTGGACTCGGCCCGGGAAGCAACACACTCCGGACAGACTGGGATTCGGGGCAAGCCGCGGTGTTGCTAAGCGAAGCGTTGTTCACCCCCAACGGCTCTGCCCTCGACAGTGCCATCACGGGCGGTTCGAGTTATGGCTCACATCATTTTTCCTCGAAGTTCGATCCCAAGCAACTGCCTGACGATTGGCGCGCGTTCGCGGGCTTTGACAGCATCCTCATGACGGACAGCGATTGGACCAACATCCCGCCGGGAGGCCGGAATGCGATTCTCTCGTGGGTCCGCCTCGGAGGACAACTCATCATCTATTCCCCCTCTTCCGCCAAGGAAGCTGCGCTTGGACTCCCGGAAGAGCCCGGCTTCGGAACGATCGCCATTCATCCGATTCCCTCCGATCTGAAAATGCCCCCCCCGGGAGTCCTCGCCACGGTTTCGGCGAATCCCAACAAGTCGCACCAGCAATCGATGCACAATGACTTCCAAACGTCATGGCCATTGCAGCAGCGATTCGGGGAACAGCAGTTTCACTACGCCTTGTTCGTGGTGGTGATGATCGTTTTCGCAATCCTCGTGGGTCCGATCAATTTGTTTGTCTTCGCCAAATCAGGACAACGCCACCGCTTGTTCATCACGACTCCGATCATTTCACTGGGTGCCAGCCTGCTGATGATCGGCCTCATCATCCTGCAGGATGGTTTCGGCGGCAGCGGCATGCGGCTTGTGCTGATGGAAGTGCGGCCCGACGCCGATGTGAATGCCGCTTATCTCCATCAGGAGCAATTCAGCCGCACCGGCGTTTTGAGCAACTCGCGTTTCACCCTCGACACGCCCGCGTTTTTCCAACCCGTCGTTATCCATGAAAGCCGCTGGGCCCGCTTCACCAACAGGATGAAGGGTAATTTCAACCTCCAACCCGCCGACGGCAAAACGATCGCATCAGGCGACTGGTGGCAAAGCCGGTCGGAACAAGGCCACAGACTCTCCGCGGTGATTCCCACCCGCGGACGGATCGAGAAGGCACCCGACGGTTTGCTATCCACCTTCGAATTCCCCATCGACACGATTTTCTATCTCGACCCGGCAAACCAATGGCATCGCGCCGACGGCATCACTGCTGGAAAAAAATTCACCCTGCAACCAGTCGATGAGTCGATGGTCAGGCCTGCGCTGCAGGAGGAATCCGCTGGCTTTGCCGATGCCAACCGTCGCCGGCTTGCACTCGCATCCAAACGCCAGGGCCACTTCATCGCCATCACCACCCACGCTCCCGGCATCGCCACCAACCCCAGCATCCGCTGGAAAGAAACGCGCACGGTCATCACAGGACCAGTTAAGTAAAAGCTGAAAAACTGAAATGCTGAAAAACTGAAA
>JANMJQ010000314.1:0-13366 GCA_031371445.1 Akkermansiaceae bacterium
GCCGAGCTATACAGTCCGGAGTTGTTGCAAGCGCAACGCGAATACCGGCAGTTAACCGGCACCTTGAAGGAAAACACCGCCCTCCGGTTGCGGCAAATGGGCCTGACGGTTGAGCAGATCGCAGCGCTTCCGGACAAGCCTGTGGATTCGTTGGATACCGAAATCCTGGCCACCCTTTCAGGCACCGTGGTCGAGCACAACGTCTATGAAGGCCAGTATGTGAAGGCCGGTGAAAAGCTTTTTGAAATTGCTGATTTCTCCGTCATGTGGTTCCAATTCAAAGCTTATGAACAAGACCTGCCCTGGATCGAAATCGGGCAAGCGGTAACAGTTTCCACACCTTCGAAACCGGGTCGCACCTTCGAAGGGAAAATCACGTTCATCGATCCAAATTTCGACGAAGCCACCCGCTCCACCAACGTCCGCGTCGAGTTGCCAAATCCAAAGGTCGATGGCCGCCGCGAACTGCTGCATCGTCTTTACGCGCAAGGAGCCGTGAAGGTAGATGCACCGGCGATGCTAACAGCTCCGCGCTCGGCGGTCATCCAGACCGGACCGCAGGCCGTAGTTTACATCGAGCAAGGCGGCGGGGCCTACGCACAGTCAGCGGTGACCCTCGGCCGGCGGGGTGACACGCTGGTCGAGATTCTATCCGGACTGAAGGAAGGCGACAAGGTCGTCACCAATGGCAACCTTCTCATTGACGGCCAGGCGGAACTCAACCGGTCATTCATGGCCCCCACGGACACTGCGCCGCCCGCAGCGATGCCAGCTTCTCTAACAGACGCCCAGCAATCCGCGCTCCGCGATTTCGTGCAAGTGGCCGATGCCATGGCGACGGCCCTCGGAGCCGATGATCTGGCGGCCTTCAATAAAGCCAGTGAATCCACTATGACGAAAACCGGAGCACTGACCGAAGCGCTCGCCGGCCTTCCCGACATGAAGGGAAGACTCGATTCCCTTGCCGACGCGAGGCACTTCCACGGCGCTGCGGATTTGATCCAGGCGCGCAACGCCTATCTAAAATTCACCGTCGCCGCCACCGCCGTCCTGGAACCGTTGCGATCGATGTCCGGATTTCCCGATTTGAAAATCTGGGAGTGTCCGATGGTTGACCAGGCGGTCACCGGAGCTCCGAAAAAGGCGCGCTGGATCCAAGCCAGCGGAAGGCCCGGGCTCAATCCATTCTTCGGCAAGGAGATGCCGGATTGTGGAAAGGAAATCAAACCATGAACGACACCAGCCCCATCACAGGCATGACCTGCGGCAACTGTGTTGCAAAAGTCCAGCAACGGCTTTCCGAACATCCGGACATCGAATCCGTGAAAGTCACATTGCAACCTCCCGCCGCGGAATTCCAAAGTCGGAGGCCCGTCACGACTGAGGAACTCAACGCATGGCTCGCGCCGCTCGGGCACTATCATGTCACTGGTGAATCAGAGACGCCGGTGACTTCATTGCCCGACGCGTCCGCAACCACCTACAAGCCCCTCATCGTTGTTCTCGCCTACCTCATCGCGGTGACCGCAGGCGTTCTGTTTGCGGCGGGAGGCTGGAATACGATGCTCGCGATGCGAGTGTTCATGGGCGGTTTTTTCATCACTTTTTCGTTTTTCAAAATGCTGGACCTGCGTGGCTTCTCCGATGCTTACCGCGGCTATGACATCGTGGCGAAGATCTGGCCCGGTTATGGTTTTATCTATCCATTCATCGAGTTCGCACTGGGGCTTGCCTACATCGCCCATATCAACCCGCAGGTCGTGAACATTGTTACGGCCGTGGTGATGACTCTCAGCCTCATCGGTGTGCTGCGGGCGGTGCTGTCGAAGCGCGCGATCCGCTGTGCCTGTCTGGGAACCGTTTTTAAACTCCCGATGTCAACCGTCACCATCATCGAGGACGGTCTCATGCTCGCGATGGCGGTTGCGATGTTGATTCTTTCTAACAAAATCATGCCATGATCGAGCGCATCATTGAATGGAGCCTGAAAAACCGGTTCCTCGTTGCTTGTGGCGTCCTGATGTTGGTCGCACTCGGAATCCGTGCTGTTTACCTGACACCGGTCGATGCCATCCCGGATCTAACAGAAAATCAGGTGCTCGTTTATGCCGAGTGGGCCGGCCGCAGTCCTCAGGAAGTCGAGGATCAGGTGACCTATCCGCTCACTACCGGCCTTCAGGGGCTCAGCGGGGTGAAGGAAGTGCGCGCGACCTCGATGTTCGGCTTCTCGCTGAGCACCATCATTTTCGAAGAAGGTGTGGATACCTACTTTGCGCGAACCCGCGTGCTCGAACGTTTGAATTTTCTCCAGAGCTCGATGCCAGAAGGAGTAACTCCCCAACTCGGTCCGGACGCTTCGGGGCTCGGATGGGTCTATCAATACTATCTCGCCGTCGATCCCGCGAAAGCCGAGAACGGCGGCTACGATCTGGCGAAGTTGCGATCCGTGCAGGATTGGTATGTCCGCTACCAGCTCGCCAGCGTGCAGGGTGTGGCCGAGGTCGCCAGCATCGGCGGGTTCGTGAAGCAGTATCAGATCGAGCTGTCCTCGACAAAAATGCGTGCCGCCAACGTCACGCTGATAGAGGTGATGGCCGCGGTCCAGAATGCGAATCTCAATGTCGGTGGCAAGGTCGTTGAGGAAAACGGCGCGGAGTTCGTTCTGCGCGGTATCGGCCTCGTCACCAGCCCTGAGGATTTGGAGCTGGTCACGGTCAAGGCCATGGAAGGCACCCCGATTTATCTGAAAGACATCGCCACCGTACAGATCGGCGGGGATTTCCGCCGCGGCGCGCTCGATCTCAATGGCCACGAAGCGGTCGGTGGCACCGTCGTCATGCGCACCGGTGAAAATGCCAAGGCCGTCATCGAACGGGTGAAGGAAAAAATCGCGCAGCTCGCGCCCAGCTTGCCGCCGGGCATCACGATCAAGTCTTTCTACGACCGCAGCGAACTTATTGATAACACCATCGATACTCTCAAGCACGCACTGCTTGAGGAGATCGTTCTCGTCACCCTCGCGCACATCATTTTCCTCTGGCACTTCCGCAGCATCCTCATCGTCACGCTACCATTGCCGATCTCGATCCTGATCTCGTTCCTGATGATGAAACAGTTCGGCATCACCAGCAACATCATGTCCCTGACGGGCATCGCCATCGCCATCGGCGTGCTGGTGGATGCGGCGATCGTAGTGACCGAAAATGTCCTGCGGCATTGCGAGAAAGCGGAGGATGCAAAGGGCGATAGACTCACTTCGCGGGAGACCTGGCAGGTCACGCTGGTGGCCTGCAAGCAGGTCGGCCGGCCGATTTTCTTCGCCATGGCGATCATCATCCTGGCCTTCGTTCCGGTGTTCGCGCTTACCGGCCAGGAAGGGAAGCTGTTCCATCCGCTGGCCTTCACCAAGACCTTCGCCATGATCGGTTCCACGCTGCTGGCGGTGACGCTGGTACCGGTGCTGTGCTCGTTGCTGGTGCGCGGACCGTTTCACTCGGAGGACCGGAACATCGTGATGAAGTTCCTGTTGCGGCTCTATGAACCCACTCTGGATTGGGCGCTGGAGCATCGCAAGACGGTGATCGGTATTGCCTTTCTCATCCTAGCAACCGCGCTTCTAACAGCTTTCGGATTGCCGCGCGGATTCGTGAAACAGATTCGCGACAAAGGCTACCCGCAGACCGCGGATTTGGTCACGGGCTTCGGCAAGGAATTCATGCCGCCGCTCAATGAAGGCAGTTTGCTCTATATGCCCGTGATGATTCCGAAGACCGGCCTCAAGGAAATCCAGCGCGTGATGTCATGGCAGGACAAGGTCATCAGTGAAACCCCGGAGGTCGCGAGCGTCGCGGGAAAACTTGGCCGATTTGAAACCGCAACCGATCCGGCCCCGACCGAAATGTTGGAAACCACCATCATGCTCAAGCCGGAATACATCGCTGACGGACGCTTCAGCGTGAAGCGTAATCCGGCATGGCGGGATGGCATGACGGTGGAAAAACTGAAGGCCGAACTGACTGATAAAATGAAGCAGGTTCCCGGTTATGTCCCTGCGTTTTTGCAACCCATCGAAAACCGGATTCTCATGCTCTACACTGGCATCCGCGCGCAGGTCGGCATCAAGATTTACTGCGACAACCTCGACAAGATCCAGCGCAAGGCTTTCGAAATCGAAAAGTTGGTCAACGGCATTGAAGGTGCGGCCGGTGTCTCGGCGTCGCGCGTGCAAGGCAAGCCGTATCTCAACATCAAGGTGGATCGGGTCGCCATGGCCCGCTACGGCCTCAGCGCTAAGGATGTGCTGGACGCGGTCGAGATATCGATCGGCGGAAAAAATGTCAGCACCACCATCGAAGGCCGCGAACGCTTCCCGATCCAGATCCGGGTCGAGCGTGGCGAGCGCGATGACATTGAAAAACTCAGCCGCATTTTGGTCGCGGCCCGTCCTGGCATGACCGCCGCCCCCGCCGCGCCGACGGGTGGCATGGGAGGTGGAATGGGCGGAGGGGGAGCAGCGCCCGCCGCCGCGTCGGGCGGAGGGGCAACGGAAGCGGTGCCGTATATTCCGCTGGGCATGGTCGCTAAGATCACCCGTGAAATTGGTGCCAACGAAATCGCTTCGGAAAACGGCCTGCTGCGCTCCTTTGTGCAGGCAAATGTCGTGGACCGCGATCTCGGCGGCTTCGTCGAGGAAGTGGAACAAAAGCTCAAGCACATCGATATGGAAGGCATGACTTACAAGATGACCGGCGAGTTTGAAAACCAGCGCCGCTTCGTCAAAACGATGGTGCTCGTGTTTCCCCTCGTGCTGCTGGTGATCTTCGTCCTGCTTTTCTTCGTATATCACAGTGCGCTCGAAGCCGCGCATGTCATGCTGGCCGTGCCCTTCGCCCTTAGCGGCGGGGTGTTGTTGCAAAAACTGTTAGGTTATAACTTCAACGGCGCGGTGTGGGTCGGTTACATTGCCCTCTTTGGCACCGCCGTCCAGACCGGCGTGGTGATGGTCGTTTATTTGGAGGAAACCGTGAGGACCCGCCTGGCGGAAAAAGGCGCAGCCTTCACTTACGAGGACCTCGTCCAGGCCGTGAAAGACGGTGCCCGCCTGCGCTTGCGGCCGAAAGTGATGACCGTCGCTACCATCGTCGCCAGCCTGCTGCCGATCATGTGGAGCCACCGTCAGGGCGCGGAAATCATGAAACCGCTGGCCACGCCCGTGATCGGCGGAATGATTTCCAGTCTCATCCACATCCTCATCGTCACCCCCGTGATTTTCCTATGGCTGCGGGGCCGCGAGTTCAAGAAAGGAACCCTTCATGGCTCGCTCGGTTCCGAATCCCTTCATTGACATGGACCACTCCAACCGTCCCGCATCCTCCCTAATGACGGAGTGAGCACCGACAGGGCAAAACACCCTATCGAAAAAAAGTAAAAGGGTTTGAGCCCGCGGCGGTGTTTCAAATTGGGGACCGCCGCGCGGACCTCCCAATGGGTCGGGATGGACAACCGGCCCGCCAAAAGCAAATCTTTGCCATTCCGATGACCAATCAGGAAATAGACAATTACTTGAGGGCCTCCCTAGTGGATGAACCGGTTGCATTTTCATTTAAGCAGGAGGTATGGCGCCGCATCCGGAGCTGTGACCCGGGAATGCCTGCGGGGGTCTTGCGGTTTCAACCCGTCGCCGCTGTGATTGGCCGTCCGTGGGGGGCGATTGCCGGAATCGCCGCCACCGTTGTCCTTGGCCTGTGGTGGGGGAGAGCAAGCCTTCCCGATGCGCAAGACCCGCGGACAGCCTACGCGATGTCGATCAGCCCATTTTCCCATGCGGAACCCAAATGAAGCGAATCATCCTGACCCTGTTGGTTGCTCTCGTGGCCGGGGCGGCCGCGTATTGTTTAACCCGCACCCATCAGATGGCGGTGCACCGGAGTGTTCTATTGGACTCAATGCCCGAATTGGCTTGGGTGAAATCGGAACTCAAGCTGACAGACGATCAGTTTGCAAAGGTCTCGGTTCTACATACCGCTTATCGTCCGAAGTGTGCGGACATGTGCGGCCGGATTGCCGCTGCCCACGAAAAAGCTGAAAGCTTGATCCATAAAACCCCCGAGCTTACCCCGGAACTTGAGCAAGCGATCGAGGAGCATGCCGCCCTCCATGTGGAAGGTCAGAAGGCGATGCTTAACCATATTTTCCAGACAGCCGGCGCGATGAATCATGAGCAGGCTGCGCGCTACCTCAAGGAAGTCCTGCCCTTCGCTTTGGATTTCAGCCACAGCGATCCGGGGGAGACGAATGCCCGTTGATGAGCCAGCGGGCGCGGAGGTTTCCGATCCGGAACTCATGGCCCGCCTGGGGGACGGTGACGATGGCGCATTGAATGTCCTTATGGATCGCTGGGCCGCCCGGTTGACGGCTTTCTTCCACAAAATGACCGGGCAGAGTGATGAAGCCCTTGATTTGGCACAAGAGACCTTTATCCGCCTCTACCATGCGAGCGACCGCTTCCGGCCATCCGGAAATTTCAGCACGTATTTGTTTGCGATTGCGGCCAACCTTGCCCGAAATCATGCCCGCTGGAAACGGAGGCATCCCTCCCTTCCGGTGGAAATTGTTGGGGGAAATGCGAATCCCGCGCTGGTAGATTCCGCCCCGACACCGGATGTGGCAATGGAGGGAGCGGAAATATCCAAGTCCATTGATAAGGCAATTGTTGATCTACCCAGAGATTTAAGGGAATCGATGATGCTTTTCATTTACGGGGACATGAGTTATGCCGAAATCGCATCGGTGAGCGGGTGCAGCCCCAAAGCTGTGGAGACCCGCATTTATCGCGCGCGGCAAATCCTGAAGGTGCAATTGAAAGAACTGCGGCCCTGATGGTTGGGATTTGGATCAATTATTTAGGAATCTCCAAGGGTTTGCCTTCCGGGCGGGTTATTACATCTCACCGCCACCATGAGTAGCGGCGTAAACACGCAACCAATATCAAAAATGAAATCGACCCTTGCGCTTGCCTTTAGCCTGATTGGCTTGGCGATTATCACCCCTGGTTTAAGAGGGGAGGAACCCGCTCCCGACCCCGTTGGCCACGAAGCACACCCCGACCACCTGTTTGAAGGCTATTCCGCGATCTCGGCGGCTCTTTACAAAGACGACCTTGAGGCAGCCAAAAAAGCTGCCGCGGACATGGTCAAGCATGACAAGGACGGAGCGATGTCGAAGCATGCCCAGGCGATAGCGGATAGCAAAACCATCGGGGAAGCCCGCACTCATTTCAAGGAGCTCAGCGATGTGGCCATTCCGTTAGCGAAGGAAAAGAAAATGATGCACGTCATGCACTGCCCAATGGCTTTTGACAACAAGGGCGCAGACTGGCTCCAGTCCTCAGCCGCCGAAGTCCAAAACCCATATTTCGGGGCCAAGATGCCACACTGCGGCGAAGCGGTGAAATAATTTTCTTGGTTGGAAATGTTGAATGTGAACCGTGCCGGATGCGCCTAATGTCATTCGGCGCGGATCCGTCATAACATGGCGTCTGTCAACAAGCCCACCGCAGAACCCGATGTCCTACTTGTTCCGTCTTTCCTCGATCTTGGTTATTATCGGCTCATCCTGTTTCGCGGAAGAGGCGGCTCTCACTCCCGCGAGAGCAGTGGTTCTGGCTTTGCGCTTCAACCGCGATCTTGCGGCGGCAAGATATGCCATTCAACAAGGGGAAGGCCGCTTGAAGCAGGCTGGGCTTTTACCTAACCCGGAGTTTGAGGTTAGCCGCGAAAGCGACCGGCTGATCCGTAACGAAGGCGAGTATAATTTATCGGTCGGGTTCAAGCAGCGGTTCCCGATCACGGGTCGGCTGGCGAACGAAAAGGCGGTTGCACGGGTGGATGTTGCACTGGCCATGGCGGAAGTGCGCAACCAGGAACGGCTGTTGGCAGGGGAGGTGATGGCACGCAGCCGGGAATGGCTGGTGGCGCGCGAAAGGGTGAAAGCCAACCGGGAAACCCTCGCCATCATCCAGAAACTAACAGACGCGACGGAGAAGCGTTTGCAGGTGGCCGAGGGTTCCGCCGCCGATGTGAAACACACAAAGATCGAAGCCGAAAAGGTGAATCTGGCACAGGGATTGTTATTGAGCCAACAGGAGGTGGCGGGGATCGAATTGAACAGCCTGTTAGGAAGAGATCCAAAAGCTTTGGTTGATCTTTCCGGGAGTATTTCCACGGACATGAACCCGGGTGAAATGGCCGCCGATAGCCGGCAGGCCATTGCGCGGAGGCCTGACCGGCAGATGGCGGCTCTCGGTATCAACCGCGCTGCCGCGGAACTTGTTCTGGCAAGATCAGGGAAGTGGGAGGACTGGACGGTTGGTTTTGGCTACAGCCGGGCGGTGGGAAAATTCGGCGCTCCTATCGGCACCAAGACCGACGATTTAATCGGCATCTCGTTGTCCATTCCTCTACCACTGTGGAACAAGAACGGCGGAAAAATCAGTGAGGCGGAAGCCACCCGGCAGCGCAATGAAGCGGAATTGGACGCTCTCGAACTCCGCATCCTGACCGAGATTCAAAGCGCTGAAACTCAAATGCGCCGGCAGCAGGCGATTCTGAAGCAATACCGGCAGGTCTCACTGAAGCTGGCGGAGGATAACATGGCCCTGCTTCAAAAAGGATACAACGATGGCCTCAATGGAATCACGAATGTGATTCAGGCCCAGCAACAGTTTACGGAACTACGCCAGTCGTATCTTGAGGCCGTGGGGAAATTCCTGCGCGCCAAAACGGCCTGGGAAACGGCAACCGGCGTGGTTCTCCCAAGGAATTAGATTTCAAATCCCCTATTCATGAATCGGAGCAGTCATTTTTTCCCGCTCACGCTGGCGATGATTTTGTTGGTTAGCACCAACGCTTATCCACACGCAGGCCACGACAAAGCGCCAGGTGATGATGCGGCCGGGCCAACAACCGGTCCGATCGCCATCACTGCCGAGGCAAAGAAAAATTTGGCGCTACAAGTGGAGGAAGTGGAGCTGCGGACTCTGGATAAGACATTGATGGTGCTTGGCCAGATCGAGGAGATTCCAAACCGGCGTGCCGCAGTGACCAGCCGGATTGCAGGCAGAGTGGCGGATCTCACGGTTTCTCTGGGCGACCGCGTCACCAAGGGACAAGCGGTTGTGCAGGTCGAAAGCTTGCAGCCCGGCGATCCGCCTCCGCGGGTTTCATATAGCTCGCCCATCGATGGTATAATCACCCATCGCGACGTCGTGCAGGGTGATGCGGTCGAAGCGAACAAACATCTTCTTGAAATTGTCGATTTGGCCGAAGTGTATGCCGAAGGCAGAATCTTCGAAGGCCAGATCGCCTCCGTGAAGGTTGGCCAGAAAGTGCGCATCTCCGTTGAATCATACCCTGCGGAAACCTTCAACGGGACGGTTGACCTTTTAAGCACCGAGCTGGATGCGGAGACACGCACGCTCAAGGTCTGGGTGCGGATCAAAAATGAGGATCTCAAACTGCGGCCCAACATGCGCGCGGAGTTGAACATTGTGACCGCGGAAGCCGACTCCGTGATCGCCGTGCCTCACAGTGCGGTGCTGGGTGAAGCGGGAAATTTTTTCGCCTTCGTCCAATCCGACACGGATGAACTGGTCTTCGAGCGCAGGCCGCTGGTATTAGGCGTGAAGGACGATCTCTACGTTGAAGTATCCGAAGGTATATTCCCTTCCGACAAGGTCGTGACGCTAGGCAACTATCAATTGCAATATGTCACCACCCGCAAGGTGCCCGACAAACCCGCCGCCGCTTCTGCGCCGGCCAAGCCGCCAACGGAGGAAGGGCATCCGCCCGCGCCCGCCCACCCGTTCTCCACTCCGTTGATGGCCATGGGAATCACCTTGGCAGCATTGTTAGCCATCAATGCCATCCTCTTGATATTTAAAAGACGGCCTTCCGCCGATCCGGCCAAGTAGAAGGTTGTCATGCTAAACCGCCTCATTGAGTTTTCGCTGCGCAACCGTTTGTTCGTAGTTGCCGCCAGCGTGCTGGTGCTGGTTTACGGTGCCTACACGGCACTCCAGTTGCCTGTGGATGTTTTCCCCGATTTGAACCGGCCCACGGTCAACATTCTAACCGAGGCCGGTGGGCTTGCTCCGGAGGAAATAGAAACCTTGGTGAACCTGCCGATGGAGACGGCACTGAACGGAGCACCCGGAGTGAAGCGCGTGCGATCCAGTGCGGGCATCGGACTTTCAGTTCTCTATGTCGAATTCGATTGGGGTGTGGATATTTTCAGAGCCCGCCAACTCGTGCAGGAACGGTTGCAACTCGCTGCTGAAAAACTCCCCAAGGGCGTCACGCCGATCATGGGCCCGATCTCATCCATCATGGGCGAAATCATGTTGGTCGGTCTTTCCAGCACTGATGGCACGACCCTGCCCATGGACATCCGCAGCATCGCCGATTGGACGGTGCGCCAGCGCTTGCTGACCATTCCCGGGGTGTCGCAGGTCATCCCCATCGGCGGTGGCGTGAAGCAATATCAGGTGTTGGCTTCGCCGGAAAAAATGGCGGCATACAACGTCACGCTCAAGCAAGTGATGGAGGCCGCCGAAAAGTCGCAGGTCAACACCGCCGGTGGCTTTTTGGAAGGGGCCAACCAGGAAGCGTTGATCCGAAACATCGGCCGCACAACATCGATCGATGATATTGCCGGATCCGTGGTCGAAACGAAAGATGGCGTTCCGATCCTTCTCAAGGATGTGGCCGAAGTTAAATTCGGGCGCCAGGTCATGCGTGGCGACGCCGGTGTGAACGGCACGCCTGCGGTGATCATATCTGTGCAAAAGCAGCCTGGCGCCGATACCATCCGCCTAACCGTCGAAGTGGAAAAGGCTTTGTCCGAAATCCAGAAAGCTCTTCCCGCAGACGTCAAAATCACCCCGCTTTTCTAGCAAGGCAACTTCATCGAGTCTGCTGTCAGGAATGTGGAGGATGCCATTCGCGACGGTGCGATCATGGTGGTGATCGTGCTTTTCCTGTTCCTGCTTAACTTCCGTACCACGCTTATCACGCTCACGGCCATCCCGCTTTCCTTCGTCGTTTCCATTCTATATTTCAAATGGGCTGGCATCACGATCAACACAATGACCCTGGGCGGGCTCGCGGTAGCCATCGGCATGGTTGTCGATGATGCCATCGTCGATGTGGAAAATGTCTATCGCCGCCTGGGTGAGAACCGGCAGTCCGACAAACCGCGGCCGGTGCTACGCGTGATTTCCGAAGCCTCCGCGGAAGTGCGGAACTCCATCCTGTTTGCCACGCTGCTCATCATCCTCGTCTTCATTCCCCTCTTCGGCCTCGGGGGCATTGAGGGACGGCTGTTCGCGCCCATCGGCGTCGCGACCATCGTGGCCATGATCGCTTCATTCATCGTTTCGCTGACTGTCATCCCCGCGCTCAGTTCCTACCTCCTGCCGCGGATGAAACGCATCGGCCATGCGAAAGAAAGTTGGCTGGTGCGCCAGCTCAAGGCCTTCGACGAACATGTGATCCTCAAGCTAACGCTGCGCCATCCCTTTGCCGTCATCGGCCTGGCGCTTGTGCTCGTCGTGGGCTCATTTTCGCTATATCCGATGATGGGCAAGGAGTTCCTGCCGGAGTTCAACGAAGGAACAGCAACCATCAATGTCGTATCCGCACCCGGAACTTCGCTCAAGCAATCCAATCGCATCGGCGAAATCGCGGAAAAACTTTTATTAAGCGTGCCGGAAGTCATTTCGACGGGACGCCGCACCGGACGCGTGGAACTCGACGAACATGCTGAAGGAGTCCATTCGACCGAGATCGATGTGGATTTTAAAAAGACAGGAAGGAAACGCGAGGCCATCCTTGAGGATGTGCGTGCGAAGCTCAGTCAGATTCCCGGCATCGTCTTCAGCGTCGGGCAACCAATTTCCCATCGCCTCGACCACCTGCTGTCCGGAGTCCGCGCCCAGATCGCGGTAAAGATATTCGGTGACAATCTCGAAGACCTCCGCGCCGCAGCCGCTCAGACGGAGGCGGTGATGAAGAAAATCCCGGGCCTCGTCGATCTACAGATCGAGAAGCAAGTTCTCATGCCGCAGGTCAAAGTCCAGGTGAACCGCGAAAAAGCCAAACTCTACGGCGTGCAGGTTGGCGAGTTGAATGAACAACTTGAAACCGCCCTGAACGGACGCACCGTCGCCCAGGTCCTCGACGGCCAGCGAACTTATGATGTCTTCGTCCGCTATGACGAAAAATCCCGCGACAACATCGATTCCATACAACGGACGCTGGTCGATGCGGACAACGGCCAAAAAGTGCCGCTCTCACTTATATCCGACGTGCTCGACGGCAAGGGCCCTAACATCATCAACCGCGAAAACGTCCAGCGCCGCATCGTCGTGCAGGCAAATGTCAGCGGCCGCGACCTCGGCTCGGTGGTCAAGGAAATCCAAACTAATATCAACGGACAGGTCCATCTCCCCACCGGCTTTTTCATCAGCTACGAAGGTCAGTTCCAAAGCCAGCAGGAAGCCACCAGGCTCATCGGCATTCTTTCGATTGCAACCCTGGTGACCATGTTCCTTGTTCTCTACTCCCACTTCCGCTCCACCATGATCGTCGCGCAAATCATGCTCAATATCCCGCTCGCCTTCATCGGGGGCCTGTTGCTTACCTGGCTTTTGGTGGGTAAGGTATCCATCGCCACCTTGGTCGGCCTCATCACCCTCGCCGGCATCGCTTCGCGCAACACCATCATGATGATTTCCCACTACATCCACCTGATGGAATTTGAGGGTGAAAAGTTCGATGAGAAAATGATCGTGCGCGGCTCGCTGGAACGGCTTGTTCCCGTGACCATGACCGCCGCGGTCGCCGGCCTGGCGCTCATCCCGCTGGTTTTATCCGCAGGAGAACCCGGCAAGGAAATCCTCTATCCGGTCGCGGTCGTGATTCTCGGCGGTCTTGTCAGTTCCACGCTGCTCGACATGGCCGTCACACCCGCCGTGTTCTTCAAGTTCGGCCGGAAAGCCGCGGAGGCTTACGTGGCCCGCGAGGAAATCGACCCGCTTGATGAAATGCCAGCCGCGCCATCCAAAGCTCCGTCGATCCAGTTCATGGCCGACGCCGACTCATGAATCAGTCATGCACCATTTTCCCCGATGCCATTGCACCTCATTCCGCCGGGTGGCGGACCGATGAAGTGGAGCGGATCGGCGATTGAAAAACAAACGATACAAACAAAATGAAATTCAAAAAGATATTCACCGTGGGGCTCTGCTCCGTATTCGCCCTCATGACCGCTACGACGATCCCCGCGCGGGCCGAGGAGGAGAAGGAGG
>JANMJQ010000321.1:0-17379 GCA_031371445.1 Akkermansiaceae bacterium
CAACCAACGTGGGTGCGGCCGATGTTGACTACGACACCGATGGCGCCATCAACGGGGTCGAATACATCTTCGGTGGATCGCCAATCAGCGGTTCTGACAACGCGAAGATCTACTCGCTCATCGCCGATACGAATGCGGATACTCTAATGGAATTGGTGATGACCATCGCCGTGCCCCAAGGCACTCCTGCCTTCCCTGCGGGTTCGCCAAGCTCGTCCGTTACCTTTGATGGCTTCACCATCGAGGTGCGCGGCAGCACTGACCTCAGTTCCTTTGCGACCACGGTTACGCCTGTCACTCCGGTAACCACCGGCCTGCCAGCCGCGCCGTTCACCAAAGGTGGCATCACCTACGAATATCGCAGCTTCAGCTTGGATGGTTCGAATGGCACTCCGACCAAAGGCTTCCTCCAAGCTCTTATCAGGTAAGCCATCAAATACCTGCCGGGAATCGCGAGAGTGGTTCCCGGCAGCTCATTTTATCCTAGAATCCGCAGTTGGTAAGTGGATGAAGCGCGCAAGTGGGTCAGGTGACGGCTGACGAGGTGGTTTGTATAGATCAAACAGCAGCCACGGTGGCGATTTCCCACGTGCTGACGGCTGTCGCAGCCAATGATTTCACGGCGCGGGATTGATCGCCGGGCTGCATGCCGGGACGGGCGGACATTTCGGGATTTCCACATTTCCTCATAGGCGTGGGAATGCGGTTTTTAACTCTTGGACGGGGAAAAAGAATGTGGTGACCTGAGCGCCACAATGCCCTCACATGACTTGTGGCGCGATGCGGGTCAGGAAAAATATTAAACGCGAGTGAATTTGCCAAACCTCCACATGCTCCAGCGGTCTGTGTTGCGGCAAAAATGGATTTTCCCGCTGCTGCTGATCGTGGCCACGATGCTGACCTATCTGCCGGTCTGGCACGCCGGCTTCATCTGGGATGACGATGGGCATGTGACCAAGCCGGTACTGCGGTCGCTCCATGGGCTGGCGCGCATCTGGATCGAGCCGGGTGCGTCGCAACAATACTACCCGATTGTGCACAGCGTTTTTTGGCTGGAGCACCGGATTTGGGGCGATGCACCGCTCGGTTACCATCTTGTCAACGTGCTGCTGCACGTCGCGTGCGCGCTGTTACTGGTCAAAGTGCTGCAGCGGCTCGAGGTGCCGGGAGCGTGGCTGGCGGCTGCCATCTTCGCGCTGCATCCCGTGCATGTCGAGACGGCTGCGTGGGTGACCGAACTCAAAAACACACTTTCAGGCGTCTGCTGCCTGGCTGCGGCGCTTTTTTACCTCGATTTCGACCGGACACGAAAGAGGGGGTCTTACGTATGGGCACTGGCGCTTTTCCTGGTCGGGCTGCTGTCGAAGTCGGTCATCGCTTCCTTGCCCGCGGCGCTGCTGGTGGTCTTCTGGTGGAAACGCGGGCGACTCTCATGGAAAAAGGATGCGCTGCCGCTGCTGCCGTTTTTTGTAGTGGGAATCGCTTCGGGGCTGTTTACCGGCTGGGTGGAGCACCGGTTCATCGGAGCAAGCGGCGCCGAATTCAACTTCACGGTGGTGGAGCGCTGCCTGATTGCCGGACGCGCGGTCTGGTTTTACCTATGGAAACTTCTCTGGCCGCTGAATTTGAGTTTCATCTACCCGCGCTGGCAAATCAGCCAAGCGATGTGGTGGCAGTATCTTTTCCCCCTCGCAGGTATGGTCCTTGCGGTGCTGCTCTGGAGGTGGAGGCACAAGTCACGCGCGCCGCTGGCGGCGTTTCTCTACTTTGCGGGCACGCTTTTCCCCGCGCTGGGATTTGTGAGCGTTTTCCCGTTCCGCTACTCGTTCGTCGCGGATCATTTCCAATACCTCGCCAGTATCGGGCCGATCGCGCTGGCGGCTGCGGGGCTCACGCTGGGGCTGGAACGCTGGCGGGGCGCGCGCCGGATATTGTTTGGAACGCTGTTGCTTGCGATGGCAGTGCTAACATGGCGGCAGTGCCGGATGTATGCCGGCATGAAGACCCTGTGGGAAACCACGATTCAACGGAACCCGGAATGCTGGATGGCCTACAGCAATCTCAGTGTTCTGTCACTGGAGGACGGCAAGGTTGACGACGCGCTCGTGCAAGTGCAACGGGCCTTGGCGCTCAAACCCGACAACCGCGAAGCGTATGTCAATCTCGGCAACGTCCTTTCCATGAAAGGAGAGTCAGCCGCGGCGATCGCCGCTTACCAAAAGGCGCTCGAAATCGAACCCTCCTTTGCCCTAGCCTGGAACAACCTTGGCATCGTGCTGCTCAAAGCAGACCGGCTGGAGGAAGCAATCGCCTATTTCCAAAAAGCGATCGAGCTCAAGCCCTCCCTCTCCGTGGCTCACTTCTATTTGGGCCACGCGCTGATGCTGAAGGAAAAAGTGGAGGACGCCATCGCCCACTTCCGACAGGCTCTGGAAACCGACCCCGACTACGTCGCATGTCGGCTCAGCCTGGGTGCAGCCCTCCAGCAAGCAGGGCGGGCGGACGAAGCGATGACGCAATTTCAAAAAACCTTGGAAATCGACCCGAGCTCGTCACAGGCTCATGTGGGCCTCGGCGAGCTGCTTCTCGACAAGCGCCAGGCGCGCGCGGCGATCGGGCATTTCAATGCGGTGCTTGCAAGCGTGCCCGGAGACGCGAAGGCGCGCTTCAACCTCGGCATGGCGCTGATGCAAGTGGGTGAGGTGCGCGAAGCCATCGCGCAATGGCGCAAGGCACACGAACTGGCACCTTCGAATCCCTCCGCTCCCAACCAACTGGCGTGGGTGCTGGCGACTTGGCCGGAAGCGTCGATTCGCAACGGCCCGGAGGCGCTGGAACTCGCGGAGCAGGCCGTGAAACTTTCCGGCGGGCACGACCCGGCCTTACTCGACACTCTCGCTGCCGCGCAGGCGGAATGCGGGAGCTTTCCGGAAGCACTGAAAACCATCCGTCGCGCGCTGGAGCTGGCACATGGCGACGAGTTATTGGCTGCGGATCTCATGGGGCGGCTTGCACTCTATGCCGCGCATTCACGCTATCGCGAACCCATGCCCGCGGAGCCTCGTCACTGAAACGACGATCTTGGAGGCGGTCTGAAAAATGAGGAGCGTCGATATTTTATCGACCGGGTCAGGCCGCCATCCCGTCGGCCAAATGGAAATGGTCTCTCCCCTTCACGAGACAGGCCAAAGCCTGAAACTCCACACGGAGATTTCCCCACCGCATGGTCCACAGCTTCCATCGCCAGTGGCGGCAGCAGAGCGCGCACCTTCCGGGGTCGATGGCAGTTCTTCCTCCACCCTCATGCAAATTCATCCATCCCACGAGCCCCCATTCCCACCAGCAGATTAACCCGCACAGGTTATAGCACAATTCGGTGATCTTTCGTAATTTCTTCAGCCTCAGCCCAATTTTACTGCCCCATAACCCTGTCTCCCACCGTGAAACCTAAATTCGCCAGCCTGTTCGTCGCCTCATCCTCCATCTTCGTCAGCCTTTCCGGCATGGCTTCCGCAGGCAACCAGACTTGGAAGGCATCGCCTACAGACGCGAACTGGGCCACAATAACCAACTGGGCAGGCGGCGCAGCTCCCGGCGCACTAAACGCCAACAGCACTGACGTCGCGACCTTCAACACGGCGCTCTCGGGTGGAATCGGCGGCACGGGCAATCCCATCGTGATTGACTCGACGCGCAACATCGGAAGCATTCTCTTCGACACCGCGAGTGTCGGCGCGTACCAAATCGGCACCAACGGCGGTAACACACTTACCATCGGCAGCACAACGACCGTCCTAGGGAGTATTAAGCTTAATGCCGCTGTGACCAATGCACAGATTATCGCTGCCAATCTCCAGATGAAGCGGCTGACGAGTTCTCAGCAGGTGGTGTATAACTTCGTGAATAACGCAACTTCAAGCGCGGCGACACTCACGCTGTCCGGCACTATCGACATGCGGACTGACACGAATCGGTTTTCCACATTCTTTCTCGACGGAACAAACACAGGAAACAACACGATCAGCGGAATAATCACTACGGGCGCGGGCACCTCGTCGGCAGGTCAAGGAAATCAGTTGCTGGTTAAACAGGGCACAGGCCGCTGGATTCTGTCAGGAGCGAATGCGTTTTCAGGCGCGGGCATCACCAACGTCGCTCAGGGCATCAACGTCAATGCCGGAACGCTGGTGGCGGGGAACAACGGCGCGTTCGGCACCACCGCCACGGCCAACAACAACCAGGTTAACATCAATAGCGGCGGCACGGTGGAAATCGCCAATGGCATCGTTCTGGACAATGGCGTTTCGCTAAACCTCAACAACGGCGGCACCGTCGGTGGCGTCGGCACGGCTACAACCAACGGCCGCGTGAATGTGGGCACGGCTGCTGGGACAAGTGTTACACTTACGACGGCGAGCTCCTCCGACGTGTTCACCCTCGGGAACGCCGGGGCCAACGATTTCACCGGCGGCGCAGCTGATTCGGTAACCCACATCGCCGGACCCGGCACGGTGGTCAACAGCGCTTCCAGCACCGCCTATCTCGGCAGTATCGCGATTGACGCCGGCGCATTCCGCACCAGCAGTGCCACCAATGGAGCGGGCGTCGCGGGGGTGGTCACTTTCGGCTCCGGAAGCACAGGAAAACTCCAGCTGGGCAATAGCCTCAGCCTTACCAGTCTCACCACCAATGGTGCGACTCCAACCGCGGGTATCGTGGAGACCGGAGTCGCCGGCACCCAAACGCTGACGCTGACTCCTGGTTCGGCCAGCACCTATGCAGGTACTCTCCGCAACGGCACGGGCACGCTTGCCTTGACCAAGGCCGGCTCGAACACCCTCACTCTTTCCGGCAACTCCAACACCTACAGCGGTGCGACGACCATCTCCGCAGGCACGCTCAAAGTAACCAACACCTCCGGTTCCGCGACCGGAACCAGCACTGTCGGACTCGGGACCGCGACCCTGACCGGGGCTGGCATTATCACCGGCGCGGTCACCGCGGTTTCCACAAGTACACTCACCCCCGGCACCGTCACGGCCGGTCTCGCAGGATCGGGTGTGCTCACCCTGGGCAGTCTGACCCTGGTATCGGGAACGAACTTGAACTACGGGCTTGTCAGCACCGGCAACACGCCGAACAGCAACAACTACATCAGCACCGGCGCACTCACTCTGCCGACTTCCGGAGTAGTCCTGAATCTTTATACTCCGGGGACGAGCAATCCGTTTGCCGCAGCGGGTGTGTATAACTTGTTTCAATTTACCAGCCTTCCTGGCGTGGCTCTCTCCAACTCGACATTTACCTTTGGCACCAGCATTGCGGGCTATAACGCGAGCTTCGGGACATCCGCGGGATTCCTTCAATTGACGCTCGCGCAGGCTGGAGCCCTTGCCACCTGGACCAATGGAGGAGCGACGGGCAACTGGAGTCTTGCCGGCAACTGGTCCGGCACGGGAACACTTCCCCCCCAAGCTGCCGGAGACAGCGCGACTTTTGGCGCAACCGCGCCTGGAACGGTCAACCTGGATGCCAACGAAACGGTTGGCGGCCTGACCTTTAACAATGCCAGCGCCTTCACCCTTTCCAGCAGTAACAGCAGCACCTTGACTCTGGATAACACCGGTAGCGGGGTGACCATCACGGCGACCACCGGCAGCCATGCGATCCAAACAGCGTTGGCATTCAACGACAGCGTTACAGTGGCCACAGCCAGCGGCACGCAGTTGTCAATTGCAGGAAATATTTCCGAGGTCAGCGGGACCCGTAGCCTGACCAAAACCGGCTCGGGAACCTTGGTCTTGAGCGGGACCAATGCCTACTCGGGCGGAACCTCTATCAATGCCGGTGTCTTGGAGTTCAGTAGTTTGGGTTCCTTGGGAACCGGCACCACTCTGGCGCTTGGTGCGGCTGCGACGAATGGCACGCTGCGTTATGCGAGCGGAAATACCGCCGATGTATCCGGCCTGACAGTGACCCTCAATGTGGGCGGCGGCACGATCGACACCAATGCGAACAACGTGACATTCGCCAATGCGATCGGCAACAGTGGCACGGGTGGCCTGACCAAGACGGGAACCGGAACGTTGACCTTGGCCGGCGCTAACACTTATACCGGAACAACGACGATCAACAACGGCACTCTGAGCGTGGCGAGCAATGCCAACCTCGGTCCCGCTGCCACCGCCGCCCAATTGATCTTCACCGGCACCGGCGGCACGCTGGCGACCTCCGCAAGTTTCGGTCTGTTCAACGGCGCGGCCGGCACCAATGACCGTCCAATCGCCTTGAGCGGTACAGACGGGACGCTGGCTCCGGCGACTGGCACAACGCTGACCTTGAGTGGCGCGATCACCGGTGCTGGTAAATTGATCAAATCGGATGCCGGTCAGGTGACCATCCAGAATGCAACTTCCGGGCAAAACACGTTTAGCGGAGGCACGTTAGTCAGTGCTGGAACAATCGCGATGGCGGACGCCAACGCCAACGCACAAGGCTTGGGAACCGGGACTGTTACTTTGGATGGCGGCACGGTAAAGCTGTTCTCTTACGCCAATCTCGCCACAGACGCAGGCAACTTTGCCAACAACATCGTGGTGAACAGCGGCCAAACGGGCACCTTGATTGCTATGGCACGCGGCACGATTGGCGGCAGCCTCACGGGTAGCGGCACCCTGAACTACCAAACCGATTACGTTCGTGCGCAAGTCAATGGCAACTGGTCGGGGTTCACAGGCCAAATCAACGTGACGCCCAATACCAACGGTGGCGATTTCCGCCTCATCACCACGGCTGGCTTCGGAACGGCAAAGATCAATCTTGCCAACGGGGTGACCATGTATATGCAGACGAATTTTGCTGCGGGTGGCCTGACCAACTCGATTGGTGAGCTGACCGGTGGAGCGACAAGCTTCCTCCGGGGCGGCCCGACCGGCGGGCGCACCATGACGTGGAGTGTGGGCAGCGCCAATACCATTGCCCAGTTCGATGGTAGTATTCAGGACGGAACGGGTGCCACGGCGATTACCAAGGTTGGCACGGGTACCTGGACTCTCGCGGGAACGAATAACTACACGGGCGCAACCCTCATCAGTGGGGGTGCCTTGCAAATCGGTGCTGGTGGAACCACGGGAACGCTGGGAACGGCGGCGGTGACCAACAACGCCACCCTGATCTTCAACCGCAGCAACGCGATCAGCATTGGAAACGCCATTACCGGCAGCGGCAGCCTGGTGCAGCTCGGCACCGGCCAGACAACCCTCTCGGCCACTAACAGCGCAGCCTCGCTGATCACCCGCTTCGGCGAAACCGTGATCAGTGGCAACACCACGGCGACAAACTTTGTCAGCGTTGGCTCGATCAACGGTGACAGCGGCACGCTAACGGTGCAAACCGGAGGCACCCTCACCGCCACCGCGGGAGCGGGCGACATCAACGTCGGCGACAACCACGGCAGCACCGGCATCCTCAATCTCACCGGCGGCAGCATCACCTCGACCAACTTGTCGATTGGCAAGAACTTCGACAACGTCGCGGGCACGACCACCGGCACCGTCAACCAGAGCGGATCGAGCACCTTCACCGTCAACGGAGCCAACGGGGTGATCCTAGCGAACAACACCGGCGGCGTCGGCACCTACAACCTGAACGGCGGCACCCTGATTGCGAAGCAAGTTTCGCAAGGCACCGGCGCCAGCGGCACCTTCAACTTCAACGGCGGCACCCTGCAAGCGGGCGGCGCGAGCGGCACCTTCATGACCGGCCTAACGGCGGCGAACGTGCAAGCCGGTGGAGCCAACATCGACGACGGCGGCTTCGCGGTGACGATCGGCCAAGCCTTGATTCATGATCCGGCGCTGGGTGTCACCCCGGACGGCGGCCTGACCAAGAGCGGCAGTGGCACGCTGACCTTGACAGGCACGAGCACCTACACCGGCGCGACCACCGTATCCGCAGGCTCGCTGCTGGTGAACGGCGCTCTCGGCAACACGGCGGTGACGGTATCGGGAAGCGCCACTCTCGGCGGAACCGGCTCGATCGCGGGCACCGTGTCGATTGGTGGAACCGGCACGCTCTCGGCCGGTGCATCCATTCAAAGCCTTAGCTCGGGCAGTCTCAGCATGACCAGCGGCACGACCTTCGCCTATGAAGTGTTGAACAACGGCAGCACCGGCGCCGACCTCATGGCAGTCGATGGCACCCTATCGCTCGCCTCGGTAACTCTGGGACTTGATTCTACATCCCTTACCGCACTGGCTTCGGGCTCGTTCTTGACGAACGACAAGATCACCCTGATCAGTTACGAATACAACGGCTCCACGGAAGTCACCAGCGGCTTCACCGGTTACACGGATGACACCGACTACACATTCGGCTTGAATCAATGGCACTTCGATTACAACGACCTGGTGGCCGGCGGCAATTTCGCTACCGACGCCGTTGCCGGTGGACAAGACCGCTTCGTGACCATGACGCTTGTTCCCGAACCAAGCACCGCACTGCTGGGCGGTCTCGGCGTCCTAGCCCTTCTGCGCCGCCGGCGGCGCTGATTGTCGCGGTTACGCTCAGCGTTGTAGCGGCGACTCTGTGAGCGCCGGTGACTGGATAGTGGATAGTGGATAGTGGATAGTGGATCGTAGATGAAGAGGCTCACCGGGGCCCAATAACCTCATCCCCCACGAGGCTCCTCGACAAAGCCGGGGCTCTTCCGTTTGAATGCCGGAGATGGCCCGGGTTGTCCTGCTACTGCTTGCGCTTTCCCGCGCACTGTTCGCGCAGGATAACGCCCTGTCTGATGACTTCCTGGTGCGCGTCTGGCAATCCGAGGAAGGCTTGCCGGGAAATGTCGTCCGCTCGATCGGGCAAACATCCGATGGCTTCCTCTGGGTCGCCACTGCGGAAGGCATTGCGCAGTTCAATGGCCTCGAATTCAAGAACCTCGCCTCCAACGGCAACTACCGCGGGCCGCGTCTCGGATTTTTCCGCATCTTTACTCCCGAAGATGGCAGCGTCTGGGTCTCTACTTTTCGCGGCGGCTTGCAGAAAGTGGTGGATGGCAAACTCAAGGGAGTCATCGACGATGAGGCTGCGCCAAACTCGCCGCTGATCACGCGGCTGGTCACTTACCAAAACAATTCCTATTTCATCCGGGAAAACAACAGCGTCTGGACGATCAACGAAGATCAGGCGGAACCGGTGTCCTCACCATCCCCCGGCCTTCTGGCTGTCATCGAAGCCGACCGCAAGGTGCAGATGCTCTGCGGCCGTTCCGATGACAACCAAAGCCCCACGCATCTAACAGATCGCAGCGGCGGGCACTGGCGGCTCGACACGGGAGCGCTCAGTTATGCGCCCGCCGATGAAACAGCGACATCGCCACCAACCCCTGACTTCAACGGCCGGCTGCAGGTCAGCGACATGTTGGAAGACCGCGAAGGAAACTTGTGGCTCGCGAGTCCCGTGCAGGGCTTGATCCGCATCCGCCACCAGCGCGTCACTCTGCTCGCCACCAATGATGGGGTCTATAATTTTTCCATCAACACCGCGCTCAAGGATCGGAAGGGCACCTGGTGGCTCGCCAACCGGAATGGCGGCGTGGACCGCATCGACGCCGGAGTGATGAGTCATCACAAACTCACCGCCACCAGTGGGATCACGCGTTCGGTTTCCTGCATCTTCGAGGACCATACCGGCCGGCTCTGGTTCGGATCGCGCGATGCTTCCGTCTTCGAATGGAAAGATGGCGATTTCGAAGGACTGTTCCTGGACACCCCCGCGCTGTCCAAGATCAATGCCATCACCGAAGACGCCCAGGGCCGGATCTGGTTCGGCGGACAGAGGGGCATCTGGCGTTGGGACGGATCCCATCTTGAGGATTTCAGCCATGATCCAAGCATCGCCGGGGCGGCATTCTCCACCGTGACGGTGGGGCCTGATGAGAACCT
This sequence comes from Akkermansiaceae bacterium, assembly GCA_031371445.1. Taxonomy (GTDB): domain Bacteria; phylum Verrucomicrobiota; class Verrucomicrobiia; order Verrucomicrobiales; family Akkermansiaceae; genus Luteolibacter. The sequence goes on from JANMJQ010000321.1 coordinate 9,945, forward strand.
GCTCGCCGGAACCAACGATGGACGGATTTTTGTCTTCAACGGGAAAAGCTTTCGGCCGCTGGGCAAGCCGTCGGACCTTTCGACGCGTTGGATTTCCACCATCATCGCTTTGCCTGATGAAATCTGGGCGTCCACCATCGGCGCGGGAATCTTCGTATGGAAGGATGGCAAATGGCATAGCTTCAGCACCGAAGCGGGCATCCCTGACAAGCGGGTCACCGGCCTGACCCTGGTCGGTGAAGATGAATTGTGGATGGGAACGCTCGGCGGCATCGTCCGCGCTTCCCGCGCCGAACTTTTGCGCCATATCACCAATGAGGAGAGCACAGCCAGTTGGCTACGGATCGATCGCGCGGACGGATTGATCACCCGCGAATGCGCCGGCGGATCACAGCCGGGCGTGTTCCGCGACTCGGACGGCAGCCTATGGTTTCCCACCACAGCCGGACCCGCGGGCGTGAAACCGGAACGGATTGCGGCCAACTCGATTCCTCCTTTCCTGCAATTCCAAGCGGTGGAAATCAACGGCGTCAGCCATGCCATGGATTCGGACACCATCGTCGCGGGACCAGGCCGGGTTCGCATCGGTTTTCAATTCACCGGCCTTAGCCTCAGTGCGCCCGAGAAGGTTTCCTATCGCATCCAACTTGTCGGCCTTGATGAACATCCACGCCTCATCGGCAACCAGCGGCGCGTCGATTATCAGTCGGTCCCAGCGGGCAGCTACTCGTTTCAAATCACGGCCATCAATGGCGACGGGATATCCAACCCAACGCCCACCATTTTGCGCGTAGTGGTTCGTCCCCATATTTGGGAAACGCCATGGTTCATCGCTCTCACTGTCATTGGCGGCTTGCTCCTCACGTTGTCGGTCGGCTGGCTGGTCGCGAAAGCGCGGATGAAGCAAAAAATCCGCGAGCTGCATCTGCGGAACATGTTGCAGGCGGAGCGCTCGCGCATTTCAAGCGATCTTCACGACGACCTCGGCGCGAGTCTAACAGAATTGTCGATCCTCTCGGAAATCGCCTCGGAGGATCCCGACGTGGAAAGCCTTCGTCCCTCGTTGAACCAGCTCTCCGTCAAAGCCAAGCGCCTCCTTGGAGCCTTCGATGAAATTGTCTGGGCCACCAATCCCACCGAGGACAGCCTCCGTTCACTCATCGAATATATTCCGGCCTTCGCACGGGAATTTCTCGAGGTCGTGCAGATTCCCTTGCGCACCAAAATCGAGCGCCAGATCCCAGACCTGGTGATCGGTCCACGCCGCCGCCATAACGTCCTCCTCGCCGCCCGCGAGGCGATCAACAACGCGGTGAAATATGCGCAACCCCAGTCGATCTTTCTGGAAATTGTCATCGGAAACGGTCAACTGGTCGTTCTAGTGAAGGATGATGGCAAAGGTTTCGACGTCGAGTATGCCGCATCCGGCAACGGCCTGATCAACATGAAAAACCGGATGACCGATTGCGGAGGTGCCTGCCGCATCGAAAGCGTGCGCGGCCAGGGAACCACCATCACGCTAACATTGCCACTTCCTTCCTGAAACCCAGCCATGTCCACAGCCCAAAAAATCACCGTCGCCATCGTCGAGGACAACGCCGATCTCGGAGCAAGCCTTCAGAAAATCATCACGACCTCGGACAACCTGCAGCTTGTCGGCCTATGGACCACCGGCAATGACGCGCTTAAAAAGATCGAAGCGTTCCGGCCACAGGTCGTCTTGATGGATATCAATCTGCCCGACATCTCCGGCATCGAAGTCACGGCCCGCATCAAGCAGGTTCTTCCGGAAATCCAGATCATCATGGTAACGGTCTATCGCGATCACAACAAGATCTTCGCCGCGCTCAAGGCCGGGGCTTCCGGTTACATGCTCAAGCGATCCTCAACAGCCGAGGTGCGCGACGCCATCACCGGCGTCCTCACCGGTGGTGCCCCGATGAGTGCGGAGATCGCGCGCCGCATCGTCGAAGCTTTTCACCAACCGGTCCAAGGCAAGGCGGATGAGTTGAATCTCTCGCAACGCGAAACCGAAGTCCTCGAGCAACTCAGCGAGGGTCTTGCCAACAAGGAAATCGCCGACCGGCTCGGCATTTCATTCGAAACCGTCCGCGTGCATCTCAAGCGGATCTTCGAAAAGCTGCACGTCCGTTCCCGCACCGAAGCCGCCATGAAATTCCGCGACTCCCGCAACCCGGGTACTTGGCTGGGCTGATTGACGCCCACCCTTTGAACGGAACCTGGTGGCAGTGGGCGGATTCGAACCGCCGACCAAGGGCTTATGAGTCCCCTACTCTACCGCTGAGCTACACTGCCTAGGTTCCATCCCGGAGCGTTGCGGCCCCGTCGGGAGGCGAGTCGGTATCGCCCAAGGCCGGAAATGTCCAACGGAAATTGGAAAATCTCCCTGGCCCTGCGTCCGATTCTTCCCGCTCGCCAACAGCCGATCCTTCCGTTATAATCACCGGTTCGACTCCTATGGATGAGGAAATTTCAGTCCTGCCCGACGTCGATACGTTGGCGCAACTTCTGCCGGCCTACGATTTCGAGGCCTTCGTCGCGCAAGGCGGCATGGGTGCCATTTACAAGGCCCGCCAGCGCTCGCTCGACCGCGATGTGGCGATCAAAATCCTGCCGCGCGAGTTTGGCGAGGATCTGGAATTCCGGAAGTCGTTCGAAATCGAAGCCAAGGCCATGGCCCGTCTCAACCATCCGAACCTGATCGGTGTTTACGATTTCGGCGACCTCGATGGACTGCCTTACATCGTGATGGAGTTCGTGAACGGCAAGTCGCTGTTTCATTCCGCTTACAATCTGGCAGTCGATCCCGTGCAAGCCGTGGAGATCGTGCACGGCATCTGCAACGGCCTTGCGCACGCCCACGAGAACGGCGTCATCCACCGCGACATCAAGCCCGCGAACATACTGCTGACGCCGAAAGCCGTGCCAAAGATCGGCGATTTCGGACTCGCCCGGCCAACGGAAGGCGATCAATCCGGAATGGTGATGGGCACCCCGGGTTATGCCGCGCCGGAGGTCACCGAAGATCCGGACAAGGCGGACCGGCGATCCGATTTATTCGCGCTCGGTGTGGTGCTGTATGAGTTGTTGATTGGACGATGCCCGCCGTATGATGCGACTCCACCGGCATCGAGCTTGTGTGGTTGCGATCCGGCCCTGGACAAGATTTGCGAGAAGGCAATGCATCCGAACGCGGCACTGCGTTATGCGAGCGCCGAGGAAATGTCGGCCGCACTGGGAACCTGGCTGAAAAAAGCCGCCACCACGCCAACCAATCATCGCCAGGCCGGCGCACAGCGGCTCCATCATCACGATACTCATTCCCATGCACACGCGCATGGTCACGCACAGCACCCCGCGCACGGCCATCATGCTTCGGAGGGGATCCCGAAGAAGAAGCTGCTTGCGATCGCCGCTGTGATCGCGATCGCCATTCCCGCATGGACGATTTTCCTCAAGAAAGTCCGCCACCCCGTGGAAGTTGTTGCGCCGATCGAAGTCGTTTCCACTAACATTCCATTGCCGGAGATTCCTCCGATGCAAACGTCAGCGCCTGTAGAGCGCAAACCCGAGGACCCGAAACCATCTGCACCCGTGATCCCGGTTGTCGAGGCCGCCGCGCCCGCAGCGGAACCCCCAATCGCAGCATCGATCCCTCCCATCCCCAAGCCGGAGACCGCGACCAAACCGGCAACCCCGCCGACAGCGCCCGCCACTCCCGCCTCCGCGGAAATCGTCGAACTCGACCAGAAAGCGGCGGCCCTTCTAACAGAATTGGACGAAACCCGCGGCAAAGAACTCGAGGCCAACGCCATGGCGACGATGACGATTCTGGAAGAGTCGCTGGGTTCGCTAAGTCCGGAGGAACGGGCGCGCAACACTCCATTGCTCGCGATGTTGAAAGCAAACGTCCGCAACCACCGTGTTCCGCGATTCGCCGAAAATGTGGTGATGGTTCAATCGTTCAAGGATGACTTGCAACGCCTCCGGTCAAGGGAAACGACCATCGATCAGACATTCCAATCCAAGGCTGTGAAAATCCGCGATGCCTATCTCGGCCGAATGAAACCCGCAGTGGCCAAAATCCAGAACGCTGCCGAGCGCGAGGCAATGACCGATCGCGCGCGCAACACCACCAATATCGACACTTGGGCCAACACGCTTGGCGCGACATTGAAATATCAAAAACCGGCCGACGTCCTGGCCCTGACCGATCCAATCGTGGGGCGCTGGAAATGGTTTAATGAGCATATCGCTATCTTGCGTGCCGACGGAACGGGAAGTGACGGCAAAATGGAATGCACTTGGAAAATCGGAACAGGTCCGGACAGGTCTTACGAACTGTCATGGGCCGCGGGAAAATACATCGACCAGGTCGCGATTTCGCCGGATGCGAACCGCTTGAGCGGCAGCAATCAGAACGGCAACGCGATCAGCGGAACCAAGATCGAGTAGGGTTGCAACACCTGCAAAAGGGGTCCAAAAGGGGTCAGGCGTTGCATTTCAACAATTTCGTGAATTTCAACAGTCCCTTCGCCCGCGAAGTGTTCCTTCGCACAGGTCGAGACGAGACTCACCCCCAGGAGCGGCCCATCTGCAAGCGTTTGCCATCCAAACTGTGCTTACCGATGTCCGCCGCCACGGCCTTGTTGCCTTCTCACCCGCCGGCCGCTGTCTTCGTCGCACCGCCTTGCTCGGGTTTAATACGATCCGCGAGCCAGACCTTGACGATGGACTGGCCGTTAATTCATCTGTTAGAATGCAACCCGAGCTTCAATTCACCTCATACTCCGCGTGAATGATGGTGATGATGTCCTTGTCGCGGGATGAGGTGTCGTTGTTGCCTTCGTTCGAAGTCTGGGTGGAGTTCGCGGCGTTGATGTTGATGATCCCCATGTCCGCGTCAACCAGCTTGCCGACGCCGGTGTTGCCCGCCGAATTGAGGATCTTCTCGGCGCGCGCGCGCGCATCCTTGGCCGCTTCCGCCAGCATCTCGAGTTTCAGCTCGCCCAGCCGGGTGTAGAAGTAGCTCGGTTCATCGGACTCCACCGAGATTCCCTGTTCGAGCAAAGTGGTGATGTCGCGCGAGGCCTTCTCGATGAGCGCGACATTGGTCGAACTGACCGAGACCACCTGCGCCGCCCGGAAGCCCTTGGACTCTTTTCGCTCCGATCGCAACGGCACATTCGTTCCCGGCAAAACCTTATCTTCCTTGATGATGTCAAACTCCTCCTTGATCGAGGCTGACTGGGTCTCGATTTCGTCCTCCTTCACACCCTGCGCTGTCAGGAAAGCAACCACCTTCTCGGTCCCTTTCTTCAATTCGAGATAGGCCGCGGTCCGCTCCGGAGCCTGCGCATCGATGGAAGCCGACCACTCGATCAGATCCGACACGATTCGCTTCCGCGCCGAACCGGTGATGCGGATGTTGTTCTTTTCCGGTTTCTTCCGGACATCTTTCCAACTGCTGGCAGCGATGTAGGTTGACCCCACCAAAGCCAGGGAAACCGCCACCGCACCCCAGGGAAGGAGGGCGGCTTTGCAATGGGATGTGAGCGGCATGGAGGTTGGATCGTTGCTCATGGTTCAGGTGGGTGCCTTGGCTAACACGCACAATACAGCATTACAACGAAATACCGGCCGCGCTCATGGGTGTTGCACAAAACTCTGGAAATTTTCTGTTCGCCCCACACAGAGTTTCACCAACGCCGCAATATACTGGTAAAATCAATAGAAGAAGCCGGAGTGAGATCTCACATCAGCAAAACTGTTTCCCATGCGAGACGACCCAATGCCCGACAGCGCCCCGCCTGACCTGGATTCGCAGTATTACGCTGCCGCGTCTGCACGCGGGATCGACCAGGATTTGCTTGATTTGATGAATGAGCAATTCCGTTTGCTCAAAAACCTCCACGGCGATTCTCCGCTAATGATTTTGGCCGCGGTCATGGATCTTGAAGGCAAGATTCACAGTTTTGCCGGTGCACACCCCAGCCGTAAACCAAGCGATGAAACCATCGAATCCTTTTGGCAACAATTCCGCACCGCAGCGGGCCGGAATGAGATCATCGCTTGCGGGGTATTTTTTCACGGCTGCCACGGGCCAGGAAGGGGGGCGCTCAGTGTTTCACCCGCCAATTCCGAAGGCGACGCTGACTGCCTGGTCGCGCTGCTGGAACATCGTCAGGGTCAGGCGGTGGCCTGTGTCGTTCAATACACCAAGAGCAGCGGCGACTGGCGATGGCATTATGCTCCCCCATATTACGTTTTAAAGTGGCCCGCTATTTTTGTCGATGAGCGCGGCGGCGCGCTTTCACAAAATAGCGTCCGGAAACCAGAATATCCGCGAAGACCCGCATCGGCCAGCGATCAGGGGACCCACCCGGAGTTAGTCACTTTGCTGGAGAGCCAGTTTGAACTTCTGGCTTCCCTCATGCGTTATGATTCGCTCGCGCCCGTGGTGGCCGTGATGAAACCGACGGGAGAAATCCAAGGCTGGTTGTTAATGAAAGGTGAAGCCGGGGAGTGCGGCCAGATGGAGGCGGATGACAGTGATCCCATCGTTATATTCGCGGCCGGCGATGCAGAAGAAACCCCGATCTCCGCCATCGCTTACTTCGTCAACAAACTGCGGGCGGCGGCGGACGCCGGTGACATTGTGGCTAGCGCCATTTTTTTCCATGCTGTCTATGACCCGGAATTGGCGAAGCGGGGCATTCTGCCAGCCAACCTTGGAGAAGAGCCTGACTGCATCATTGCGCAGCTTGACCATCGCCTGAGCCAGGCCGTTTCCACCGTGATCCGCTATTCCAGAGGCAACGATGGTGAATGGCAATTCGCCCCGGCTGAACACTATCCGAACTACCCCTTGGTCTTCAATGAGGGCGGGCAATCTTACCACGAGTATCTCTCCATGAGGAGGGATGAGGAACTGCGTATTCATGATATGAGCACCGCAACGGCCGGCGATCAATCGCCGGCGAATTGCGAGATGACCACGTTCGCCATGTTCCGTAACGCGATGACCGCGCCGGATGCGCCAGGTCAGCCCTCAAAAATCGCCGGCTTGTTGGCGCAGTCCATCCAGAGCGCGTGTGCGGCCGGCGGATGGGACGCTGCCGAGATCGAAGCACGTGGCCCTTTGGTGACGATGATCCTGTCGACCACGGCGGCCTGGGAGGCCGTGGTCGTAGGGCCGGACGCCTACCAATTTTATCCCGGCTTTGTGCGGGACAATTCAATCACCTGGGCGAATATGTGGGTGGCGGAGGACTACACCTTGGAGAAATTCCTGGAGGTGTTGGCGGAGGAGCTAGCCAAAGCAGGAAAATAAAACCGGGTCGGATCAGGCTGGCAGGAATGTTTTGGCCTCAGCTTTGCGATTGAACCGAAGGAAGGACGAGGCGAAGCAAGC
>JANMJQ010000322.1:0-2020 GCA_031371445.1 Akkermansiaceae bacterium
GCCGTCCCGGACAAATCAAATGGGCCAGCAGGTGTTCGCGCAGCCGCCGGGTGCAGCTTCGGGTCGAGGAGACGTCGCTTTCGCACTGCCGCCACAAGTCCTCCCACTGCTTCAGGAGCGACGAGTTTCAAAATCGCGTTGGACAACCCTAAAATGTCATAAAATGAGAGAAAAACTAGATCAGTGATCTAGAAAGAACTCCCGGGACTGAAGTCCCGGGCTATGATCAGTTGTCCCGCGGGGACATAGACGAATGGCTAAGCGAATAATTACTCGCTTCGTCTGCGCCGCAGCAGCATCGGCGCGAGAACCGCGAGCGTGAGCGCGGCCGACATTGCGGATGCGGCGGGCAGGTTGCGGTCGGCGAAATTGCGTTGGGCGATTTTGTTGCCGATCATTTGTCCGTCGGTTCCGCCCACGAGATCCGGCACCACGTAGGATCCGAGCATGGGGATGAAGACGATTGCAAGCGAGGTCATCAGGCCTTTGCGGACACCGGGCAGAAACACTTGGCGGAAACTTCGGAAGGCGCTGGCACCGAGGTCGCGGGCGGCATCCATAAGGCCGAAGTCGAATTTCTCCGCGGCGGCGTAGAGGGGAAGGATAGCAAAAGGCAGATAGGTGTAAACGCTCACCAATACAACGGCCCCGGAGTTGAAGAGCAGGGACTCGTGGTCACCTAACAGATGCATCGCCCGCAGGCCGCGCGCGAGGGGGCCTTCGGAGTGCAGGATTTGGTTCCACGCAAAAACGCGGATGAGGAAATTCGTCCAGAACGGCACGATGACCAACAGCAGAAGTCGCGGCCGCAAGGTTGCGCTGGCGCGGGCGATGAACCATGCGAGGGGTAGCGCGAAGACGATGCAGATGAAGGTTGTTAGAGCGCTAATCCACAGTGTGCGCCAAAGCAGCAACAGGATGCTCTTTTCGGTGAAGAGCCGGAACTGGGCGAGGGTCCAATCGTGGCCAATGCCACCCGCGGGATCGGTGGAACGAAAGGCGATCGCAAAAACCAGGACGCATGGCACGAGCACGAACAACGTGAGCCAGCCGAAGCCGGGCAGCGTGGCCATGATTTCCTGGCGCGTTCGATTCACCGATGCCGAGTTGAAACTTCGCGAAAGCGCTTGGCGACAGTTTTCCTGCTTTCATGTCGTGGGAGCGGCGATAGCTTCCGCCCATGCCGCAAGTCCCGGCGCTGCCCGCGCATTTCAACCCCGAACCCGAACTGCGCGAACAATTGGGCCGCCGTCCGGGGGCGCAGCGTTGCATTGAGGGCAATGAGGAATTGTTATTGATCGTTCGCGATGTTCCAAAGAGCTCGGGGAAGGGGACTTCGATTTTTTTCTGGAGACGTCATGACGGCCGGTGGACTCAAGCTGGTGGCCTTGGTCTGAATGAACTGGGGGCGCTGTTGGATCGCTACGAGGAAGCCATCGGATCGCGGCAGGCAGTGGTCGGCCAAAGCAAAAGCGCTTCTGAAATTATTACGATCGCCCGCAGCTCAGGTCCGCTTGAAGTCTCCGTGCGTGAACTTGCCAAGGCATTGGGCCAAGCGGTTTCATTCGAACCGGGAGACCGTGAAATGGCCGACCATTCGGACCGCGCGGTGGAGCTTCAGCGAACCGCCGAGTGGTTGCACCAGGATGCGCGCATGACCTTGGATTTCCTGCGGACCCAGCAAAGTGAACTGATGCACGGGGCGGTTGAGCGTCTGGAACTCGTTCTCAAAAGGCTCGCGGTCATCGTCACGCTGTTCATTCCCCTGATGGCGGTTGTTATGCTGCTAGGAAGCGGATCGAGCCTTTCGACGCCGGTGAAAATTATTGCATGGGTGGCAATGACCGCGGCCATCGTCCTTGCCGGCGGGCTGTTAGGGATTCGCGCGAAGCGGGAGTAGAACAGTTATTGGTTATTAGTTAGATGTTATTAGGAAAGAGCTCTTCCCCGTTTAACCAATAACTATTAACTGATAACCTCCATCTCAAGCGAGCGACGGAATCGCGACATCGGGATTCGT
>JANMJQ010000323.1:0-13229 GCA_031371445.1 Akkermansiaceae bacterium
AAATACCTTTACCTTCGCGCCATCGGCCAAGGCATCGGCGCCAGGCTTCCTGCTTGCGCCAAACATCGCGCACTGGATTTGCGCGCCTTCGTCCTTGAGTGAAAAATACCAATGCCCGCTGCCTTGTTTCTTGAGGTTCGAGACTTCGCCCTCAACCCACAGCTCGCCGATCTGCGTCTCTAACAGATTCTTCATCCGCCGCAGCAACTGCGTGACAGAAAGCGCCTTTGCCGCGGGTGTTGAAGGGGTCGAAAACAGATCCACGCCCGAGGCTGCCAAATCCGTGGGATTTTTCCACCCGGAAACGAAAACGTAACCCGGAAAAACCGGTTTAGGATTGACCGCCGCGCTGGATGGCTATTGGACGCGGGCGCGGAGCCGGGTTACCGGTGGCCATTCAGGAACGATGAAAATTCTCATTCTTTCGCGCAACGCGGGGCTTTACAGCACGGCGGCATTGAAAACCGCCGCGGAAGCACGCGGTCATGAGGCACGGGTGGTGGATTATTTGCGCTGCTACATGAACATCACCTCGCGCAAGCCGCGGATTTATGTCGATGGCGAGGAGCTGCTTGCCGACGCGGTGATTCCACGGATCGCGCCCCGGCACACGGTTTATGGCAATGCGGTGGTGCGGCAGTTCGAGATGATGAATGTATTCACGCTCAACGATTCGGTCGCCATCGCCAGGTCGCGTGACAAGTTGCGGTCTCTGCAAATTCTCGCCAAGCGCGGCATCGGCCTGCCGGTCACGGGATACGCCCACCACACGGATGCCACCGCCGAGCTGATCAAAATGTGCGGCGGCGCGCCCCTGGTGATCAAGCTGCTCGAAGGCACCCAAGGCGTCGGCGTAGTGCTCGCGGAAACGGCGAACGCGGCGGGCTCGGTCATCGAGGCTTTCAAAGGATTAGATGCGAACATCCTCGTTCAGGAATTCATCAAGGAAGCGAAGGGCTCTGACATCCGCTGCATCGTCGTCGGCGGAAAGGTTGTCGCGGCGATGAAACGCCAGGCACCCGAAGGCGAATTCCGCTCGAACCTGCATCGCGGTGGAAGTGCGGAAAAAGTGAAGATCTCACCGGAGGAACGCGCCACCGCCATCCGAGCCGCCAAAGCGATGCGCCTCAACGTGGCGGGTGTCGATTTATTGCGCTCCAATCACGGGCCGGTGGTCATGGAGGTAAACTCTTCGCCGGGCTTGGAAGGCATCGAGCAATCATCGAAGAGAGATGTCGCCGGGATGATCATCGAATTCATCGAACGCAGCCTCGTGAAGCCACCGAAGACAGGTCCGGGGTCGGATAAGTGAGAGGAGCGCCGATATTCTATCGGCTGAGGCATGCCGACATTCTGTCGGCAGAGAGAAAGACGGCGGACAGAATGTCCGCCGCACTTAGCGCTCAGAATGAACACACTCCTACACCTGCGCCTGCAAGCGCCCTAGCACTTCCTGATACGCTTCCATCACGCCACCGAGGTCGCGGCGAAAACGGTCTTTGTCCATTTTCTCGCCGGTCTTCAGATCCCACAAACGGCAACCGTCGGGGCTGATTTCATCCGCGAGAACGATGACTGAGGGATCGGAAACGAGACGGCCGAATTCCAATTTGAAATCGACGAGCTTGAGGCCGCTCTTCGCGAAGAAGTCTGTTAGAATTTCATTCACCTTCAACGCCGACTTCCGCAAATGCGCGAGATCTTCAGGCGTGGCGAGACCCATTTCGCGGATGTAGTCGTCGTTGATCAACGGATCGCCGAGGGCGTCGCTCTTGTAGGAAAACTCGATGATCGGTTGTGAAAACACCTTTCCTTCCGGGATCCCGGTGCGCTTGCAATAGCTTCCCGCCGCGAGATTGCGGACGATCACTTCCACCATCAGGATCTCCACCTTTTTGACCTCGACGTTGGTATCGTCGATCTTGCGGACGAAGTGGGTCGGCACGCCGGCGTTCTCGAGAAATCCGTAGATGAGGGTGCTGATGGAATTGTTCAATCGGCCTTTGTTTTCAAAGCTGGCTTTCTTTTCGCCATTGAACGCGGTCGCGTCGTTCTTGAACTCCATGCGAAGGGTGTTGGGATTTTCCGTGGCCCACATGCGCTTGGCCTTCCCCTCGTAAAGTGGTGTCATGCCGATGTCGTAGAGCGCCCCGCCGCGGCGGTCAAGGAGAGCGGGAATCTGACTGAAATTGATGGCGGCGGCAGGTCATGGCAAACGAACAAGGCTTCCACAGCCGTCGCTGCGACTTTCTTGGAAACCGGGTGCTAATTTCCCAGCTTCCCTCCTCCGCGATTCAGCAGCTTAAATTTCAACACTTGCTAAGCACCCAAATCCGGCCATAATGGCTGCCCGTTGATGAGCCAGGGAGCCACCAGCACCGCCCCAGACACCGCAGCAGCGCGGGCCAAAGTCCGTGCCCGGTCGCTGCCGTGCAGCCGGCCCTTCACCGTTGCCGCGATTTTATCCGCATTTTTCTACGTGGGGGTGATCACCACGGTCACCTCCCTGGTCCTATTTTTCATCAGCCCGACCCAAATCGCAGTGAAGGTCATCATGGCGTCGATGATCTTCAGCGTGCTTGCGTGGTTGCTGGCATTCTTCAGGCGCCGTTCCGCGCATTGTCCCTTGTGCAAAGGCACGCCCCTGGTCAACACGGGTGCCCTTGCCCACTCGCGCGCGACGCGGCTGTTTCCCTTCAATTACGGCACCACTGCTACGATGTCGATCATCGCCACCCAGACCTTCCGCTGCATGTATTGCGGCTCGGATTTCGACCTGTTGAAAACCCCGTCGCACCTCCGCGGCAAAGAGGATTATGTGGAGTAGTTATTAGTTATTGGTTAATTGTTATCAGGAGAATTCTTCCTTTTAACTGATAACTATTAACTGATAACCTACACGCCGAGCCGCAAGGCCGCATGCCTCGCGGCCATGGTCCAGGCGCTTTCAGGCACCAGGTCGTGCCAGCGGTCATCACCCGCCTGGATCATCCGGCACACGTCGCGACCGGTGGCCTCCAGGGTTCGTTCATCCTTACAGGGTATGCTCTGGATCCTGCCGTTTTCGACGAAATGCCGGTAGAGATGGGCGCTGTCCGCCGGTGGCCGGAAGGTTGTGGCGGTCACCACTTCCCCGCTGCGCCGGTTCTTCCAAGGATACACATGCAGCGTCACCCCTTCCTTGAACAGGCGGCCGAACGATTCCAACAAACCTCCTGCCAGATTTTCCGACCACTTCGGTTTGAAGAGTTCATTGAGCAAGCCAATGCTCAGGATGATGCCCACCGGTTTGTTCGTGTAGCGGTGCAAAATCGCGGCGATCCGATGGAACTCCGCGGAACGCGACAACAAGACCGTTTTTCCCAGGGACTTGAGGGCGTCCGCGCGATCGAGGAAATCGACATGATCCACCTCCTGTCCGCGCAGCAGGTTGTGCATGGACATCTCACACAACTCAATCGCCGAGGGCCGGTCGCCTTCGGGGAGCCCCGCGAGAAAACCCTCGCGGGCATTCCGCAGCATATCGAGGTGCAGGTTCATCACCGGGTCGAAACTGCCGCGCAACAGCAGGACCGGATGCCGGTATAATGCCTCGGCGGGTTGCACGACCTCGCCATCGGGCATGAACAGCGTGGCTTCTGTTAGACCACTCTCAACGAGCTGCAAGGCGCAGAGACGATTGTCGAAAAATCCATAGCCGTGTCCCGTGAATTTCAACAGGTCCACCTCGACCCTGCCAACCGTGAGATTGTCGACCAGCGAGGCGACGAATTTTTGCAAATGCCCACGATGCCGGAACGCGGCGTGAATGAGGTTCACGCCGATCGTTCCCAGCGCCTCCATCTGATCGAGGTTCCGGCTATCCAACAACCGGACGTGCAACACGATGTCCGATGGCGGATCACCTGGTTTCATTTGGAAACGCAGCCCAAGCCAGCCGTGGCATTCGCCATCGTCATTCCAGCCGCGCGCGCGGACGGTGTTGCAGAACGAGAAAAAAGTCGTGTCCTTGCCGCGCTTCGGACCGAGCCGTTCTAACAGAATCGCGTATTCGTGCTCCAGCATCGCCCCGAGGCGCGGCGCCGAAACATAGCGTTCCGCGCGGCCATAGATGGCATCGCTCATGGTCATGTCGTAGGCGGAGATTGTCTTCGCCACGAGACCCGCTGTGCCCGACGCGCGGAAAAAACAATTCGCCGTTTCCTGCCCGGCCCCAATCTCGGCGAAGGTTCCGTAGATCAAGGGATCCAGATTCAGCTCCTGCGCCTTGTCGTATGTGGTCGGAGTCATGGCGGAGCTTCGTCCTCAACCCAATCGCCGGCGATGAATTTCACAATCTCCACCTGGTTCGCCTGGGTGGCGCCTTCGGGAAATTTCAAAGCCAACATCAGGGCCACATCTTTTTGGTCGGGAGATGGCAAAAGCTTCTTCTCCAATTCCGTGCCCTTTTCCCCATAACCGAAAACCTGATGCTCCCGATCCGGTGATTGAATCCGGTAACACTGCCATTTCGATTCGTCGCTGAATGCGAAATTGTAATAATCCGCGGGGGCGACCAGGACCCGGAAGACATGGCTTTGTGTCGGCCGCTTGGCGATGAACTCGGCCCACGGGATATCCGACCAGCCGACGAAACTTTCCCAATCGATTTTCAAGCCATCGCGGGAATCAATAAAGACCATTCCCTTTTCCTCATGGTCGCGTGTGAGAATGGTCACAATCCACTGGTTGTTTTGATGAGCCACCGCATCGCCGCTGTTGAAACGCGACAAGCCAAGCGGCGTGACCTTGCCATCCGCGTAGAACGCTTTCATGCGCGGGCCAACGGTTTCCGGTATTCTAACCATCGGCAGCAACTCTTCCACTGACGCCGCGCTGAGAAACCTGCGGGCCAGGGGCTCCGCTTCTGTTAGAAATGACGCCTCTGTGCGTGCTTCCGGCGTTGGTGCTACAGCCGGCGTGTGCGCAGCAGCCTTTTTTCCAACTGCCACCTGAGTCGGCTTGCCGCTCTTCATTAAGACAATCGTCCCCGCGAGAATCAGCCCGAGCAACAAAGCGCCGCCGATCAACATCACCCGCATCTGCCGCCCTTCGCCACGGCGACCACCCGAAATTTCCTTCTGCTGCTCCCATGAATGATGGTCGCTTTCTCCCATCTTCTTTCGCCGGCGACGCTTGATGCCCGTGCTTTCGGATTCGCCGCCCGGGGCCTCCCCAGCCGGCTCCGGACCCGCCCGCCGCAATGGCACCACCAGCGGCGGCGGGACGTCGTTCAACGCCGGGATTTTCAGCATCCGCCGGCAGCTTGGGCACACGATCCCGCGGCCATCGTGATCCCGCGGGACGCGAAACACGAAGCGACAATCCGGACAGACGTATCCGCTCCACCGGCGCGCGCTTTCCATCGACTCAGACACAGGCCCAGCGTGGCCCGTGGTGGCGGTGGTCTGCAAGCCCGGGGATTCCTTCACTCGTTCGGAAAACGATGTGCGTCAGATTTCCTGCACCGGCAGGTTGGCTACTTCCTCGCGTACTTTTTCCGCCAGCGCGGTCGAGAGATAGCGTTCGGTCGAAGAACAACCCACGGTAACGATGCGCTTGCCTTTGAACTCAGGACGCTTGGCCACCTGGATCGCCGCCCAGACGTTGCCGCCCGTGGAAATACCGGCGGGCAGTCCTTCCTGTTCGGCCAGCGCGCGGGCCGTGGCGAGGGCATCCTCGTTGCTAACCTGGATCACCTCGTCGAGAACAGCCACGTTGAGATTTTTCGGAATGAAACCCGCTCCAATTCCCTGGATCATGTGAGGGCCGGGCGCGCCACCGGAGATGACCGGGCTGGCCGTCGGTTCAACCGCGATGATCCTTGCGTTGCCGCGCGATTTCAAAACCTCACCGACACCGGTGATCGTGCCACCCGTGCCGACACCGGCGACGAATGCGTCGATGTTGCCTTCCGTGTCGCGCCAAATTTCTTCGGCGGTCGTCTCGCGGTGCACCTGTGGGTTGGCCGGATTGTCGAACTGTCCGGGACCGAACGATCCCTCGCCGTGTTCTTCAAGAAGCTTTTTCGCCATCGCGATCGCGCCATTCATGCCCCGGGCACGCGGCGTCAAAACGATCTCTGCGCCTAACAGACGGAGCAACACGCGTCGCTCAATCGACATGCTTTCCGGCATGGTCAGAATGCAGCGATAGCCCTTGGAGCGGGCGATGAATGCCAGGGCGATCCCGGTGTTTCCCGAAGTCGGTTCGATGATCGTGCCGCCTGGCTTCAGCGAGCCATCGCGCTCTGCGGCTTCGATCATCGCCTTGCCGATCCGGTCCTTCACGCTAAAGAGCGGATTGAAAAATTCAGCCTTCACGCAGACTTCGGCTTCGAGCCCCTTGGTGAGGTGGTTGAGGCGGATCAGCGGGGTGTTGCCGACGGTGGCAACCATGTTTGGGAAGATAGGCATAATGTGGATTTGGTTTGTGATTAGGACTAAACGGAAGGCTTCAGGACGCAAGCTAGAAGATCGGAGGGACGAGGCAATTCGCAGACATTGGTTTCCAGTCTTCTGTCTTGTGTCTTGCCGTCTTGCGTCTCTCCTCAAATTTGGAAATCCGGAGTGTTGGAATCGAGGTGCAGTCCGCACTCGAATTTTTCACCGTTGAAACGGGTCGCCTCGATGTCGCCCCCTTCGAAAGGACGCGTGCTATGCCAGTCGCCCATGGTGACATAGCCCTGTTCCGCCAGTGGATGGCGCGGCAGGTTGTGCATGTTGAAATAGACCTCCACCTGCGCGTCGGCCCAGTCGAGGATCGGATAGGCTTTGAGGGTCTTCTTCTGCTTTTCGACGAAGGGCCGCTCGATGCGGGTCGATGACTGCGAGCGGCGCAACCCGCTGATCCATACGTCGGCGCCGATTTCGGTAAGCGCGCGATTCATCGGCTCGATCTTGGTGAGAAGTGCGTAGCGATCCGCGCCTTCCTTGCCCTGCTCCCACAGGTTGCCATACAGCGCCTGCATGCGTGCCGCGGAAACCGTGGGTTGATAGATGCGCACGTCGAGGTCGAAGAGCGAGGCAAGCTGCTCGGCGTATTGATAGGTCTCGGGAAACTGGAAACCCGTATCGATGAACACGATCGGAATCTTTGGCGCGTGTTCGTGAATCAAATGCAGCATCACCGCGGCTTGCAGTCCGAAGCTGGTCGATGCGACGAGCCGGCTGCCAAGCTGATCGTAGAGCAGCCGCAGGCGGTCGCCGGCGCGCAGTGGTGCGAGCGCGGCCGACAAGGTTGCCGGGTCGAGCTCCGCGGTCACCGCGGGCGGGATTTCAAATTTCAATGCCTCCATGGAGATAGGTGTTATGCCGTCGCAAACGCGGCGGACTTGATGTTCTTGTGAAAATCCTTCCCCTGCACCGTTGCCGCAACGATGCCCGCACGGATGCAGAAATCGCCAAAGCGTTCACCTTCGTCGCGCTCCTTCGCGTAACGTTTGAAGATCGGCCCGAGCTCGCTCTTGATCTCGGCTGCGGGGACATCCTCGCGATGCAGCTTCGACAGACGCTGGCCCATGAAACCGCCGCCGAGGTAGAGGTTGTATTTGTCGGGTCCCTTGCCCACCAGGCCGATCTCGGAAATGAATGGCCGCGCGCAACCGTTCGGGCAGCCGGTCATGCGGATGGTGATCGCGTCGTGGCGCAGTCCATGTTGTTCGAGCGAGTCTTCCAACTCGGTGAGCAGGTCAGGCAAATACCGCTCGGCCTCGGCGAGTGCAAGGCCGCAGGTGGGCAACGCCACGCAGGCGAGCGAGTTCAGGCGCAGGGCACTCTGCAGGTGGCTGTCCTTGATGCCATAATGTTCTAACAGCTTTTCGATTTTTGGCCGGTTCGCCGGTGAGACGTTGGCGATGATCAAATTCTGGTTCGCGGTGAGTCGGAAATCGCCGTCGTGAATCTGCGCGATTTCGCGAAGCCCGGTCCGCAGCGGATAGTCCGCGGTGTCGAGCACGCGGCCACCGGAGATGAAAAGCGTGAGATGGAAATTGCCGTTCGGATCCTCGGTCCATCCATAGCGGTCGCCGTTGTCCTCGAACTTGAATGGACGAACCGGACCCAGTTCATAACCGAGATACTCGTTGATTTTCGCAAGTATCCAATCGGGTCCGTGATCGTCAACGGTATACTTGAAGCGCGAATGCTTGCGGTCGGTGCGATCGCCGAAATCGCGTTGCACCAGCACCACTTTTTCCGCGACATCGACCACTTGCTCCGGCGTGCAGAAGGCGATCACATCCGCAACCCGCGGGTAGGTCGCTTCATTGCCGTGGGTCGAGCCCATGCCACCACCAACGGCGACGTTGTAACCGACGAGCTTGCCATTTTCGACGATCGCGATGAACGACAGGCAGTTCGCATAAATGTCCACGTCATTCGACGGCGGCACCGCGATGGTGATCTTGAACTTCCGTGGCAGGTAGGTCTTGCCGTAGATGGGCTCTACATCCTCTTCGGAGCTTTGGATCTTTTCGCCATCGAGCCAGATCTCGTGATAGGCGCGGGTCTGCGGCGTGAGATGCGCCGAGATCGCCTTCGCTACCTCCAGCACTTCGGCGTGGATGTCGGAAAGATACGGATTCGGATTGCACATCACGTTGCGGTTCACATCACCGCAGGCGGCGATGGTGTCCATGGCGGCCTTGTTGATTTCCGCGATGGTGCGCTTGAGGTTGGTCTTGATGATGCCGTGAAATTGGAATGCCTGGCGCGTGGTCAGCTTGATCGTGCCATTGGCAAACTGAGTGGCCATGCGGTCGGTCTCGAGCCATTGCGCGGGTGTCGCAACGCCGCCCGGCACGCGGATCCGGATCATGAATGAATACGCCTTCTCAAGCTTGTGCTTCCGCCGGTTCGCGCGGATGTCGCGGTCGTCCTGCTGATAGGTGCCATGGAATTTCAGCAACTGCTGGTCATCCTCAACCATGCCACCGGTGGACAGGTCCGAGAGTCCCTGTTCAATGGTGCCACGCAGATAATTGCTGCGCGTCTTGATGCCTTCGTTGGCTGCAAGTTTCTTTTCTTCGCTCACTCTGGTATCTGGTCTCTGGTTTTTAAAATCTTCAATACACGTCACGCTGGTAGCGCTTCGATTTCTTCAAGTCCTCGACATAGGCCTCTGCCGCCTCGCGGCTGATTCCGCCCTGGAACTCGATCACTGATATCAACGCCTCGTTCACGTCATGCGCCATCCGGTTCGCGTCGCCGCAGACATAGAAGTGTGCGCCGTTTTCCAGCCATTCATACAACTCCTTGCCCTGCTCGATCATGCGATCCTGCACATAGACCTTCTCCGGCTGGTCGCGCGAAAAGGCCACGTCAAGTTTGTGCAGCGCACCGCTCTTGAGATGATCCTGCCACTCGAGCTGATAGAGGAAATCGTATGTATAATGCTGGTCGCCGAAGAACAACCAGTTCTTGCCGGTGTGACCGACCGCGCCGCGATGACTCACGAACGCGCGGAACGGCGCCACTCCCGTGCCAGGTCCAACCATGATGACGGGCGTCGAGCCATCGGCGGGAAGGCGGAAATTTTTGTTCGGCTGGATGAACATGCGCACCGGATCGCCCGTCTTCACCATGTCGGCGAGATAGGTCGAGCACACTCCCTTGCGCGCGCGGCCATGCGTGTTGTATCGCACCGCGGCCACCGTAAGATGGACTTCATCGGCGTGCGCCACGGGGCTTGATGCGATCGAATACAAACGCACCGGCAGCTTGCGGAAAATGGATGACAGCGCATCGGCTGACAAACCATGCGGCGCGAAGTCGATCAACGCATCGACAATCTCGCGGCCATCATTGTATTCCTTCAGCTTCTCCTTCGCATCCTCCGCCAGCAATCCGCGCAAGGTGGCGGAATCTGCGGCTTCGGCGAGTTTGGTCAGGACCGCACGCGACAAGGCGGTGATGTCGAAATCCTCGCGCAAGGCATCGGCCAACAACTTGCGGCCAGCGCCTTTCACTTCAATCTCTTCATTGCCCGTCAGCTTCGCGGCCTGCACGATCGCTTTAACAACATCGGGCGCGTTGAGCGGAACCACGGCAAGCGCGTCGCCGGGCTCATAGCTCATGCCAGAACCAGCGAGTGAAAATTCGAGATGCAGCGTTTCCTTCGAAGTGCCCTCGCCATTCAACAGCACCGAGTCGGTCGTCTCCGCGGGGAATGGATTCTTCTTGCCGTATTCAATGGCAGGAGCAGCAGGCGCGGCATGAACCGTCTCAACGACCGATGCAGCGGATGGAGCGATGGAACCCAACGCGCTTGCGAGCCATTGGGCATAGGTTTCCTCGTAGTCGACATCGCAATCCGCCCGTGGCGCGATTCGTGTCGCTCCGAGTTTCTCAAGGCGCGCATCGACGTCCTTGCCGATCTGGCAAAATTTTTCATAGGACGTGTCACCCAAGGCGCACACCGAGAACTTCACGCCAGCCAGTGAATCGCCGGCGCTCATGAAGCCCTTGTAAAACGGCACCGCGGTTTCCGGAGGATCGCCGTCACCCCAGGTTGAAACGATCACCAGCAGATTGGGCGCCTTCGCAAGTTCGCCCGGAGCGATGTCGGACATGTTCTTCATCGCCGCCTGGAAGCCTCGCTTCTTCGCTTCCTTGACCGTGCGGTCGGCGAGCGTTTCGGAATTTCCCGACTCGGTGCCATACAACACGAGGATTTTACCCCCCGTTGCCGGAGCTGCCGAAACTGCGACGGCACTGCCTTGCGCGAGAAAGCCGCTGAGCCAAGCCCGTTGCGTGGAATTGAAGCTGGCAAGCAGCGCGGTCAATGTGGCGCGCTGGTTGGAATCGAAAGGTGCGTGATCGGGAAACATGAATACCTTAGTGAATTACCTTGTTTGATGAGGTTTCCCGCAAAGCTGCCGCGACCAGCCCGAAATGCAACCGTTTTTTCAGGAAATCCGGTCTAAATTCGCCCAATCTCTGGCTAGACAACCCTCCCAGACCGCGTAGGAAGGGGCCCATGTTCCTCCGCAAATTCCGATTCCTGGGCCTGCTTGCCCTTCTCCAGCCCTTGGCGGCGGAAATCACCTTGGCTCCCCTTTTTCAGGATGGCGGGGTTTTACAACGCGAGCGACCGATCCCGGTCTGGGGCTTGGCCACCGCCAATGCGCCGGTGCAAGTCGCTTTCGGCGGTGAAACGAAATCCACGACCGCCGACGGTTTCGGGCACTGGCAGGTGACCCTTTCAGCCATCCCAGCCAGTGCCGAGGGCCGGACGATGAACGTGAAGGAAGCGAATCTCCCGACGGTCGAAGTGAAGGATCTGCTGGTTGGTGAGGTCTGGCTTGGCAGCGGCCAATCGAACATGCAGTGGGACGTGGCCTCAACCCGGCAGGAGGACCAAGCCCTCGCGGCGGCCGGACCGATTCCGCTCATGCGACTTTTCGATGTCCCCCGCGTTGTCACAAGTGCTCGGCAAGAAACATTGAATGCGAAATGGACGCCCGCGACACCCGAAACAGCGCGGGGATTTTCGGCAGTCGCCTACTTTTTCGGCAAGCGCCTGGCGGAAGAACTCAAGGTGCCGATCGGCATGATCCACAGTTCCTGGGGTGGTTCGCGCATCGAACCCTGGTGGGCGGAGGAGGGGCTTGACGGAATCGCCGAATTGAACGACCTCCGCCAACGCCGCCTCGCAATGAGCCCCGGCTTCCCCGGTTACGACGCGAAGTTCAAGGGCTACGTCACGGCTGTTAGAACCTGGGCCGATCTCGCCGACAAGGCCCTCGCCACAGGCATGGCGGCGCCTGACATGCCAGCTCCGCCGGAAATACTCAAGCTCGGCTCAAGCGCTGAAACGGGCACCTATCAGGCGATGATCCATCCTCTGGTCCCATATGCCTTGCGCGGATTTTTGTGGTATCAGGGTGAGGCCAACAACGGCGAAGGGATCCTGTATGCGGCGAAAATGCAGGCGCTCATCGCTGGTTGGCGGGAGCAGTTCCGCAATGAGGAGGCACCCTTCCTGTTTGTCCAGCTCGCGCCTAACAACTACGGCGCGAATCGTACTTACGATCTGCCCGGCATCTGGGCCGCCCAACAAGCGGCGTTGAAAATTCCGCATACCGGAATGGCCGTCACCAACGACATCGCCACCATCAACAACATCCACCCGCCGAACAAAAGCGAAGTCGCGCGGCGACTCGCGTTGTGGGCGCTTGCCGATACCTATGGCCAAAAGGATTTGGTGAAATCCGGCCCGCTGTTTGCGCAATACAAGGCCACGGGCAACTCGGTGGCCGTGCAGTTTTCCAACACCGGCGGAGGCCTCGTCACTCGTGATGGCCAAGCACCGACCTGGTTCGAAATTGCGGGTATCGATGGCGATTTCCACAAGGCCGATGCCAAGATTTCCGGCGACGGCAAGAGCGTGGTTCTAACAAGCGCTGAAGTCCCGCAACCCGACCGCGCACGCTTCGCCTGGTCGCAAATCGCCGAGCCGAATCTGATGAACCTCGAAGGCCTGCCGGCTGGAGCCTTCAACACGCATTGGCCGGTCGATCCGACACTGGGGCACAAGGTATCGGGCGGAAACCCCTTCGTTTCGAGCCATCCCAACACCCACGGCTGGGACGG
The DNA here is from genome assembly GCA_031371445.1 of Akkermansiaceae bacterium. Classification (GTDB taxonomy): domain Bacteria; phylum Verrucomicrobiota; class Verrucomicrobiia; order Verrucomicrobiales; family Akkermansiaceae; genus Luteolibacter. The sequence continues at coordinate 12,633 of JANMJQ010000323.1, forward strand.
CGGCCTTACGGATGGCGACTGGGGCGACGCCAACCCCGGCTGTTACGCCACCGACGAGTCCCCCACCTTTCCCAAAACCGCAACGATCGATCTCGGCTCCGCACAAACGCTGCACATGATCCACTATGGCACGCCGAATGTCGGCTCCACGAAAACAGTCGCTGTTTCCATCAGCGAGGACGGCAAGCAATTCACCGAAGTCGGGCGCAACGTGTTTCCCATGAAAAAGGCGACAACTGCCCGGGCCGGATTCCCGGCAGCAAAGGCGCGTTACGTTCGTGCGACCTTTATCGACACTTATCCACAACAAGACGGCTATTCCCAGAATTTCGGATTCCTGTCCGAGATCGAGGCCTACGCACCGTAATCATTAATCGTGGCTGGGACGTCTCGTCCCAGATTTTTCTAGATCAGTGATCTAGTTTTTCTCTCATTTTATGACATTTTAGGGTTGTTCAACGCGATTTTGAAACTCGTCGCTCCTGAAGCAGTGGGAGGACTTGTGGCGGCAGTGCGAAAGCGACGTCTCCTCGACCCGAAGCTGCACCCGGCGGCTGCGCGAACACCTGCTGGCCCATTTGATTTGTCCGGGACGGC
>JANMJQ010000328.1:0-20600 GCA_031371445.1 Akkermansiaceae bacterium
GAAACCGCTGCCTGATGAAACGCCGGATGTGCCATCCAATGGCGGTAGAACGGATTGATCCACATCTTCCTCGGTCCATCGATTCAACAAAATCCCGGGCCGCGGCAGCATGGAGCCGGGAAATGTCTTGGCCGCGCGCCGATCGAGGATGTAGCGCATTTCATCGCCCAGCCGCCGGTCTGTTAGATAACCGCATTCGATGAATCCGGGTTTGAAAATATCAGGCATCGGTGGCGGAAACGGATGCAGTCCGCGGCCGGAGTTCCAATGTTGTTTGTATCGCTTGCCGATCAGTGACACCCGCGTCGCCGGACCAAAATCCTTGAGCTGGACACGCAACTCATCGTTCTCCGCCACCGCCTGGGCAATTACCGGATTCGGCGGCGAATGCCGTGGCATGATGCGGGTGCTGGATATCAACAGTCCATCCCGTTCGAGTCCGGACGAGACGTGGATGGTGGTTTCGTGCTCATCTTGCATGAGTTCGAAGTCGCCCGCGGGCAGTCCGCGGATCACCAGATTGCCACCATCGACCGACAGCTTGTCGAAATGATCGCGCACTGCTCGTCCGTCGCCTGTTTCCAGCAACGAAATCCGCAAGCGGTCTGGCGCGGCGGCAGGCTTTTCGAGGGGCAGACGGACATCCTCGCCGGCCAGCAAGGTCAGCTCCGGCGCGTATTGAAGTTTCCTCATCTCCGGCTTGTAGGAAACGGTTGCGATGTCCTCGCCACTCGCAGTGATCGTATCGATGCCTTCAAGCGATCCGAGATCGACTCGGCCATTGGCATCGGTGCGGACTTCCGATTTTGCCTCGGCATTATATCCTTCGCGACGGGTTGTTAGAACCAAGGCCCGGGATGGCAGTGCTTCGCCATTGCGGCCACGGACTTCAAGCCGATGACCTTCCGCCGTGGGCGAGAAAAAGGCGCTGCCGATCCGTGACTCGTTGAGATCGCCGTTGATTTCGAAAGACTGGTCGGCGGTCAATTTCAAAGGCTCGACGCCGATCGCGGGTGTGACGCTGCCACGCAGGGTAAGCGTGAGTTTCAAAAGACCAGCCGGGACTTGGAAGGGGATCTCCAGCGACGGGGCAAGTGTTAGATTTTCCGAGACCACGCGTTCGGTGGTGATGCCGCCCAAAAGCTCGGCCTTCATCACCATCGCGGGTTCCTTGATCCGGTCGAGCGGCAGCTCATGGCCATTGTTGGTCAAACGGACGCGCAGATGCAGCCGCGCTTCCTGGTCGGCGAGGAGTTGCTCGCATTCTAGATGGAAGCGGACATCCAGCGCGAGATGTTCATCGCGGGATGCCAACTTGATCGCCGCCGCCAGCTTGCCGGCGCGGACAAGTCCCTCGGTCACCGGTTGGTTGGGCGCGTCGGGAATCACAATCCGGCCATGTTCGTCAGCCCGGAAAATTTCGTTTCCTAACAGAATCTCGGCATCGGTGACCGGCATGAAGTTTTCACCAAAAACTCTGATGACGTGTCCGGTTGCCGTGCGCTCGCAATAGGAAATGAGACTTCCCTTGCGGATCAACGCCCGTGCCGAGACTTGACCGCCGGTGAAATCGACAAGCCACGCACCGGGACCATCGAGCTCCGGCAGTTCGATCGTTTCACGATGCGCGACAATCGGAGCCTGCGCGAATGCAAGCCGCCGCTCGGCATGCGGCACCAGTCCGTCGAGATCGATTTCCGCATCCGGCTCCGAGGAATGGCTGGCAAGGTAAGCAGGCAGATCAAGTTCATAGATGCGGACCAGAACATCGGGTGTGTTTTTCAAATCGACTGTTAGAGCAACCTTCGCGCTCGCATCCAACAGCTTGGGTCTGCCCGCCGGGAAACCGATGCGGGCTTCTTCCTGCAGCTTCTTGTAGTCCTCGGGATCGAGCGCAGGAGCCCAGCGCACGGGATCCGCAGCCGCCAGCAGGTGGGCCTTGGCATGCAGGAGCGCGAGTTCCTTGTCGCGGATGAACGGTGCGAATTCGGCGGACGAATCGTTGGCGCCCAGAAAATGATTCAAGTAATCTTCGACCAACGAAGAGTCATCATGGATCGGCGGACAATCGGTTGCCGCGGTAAAATCCGCGCCCTGGTCCACGGTGGCGGCTGAAGACGTTTCCTGAAGTTTCAAATAGCCATGCTTCGTCCGCGGCAATGCGAGGTAGGCGAGAAAATCGTCCTTCGGAAAATTCCCGAGTTGGGCCTGCAATCGCAAATGATGAAACAACACATGCGCCTTCAAGGAGTTCATCGCTGGAGGCAGCGTCATGGCGAAGTCCCGGCAATTCTGCAGATGCGCCGCATGCGCTTTTGGATCGCGGTCAAAGTCGGTTTCCGCACCCGCGCGCAGTTTGGTCATATATGCGACGTCAAATGCCTCGCTTGAGCGCAGTTCCGGATGCAGTCCGACGAGTGCCGCCAATTGCTGCGACGTGAGCTTGTCGAAAATCGGCAGTGATCCGAAGCGCGGCGGATGATCGAGCGCCAGCGCGCGATCGATGAGTGGCACGACGCCAGGAAGATCGGCGCGCTGGAGATGATCGAGGAACCAACGGACTTTTCCGTCGTCGAATTTTTCAAGCTGTTCGAGTTCACGTGACAAGCGCTCGTTTTGATACTGTCGATAAGGAGCGTCAGGCGCCTTTTCCGCCGCGGCTTTTTCGAAGACTTCATCCGCGATGAGCGCCGCATCGAGACGTGTCGGCAAACTCTCCGCCGCCGCCGCGGCATCGGGACGCGCGTCGTCGAATTTCAATTCCAGACGCCGGATCATTTCAGCGAGCGAGCCGACTGGGTTCGTTTTGTAATCGAGCAGAAGCTGCCGGTTTTCCAACACGCTCATGCCGGTGTTTTTGATGGGTTGCTCCTTTCGTTCGGCGGCAATTTTCCAATCCGCCATCACCTTACGGAATTCCGCTTCGCGGCCCGCAAGCTGGTGGTCGAGGGCCGTGTGAAAAAACGCCGCTTGTGTGCCTGGAATCAATTCCGCCAAAGCCGCCGTCCGTGTCGCGGGATCGGCGAAGCGTTCGCGGAATGTATCGTCATCGGCACGCACTACCGAGCAGGTGAGGAACAGCCAAAGAAGGGTTTTTCTCATCCTTTATCTCTAACGATTTCCGATGGCCGGGAAAGGGGAAAAGGATTCGGGGCCTGGGTCATTTGCCTTGGGGCGCCTTCCCATCATTTCAATTTCTTCCCGGAAAAACCTTGCCAATCCGCCAAAGCAGCGTATCTCACCGCCGCGCGCCGCTTTTTTGCGGTTGCCGGGGCCGAACCAAATCGGTCCGCCCTTTTCCGGTCTTCATCGATGAGAGATTGTTTGAGGTTTCACTAAAACCGCTCATCGACACCGCTGCCACCGATCCCGGTTGGGCACGGATCCTATAACATGACCTCGAATACCTTCGAGGCGCTGCCACTGGCCGCGCCCCTTCAACGCGTTTTGCGCGAACTCAATTATCACACGCCGTCGCCGGTCCAGGCGCAGGCCATTCCGCTGCTCCTGCAAGGCCGCGACCTTCTGGGTTGTGCGCAAACGGGCACCGGAAAAACCGCGGGATTTGCCCTGCCGATCCTCAACGCGCTGCATGAGAAGCCCCGTCAAATGCGGCCCAAGTGCTGCCGGACGCTGGTGCTCGCACCGACCCGCGAGTTGGCGGTGCAAGTCGGCAAAAGCTTCGCAACATACGGTCGCGATGTCCGATTCAAACACACACTCATCTACGGCGGCGTCGGACAGAACCCGCAGATCGCCGCCATGCGCGGGGGGGTGGATGTGCTGGTGGCGACACCCGGACGTCTGTTAGATTTGATCGACCAACGTTGTGTTGATCTCTCACAAGTCGAATTTTTCGTGCTCGATGAAGTGGACCGGATGCTCGACATGGGATTCCTCCGTGACGTGAAACGCATCGTTGCGATGCTGCCCGCGAACCGCCAGTCGCTGTTCTTCTCGGCGACGCTCGCACCGAACATCGTCGAACTCGCGCAATCCATTTTGCGGAATCCCGCACGTGTCAGCATCGCCCCGGAAACGACCACCGCCGAGCGGATCGACCAACAGGTGTGCTTTGTCGATCGTGACAGCAAGCGCCCGCTCTTGGAGCAACTGCTCCGCGGCCAGGCCGCTGCTGCAAGTGGCAAACTGACCATCGTGTTCAGCCGCACCAAGCATGGCGCGAACAAGCTCGCGAAAAGTCTTTGCGCCGCTGGATTTGAGGCCGATGCCATTCACGGCAACAAGTCACAGGCCCAGCGCGAGAAGGCGCTCGATCGTTTCAAGAAAGGTCTCACGCCGGTTCTCGTCGCCACTGACGTCGCCGCTCGCGGAGTCGATGTAAAAGACGTCGGCCTGGTGGTGAATTTCGATTTGCCCAATGAGCCTGAAGCGTATGTGCACCGCATCGGACGCACGGCGAGAGCCGGAGCGGAAGGACGTGCGGTTTCATTCTGCGCCGATGACGAACTCGAATATCTTCGCGAGATCGAAAAGGTTATTAAAATGTCTGTGCCAAGATGGGACGACCACTCATGGCATCTTGAAGCCCTCGCCGAGCGACACCTGCGCATCAAAACCGGTGGCGGCAAAGCTCCGTCACCGCAAGGTCAGCGCCGCCAGGGAGGAAATCCGCGTAACTTCGGAAATCAACCCCGTCGCAACGACAGGCGCGAACGCGTCTATTAACAGGCGATCAGTAGGTCGTCGTCGTCCTTCGAGTGGTCACACTTGCCTCTGGTACCAACGCGCTTTCGGTAGTGCGTGTGGTGGTAGTTGTCGTGGGCGTCTCTGGAGCCTCGTAGGTGGTGCAGCTATTGAAGCACACGAGGATTGTCAGCAGGGCAAGGCTTTGAACTAGGGATTTCATAATGTGTTGTGGTTCTGTTTCCTACTCAGCACGATGCGTTCCCTTTGTCACCGTTGCCATAAGCCCTTGTGTTGGAAGCCTCCGGTCACACAACGGTTGATTCGCAAAACCGCAACTTGCACGGCAATCGGCCGCTTCGGGTCATTTGCATGGTGAATTTTTCAATTTCTCGTGACCGGCGTTTGTCTCCCGTTAGGGTCGCTGCGTGAGATTTTTGGGAATGATCGCCGTGACATGTTTGCTGTCGTCGTGCCTGCCATCCGTCACCGGGGAGCAGGCAATCTCAACGGCCTATCGCTACACCCAGGTGCGGTGGATGCCGGAAGACCGGCACGTTCTGCACGGACCCGATTCGAAGGGGATCGTGGTGCAAACTCCCGATCACAAATTGCCCGGTGATGCGCGGGGTTGGTGGAAGCCCGGAGTTGAGGCGAGGAGCATGCCGTATCAATGGGGTGGATTCGACACGCCGGAATCGTTCCTGAAAAAAATCGCCGCCGGCAAAAAAGCGGGTGACATCGCCAACGATCAGAAGCGGCAACTCGGTGATCGCGGAACGAGTTCGGATTGTTGTGGAATCGATTGCTCGGGGCTGATCTCCCGCTGTTGGAATTTGCCGCGTCCTTACTCGACGTATGAAATGCCGCGGATTTGCAAAGCGCTGTCCTCGTGGGATGAACTCCAAACCGGTGACATCCTGCTGAATGAAAAGCACGTCGTTCTCTTCGTGAAATGGAATGTGCCGGGCAAAGAACTCGCAGCCTACGAAGCCGGTCCCTATCCCGTCTGGCGAGTCAGCGCCTGCGGACTGAATGTGGCCAAGCTCAAGCAACACGGTTATGCCCCGTGGCGATACCAAGGGCTGGTGCTACAGAATCCCCAGCCGTAAGGAGGTTGAACGCCTACGTCCAACCTGTCCGAACGTAGGCGTCCGGACTCCTCAGCCTGCCCCATTCAAGCCTCCCGCGAAACGTTGTCGATGAGCCGCACGTCGCCATAGAAAACCGCTGTCGCCAAAACGACCGGCCGGTCGAGAGCAGTGGCGGGTTGCAGGGTCTCCGCGTCCACGAGCGACAAGTAATCGATGCGGGCGAGCGGGGAGGCTTCGATCTCGGCGCGGGCGCTCGCTAAAATTGCTGTCGGCGAGTTGAGTTGAATTGCCGATGCCAACGCCTGTTGGATTCTTGGGGCGTCCGCTCGTTCAGCGTGTTTCAAGCGAACGTTTCTGGATGACAATGCCAGACCATCAATCTCTCTTAATGTTCTACAAGCGTTAATGTTTACGGGAATATCAAGATCGCGAACCATACGGCGGATGATGGCCAGTTGCTGGAAATCCTTTTCCCCGAAGACCGCAACGTCGCAGTGGGTCAGGTTGAACAATTTGAGAACGACAGTGCAGACGCCGTCGAAATGACCCGGCCGGCTCGCCCCGCAAAGACCTGCCGCGAGACTGGACTCGGTGACGGTGATCGAGCGGTCGGGGTAATACATCGCCGTCGTCTCCGGGGTGAAAACCAGGTCAACGCCTTCCACTTCGCAGATCGCCAGATCCTTCTCCAGCGGCCTGGGGTAGGCGGTCAGATCCGAAGCGCGATCGAATTGAATGGGATTTACAAAAATGGAAACGATGACCGTGCCATCCGGGCCGGCATCCTCGCGGGCCTTCCGGATCAGCGCAATGTGACCGGCATGGAGCGCGCCCATGGTTGGGACCAGCACCCGGGGCTTGGGAAAGGTGCTGAGGATTTCGCGGAGTTCGCGGGGAGTCGCGGCGACTTTCATAAATGAAGATGAACCACGAAGAGACACGAAAGGCCACGAAATGGAAAGAGGATGTGTGAGGATGTTCTTCCCTTCGTGTTCCTTCGTGAATTTGGTGGTTTGAATCCCGTGATCGCAGCGAAGGGACAGGAATGGTAGCCGTGGTTGACTGAGGCCCGCGACCCACTACGATGGCGATACCTTATGAATACCATCTGCCCCGTCTCCGCCACGAAGCGTCCTTTTGTTTCCCACTTGAGCCGTTCGTGCGGCATGATGCTGGTGGCGGTCTTGGGACTGCTGCTCGCTTCCTGCGGCAAAAAGGGCGCGCTGGACGGAACCTACTCGTCGTCCGTGCAAAGTATCACGTTCAAAGGTGACACGGCCTCGATGTCTGTCATGGGCAAGACGGTGGGCGACGCGTGGCCGTACACAGTGGCGGGCAATCAAATCACTTTCACAGGCCCGGGCGGCAACGTGGTTTATACCCTGAACGCCGACGGCTCCATCAGCGATCCGGCCAAGGACAAGCTGGTCAAGAAGTAGCCGCGGAGCGACATCGCTGGCGTGGTTTTTCAGAACCGCATGAAGAAATCCCAGGTCTCTTTTGCAATCCAGTTAAAATTCGACCCGGGATCCCCCATGTTATCCGTATGACCGCCAATGAAGGAGCCAAATAGCACGGGATATTCCTCCGGACACCCCTTGAACTCGGTGGTGACATGGGTGGGGGTGGTTGCGAGCAGTATTTCGGGCAGTGCTTTAACCCCGTTGTCTTCGAGGTGGGTCAGGAAACAATATTTCCCGCCTTCTTTCCGGTCATCGGAGTTGACGTATTTGCAAAGGCCGTCTTCCGTGCCGGTCGTGCTGAAAAATGCAATGGGTGCGTGCTTGTTGGTCGGAAGATAGATGTTCCAATTCGCTGGAGCATAACAGGCAACGGCGCGCAGGTCTTGCTGGAAATCCAACGAGAGCGAGTAGGTGACCATCGCGCCGAAGCTGAAGCCGCAGCAAAATACCCGCGAGGTGTCGATGCTCAGCTTGTCCTTGAACAGCGCGAGCATGTCAGCAAAGAAGATGTGGTCTTTATCATCACGCCCCCGCCACGGCGACTGGTCGGTGTATCCCTCGGGCGCGACGAATATGCAGGGGACATTATCCTTTTCCGCATAGGTCTTCAGTCCGTAGAATTGATTGTTCACCAACGTGTCCATATGCCCGCCCATCATGTGCATGGCGAAAATCAACCGGTAGGGTTTCTTTTTGTTATAATGGGCGGGAATATCGATGGTGTATTTACGCTCCAGACCGGCGCTCGTAATCGTGTGGATTCCGCTTTTGAAATCTCCAAGCTCTTTGTCGGAACCCACGCTGAGGACGGGACGGTTCTTCAATTCACGAGCGGGATCAACGGAGGCTGAGAACCAACCTGCCGCGTGCTTCGTTGTTTGTTGGGTCTTGGTCGGTTCGGCGGATAGACCCAAGGCGTAGGTCGAAACGACTATCGCCAATGTAATCGCTGCGTAGGAAGTTGCCTTTCTCATGGGTTGGACTGCCAAGATATTGCTTTTGGGGATGGCCGGACCGGAGGAGAAATCGGGACAACTCACAGCAGTTTTTCTTTTGTCACCAGGGTATTTTCCAGGGCCGCTTTGCCAAGAATTCTTTCACTGCCGGGAAATTGCTTTCGTGTGGGCGTTGGCTGCACCCCGGATTGAAACGACTGATCCTGCAAATCACATATCTACAATCAAGACTCCGCCTAAAGGCCTGGCCGTTTGTGATCATGGCCCTTTGTGATCATGATCTTCGCCATTCAAGCGATTCCCTTCCGGAGCTCCCTCAAGGTCCATAGAATCCCGCTCGCGGGTGCGGCGGCTCCTTTCATCCGTCGCGCCCCTGACTTTCGCTTCGATCCGAAACGCTCCCGGGATTTCGCAAACGCTTCGTCCACGAAACTCCGGCTGCCAATTACCGCCCCGTCCGTGAAATAACGGACCCGGTATCGAAGCAACTTGCCGAGAGGAATTTCCCCATCCATGTCCGACTCCCGCGTCGCGTCCTCTTTCGAAATCCCTTTGCGCGAGGTCTTTGTGGTCGTCTCCCCAGTTCGGCCCCCGCTTTCCGAAAGTTTTCTAACGGCACCAGCCAGCAGGAGCTTCCGGTATTCCCGGGCAACTCCGCCGGCCCACAAGCTCGCATTAGCCTCGCTACCTTCATGTGCCCGGAGAGCCCTTACCAGACCGGCCCGTGCTGTCTTCCCGTTGCCCTTCGATCCACCACCGATCGCTTCGCCATAGCTGCTCCAGCGGTAATCCGCCGGATCCTTCACCATCCCGGCGCGCACCGGATTCAGGTCGATGTAAGCGGCAATCGTCTTCGCCGCCACGCAGTCCTCCACAATCACGCTCTTGAACCGATCCTCCCACAACCGCCCCGTCCTGGAATGCGTCCGGTTGAACCACTGGGTGAAACGTTGCAGCAACCCCTTCATGAACTCTCCCAGATCCTGCATCCGGTAGGTGAAGCGTTTGTGAACCGCTGCCACCGCTTCCTCCAGACCGGAATCCCGCGCGTAAACGTTCACCCTGGCATCCGCCAATTCCTTCGCCACCCCGGCCACGAAAGCCTCGCTGTAAATCGCCGACAACCGCTTCAACAGTTCCTCGTCCGAAAGCCCACCGGTCGCCATTGGCGGAACTTCCACCAACAGATGGAAGTGGTTGCACATCAGGCAGTATGAAACCACCCGGCAGCCGGTGAATTTCTCCTGCAAGCGCATCAACGCACGAAACTTCTCCTTTTCCCCGGGCCCGAACGCATACCGCCGATCCACGACGCGGGAAATCACGTGGTAAAACACCGGTTTCCCTGCAGATCTCCGCCACTCCGCCAGCCAGCGCGCCTTTCTCATGGTGAAGAACTACCCAAGCGGGGAAGAATGGCAAGGAGAGATTCTGACTAAAGGCCTGTCCCTTTGTCACGATTGGGGATTTTGGGATTTTTGAGTTTTGATTTTGAGAGAAGTGATCTGATGGGACGTGGGCGTCCCATCTCCTTAGGTGCGGCCGATCCATGCCAGGAACTCCTGGTTGCCGTCCATGCCGGTGATGGGCGAGGGGATCAAGCCACGCCATTCGTGGCCGCTGCTTTCGATGAAGGCGCGGATCTTTGCGATCGCCTGGTCATGGAGCGCCGGGTCGCGGACAATGCCGCCTTTGGAGACGTCCTCGCGGCGGAGTTCGAACTGCGGCTTGATCAAGCACACGATCGAACCTTGCTCATCGAGTATCGGAAAAACCGCGGGCAGCACTTTGGTCAGCGAGATGAATGAGAGGTCCATCACCGCCAGTCTAACAGATTCGCCGATGTCCGCCGGGACCATGTGGCGGGCGTTGAACTGCTCCTTCGCGATCACCCGCGGGTCGTTGCGGATTTTCCAAACAAGCTGGTTCGTGCCGACATCGATCGCATGCACCCGCGCCGCGCCGCGCTGCAGGAGGCAATCGGTGAAGCCACCGGTTGAGGCGCCGACATCCATGCAGACCCAGCCCGTGGGATCGATGCCAAACGCGTCGAGCGCTCCTTCCAGCTTCAAGCCTCCACGACCGACGTAGCGGAGTTTTTCCTTGATGTCCAAAGGCGCATCGGGGGCGAGTTGCGTGCTTGGTTTGTCGATGATGCGATCGCCGCTGCGCACTTCACCGGCGAGGATCAGCCGTTTGGCCTGCTCCCGTGAATCGCATAGCCCGCGGAGAACGAGCAGGGCATCGGCGCGCTCCTTTTTCACCGGTCAGTGCGGCTCGCTCTTGAAATGCTCTTGCAGGACATCGCGTCCGAAATCGTTGGCGAAATCCCGCCATGATGCGTGAACGTGGTTCGCGTTGTTTTGTGAATTCACCGCCTCCATCAAAAACGTTGGTCCCTGAATGCGATAGTAATAAGCTTCACCCGGTTTGGTTCCGCCGGCCCAGCCGAAGCGGATCTTGTCGGTGCCAGCGCGATTGATTTTTTCCAGGTCGGATGCAGCGATATCGGACCGGTAGCGGCCGGTGTATTCGGAAATCAATTTCACGAGGCCTTCGCGCTGGCTGTCTGTCATTTCGCTGGCCAAAATGCCGACGGGTTCGAGCGCAACGGCCACCCGATTCTCAGCGCTGATGATTTCACCCGGTGCTTTGTCGCTGAAAATGACTCTTGGTTTTCCATCGGCCAAAAGCGTCGTCACCAATGCACGCGCCAAATCTTCTTCGGCGGCGAGAATGCGCAAGCCCTTGTCTTTGCCCTCAAGGACCTCGGCGGGATTCGTGCCGAGAAAAGATGGCGTGACCGATACCACCGAGTCGCCGGCAAGCGTGACGTTCACCGATAGATGATGGCCTTCGTAACGCCAGCCCCAGCCCTTGGCATCGCCGGGTGTGCCGAAGACGCTCACGAAGTATTTTCCGGGGTCGCGATAGTCGGGCTTGTTTTCGATGGCGGCCAAAATGCTTTCGAGCGCCATGATTTGCGTGACCTTGAGTTTGCCCTTGTCGCTCATCGCGGTGCCGAGGAGCTCCATCGCCGCCGCGCGCTGGGCGTCGGTCATTTCCTTCACGGGAAGCCCAGCGCGTTCGTGCGGAGTGTAATGGAAATTTTCGCGCTCGCCTCCCTCGAAGGGCAGGGCTGCCTTTGCTTTCTCCGCGTCATCGAGGCCGGCCAGAAATTTCGTGGCGGCGCTGGTTACATTGGCAGCCGGAATGTCCTTGGCCGACAGTGGCATGGCCAGCATCAGGAACAACAATGGGGTTTTCATGGGACCGCAGAAAACCACGCCGTCCCCGCGGCGGCAAGGAGAGTCTTGGGGGGAGACACAAGGCTACAAGAGGAGAGGAAGAGATCGTGGATAGTAGATCGTGGATGAAAGAATCTTTATTGTCTCTAATTCTACCGGTGCCTTTGCTCTTGCCTGATGGCCGATCCAACCCCAACGATCCGCCGCGTGACGCGCCACCGCACTGACGACCTCCGGATTACCGGCCTGAACCCGCTGATTTCACCTGCGGTGCTTGCCTATTATTTGCCCCTCAATGAAAAAGCCGCCGAGCTCGTTGCAAGTTCCCGCAGCCAGGCCGAAGCGATTTTACGGCGCGAGGACGACCGCTTGCTGGCCATCGTCGGCCCCTGCTCGATCCACGATCCAGAGGCGGCCCTTGAGTATGCGGCGAAATTGAAGGAGCTCGCGAAACGTATCGAGAAGGACGTGCTCGTCATCATGCGCGTCTATTTCGAAAAGCCCCGGACCACGGTGGGCTGGAAGGGCCTCATCAACGATCCCCATCTCGACGACTCGTTCGACATCAACCACGGCCTCCGCATCGCGCGTGGCCTGCTTTTAGATCTGGCGAACATGGGTGTGCCCGCTGGCACCGAATTCCTCGACACGATTTCCCCGCAATACATCGCGGACATGATAGCCTGGGGAGCGATCGGCGCCCGCACCACCGAGTCGCAAATCCACCGCGAGCTCGCGTCGGGATTGTCAATGCCCGTCGGCTTCAAAAACGGCACCGGCGGCTCGATCCAAATCGCCCTCGACGCCATCCAGTCGGCCTCGCGGCCGCATCATTTTCTCTCCGTCACCAAGCAGGGCGTGTCCGCGATCGTCTCCACGGCGGGCAACGAATCCTGCCACCTGATTTTGCGCGGCGGCAAGACCGGCCCGAACTACGAGCAGGCGGCCGTCGAGGCCGCGGTCGCGATGTTGCGCGAGCAGGGTCTAACAGAATCGGTGATGATCGACTGCTCGCACGGCAACTCGATGAAGGACTACCGCAACCAGCCGATGGTGGCGCGGAACATCGCGAACCAAATCGCCAACGGCTCGCAGGTCATCACCTCAGTCATGATCGAATCCAACCTCGTCGAGGGCAACCAGAAGCTCGTTCCCGACCTCGCCAAGCTGACGCGCGGCCAATCGGTGACCGACGCCTGCATTGGCTGGGACGACACCGAGGAGACCCTTGGAAATCTGGCCCAAGCCGTCCGCGACCGCCGGGCTCTGTGACGATTTGGGACGATTTTGGAAGGGGGTTGGCTGTTCGGTGCAAAACGCATCGGGATCACTCCCGCTTTCGGCCATAGCGGGTTGGGTCGCCGCGTTAGCTTCGTGGCAGAAATTTCTTTAGGTGCTTGCGAGGGGGGGGGCGGACTGTTCATGCTGGCACTGCGTTCACCCACGAGAAATGGATTTAACAAGCGAATCTTCCCAAAGCGTCATCACATGCCGGAACAGCCAAGGTACGGAACTGACGGCCAATCTCTTGCGCATCAAGCGATACTCCGTCGTTTTCGAAGTCTATAACCCCTACAGCATTCTCCAGCTTTCGGAAGTTCTGTCAGATTTCCGGATCATGGCATCACGGCGCTTGCTCTATCACGGCAAGGCGGTTGTCAGCAATTTGCTCAACACGGGAATCGTCCTCGTTTGCGAGGCGATGCTCGACGAGGGCTGGATCGAGGTCGATTTTCTATCAAGCGTTGCGGGCAGCCAGGCAGCGGGTGGCGGGTCGCCGGATCTTGCCGCGCAGTTCCGCAATTTCATGGGCGAGTGGCGGTCCGCCAACAAGGTGCAGGATCCCTTCAAGCTCGTGGTCGCCGACCTCTCCAGCATGTTGTCCGGTGTGCAGCATTGGCTGACGGGAATCGATGTCGGCATCCGCACCACCGTGACGCGGCGCCGCGATGAGTTGGAAAATGAGATTTTCAGTGGCATCGAGGACCGGGTGGTGGAGGAGGTCCTGCCATCGATGGAACGCTTTGAAGAAGTTTCAAAGGAAGTCAGCGAGGCCGAGCAAGCGGTTCACAAGGCCTATGTCCGCCGCGAGTTGCATCCCATCGTGCTATGTTCGCCTTTCCTCTACCGCACCTATACCAAGCCGCTGGGTTATGCGGGTGACTATGAAATGGTGAACATGATGCTGCGGAACCCGTATGAAGGTTCTTCGGCGTTTGCGAAGCTGCTGAATTTCGCGTTGCTCAACACCGAACCCGTTGTGGCCCATCGCAACCGCATTGATTTCCTCGTCGAGAAACTCCGTTCCGAATGCGCCCGCAGGGTGTCGCGCGGCAAGACGCGGGTCTTCAACCTGGCCTGCGGTCCGGCGATGGAAGTGCAGCGGTTTTTGCGCGAATGCGAGGAGAGCGACCTGGCGGAAATCGACTTGCTGGACTTCAACCCGGAGACCTTGGAATACACCCGCGAGCGCATGCAGGAAGCGAAAATGGCCGGCGGCAGGGAGACCTTGGTTCGCTACTTCCAGCGCTCGGTCCACCAGTTGCTGCGCGCCGCGACCCAAGGGGGCGACGATGAATTTGCCAACTACGACGTCGTCTATTGCGCGGGTCTTTTCGACTATCTCTCGCAGCGCGTTTGCAAGCGGCTGGTCGAGTTGTTCTGCTCCATGATCCGGCCCGGCGGCATCGTCATCGTCACCAACGTCGCGGCAGCCAACCCGCGCAAGGCGTGGATGGAATACGTGATGGAGTGGAATCTTATTTACCGCGATGAATCGGAAATGAACGACTTGGTGCCCGATGGCTTGAACCTGAAACGCACCGAGGTGAAAGCGGATTCCACGGGCGTGAACCTGTTCCTTGAAATCGAACTCGCCAATGCCTGAGACGGGCGAAGATCTGCCGGTGGCCGAAGCGGACATGCTGAAAGCGTTCCGCGAGTACGAGAGCGGCATCGCGCTGGCGAATGCGCGTCTCGCGGCGGTCTTCGCCGCGGTCTTCATGCTGGCGGCGTCGTCGCTCGACTGGATCATCATCCCCGAACATGGCACGGATTTCCTGTTGATCCGCGCGGTCTGCGGAGTTCTGTTAGGTGGCATCTTCTGTTATCTGAAAGGTGCCAAACCATCGCTCCCTACCAGCGCCGCGATCCAGGGGATCGCCCTTCTGCCATTGCTCGGCATCTGCACGATGATCGCCGTCACCCGCGGCGGGAATTCGGTTTACTATGCCGGTTTGAATTTGATCCTGGTGGGTCTGTCGCTGCTGATGCGGTGGACCTCTTTGAATACACTGGGAATGATCCTCGCGACGTTTGCCTGCTACGCCGTCAGTGTCAGCTTCGCGGCGTTCCGTCCGTTCAATCCGATCCAAACGGATTTCACGACCTTGTTCGGGAATAGCTTTTTCCTGTTTGTCACCTCGGTCTTCGTGCTGGCGGGAAGTTACTTCTACGAAAAACTACGCTTCCGCGAATTCTGCCTGTTGAAGGAAGTCGAGAAATCCCGCGAGGCCATCGAAGCGCAGAACCGCCAGCTCAGCGAACTCGATGAAGCCAAGACGCGCTTCTTTGCCAACATCAGCCACGAACTCCGCACTCCGCTCACGATCATGCTCGGTATCACCGAGCGCCTGAAAAGCGAATTGGCGAAAAGCTCCAGCGAGCCGATCATCCACGAGATGACAGGCATGCTCGAGCAAAACGGCTTGCGGCTCCTCAAACTCATCGACGACTTGCTGGACCTCGTTCGCTTCGACACCGGCCATGCCGATGTCAACCGCCAGCCGACGCTGATCGCGCCGCATCTTGAAGGCTTGCTCCGGTCCCTGCGGCATCTCGCCGAGCAGGATCACGTGGGCCTGCTGTGGGATTGCAAATCGTCGGGTCCGGCGTTGCTGTTAGATCGCGACAAGTTCGACAAGATTTTGCTCAACCTGGTCATCAACGCCATCAAATTCACTCCATCAAGCGGAACCATCGAGGTGAAGGTGGTCGCTGAGGAAGGCCGTTTGTGCCTCAGCGTTGAGGACACGGGGGTGGGGATTCCGCCGGAAGTGCTGCCCCGGATTTTCGAACGCTTCTGGCAGGTTGACAGCTCTTCGACCCGGAAATTCCAGGGCGCGGGCATCGGCCTTGCGCTGGTCCGGAGCCTGACCGAAGCGATGGATGGCGAGGTTTCTGTTAGAAGCAAGGTCGGCCACGGCACCACGTTCACCGTCAACTTGCCCGCCGCGGCCGCGGTGGTCGAGATGGAACCCGTCGGAGGTGTTGAAGATCCGCTGGCGGATGGAGGCCACATCGCCGATCTGCATCGCCGCGCCGCGATGTCGATTCCCGGCAAGATGGCCCCGCGGGTCACCACGCCGATCCGTCCGACCGGCCCGGCCGCACCGACCATGATCGGAGCCCGCCCGAGCGGCGCGCGGCCACTGGTGCTCATTGCCGACGATGAACCGGATATCCGGCGCTTCCTGCGCATGCAGTTGGAGGGCGTGGATGTCATCGAGGCGTCGGATGGTGGGGAAGCCCTTGAATTGGCCAGACTCCGCAGGCCGCAGCTTGCCTTGCTGGATCACATGATGCCCGAGATGGACGGTGTTGAAGTCTGCCGCGAAATCCGTGCCAACCACACCACCCGCGGCATTGCGGTGATTATTCTAACAGCAAGGGCCGATGAACAAACGAAGCTCGCGGCATTGCAGGCCGGCGCCAACGATTTCCTGACCAAACCGTTCTCAACCGCGGAACTGGCCCTGCGCCTGGAAAACCAGATCGCGATGGCGAGGGTCCGCCGCGAGATCATGGACCTCAACACCGAACTGCATTCGGCGCTCGAACAGATCAAGGAGAACGAAGTGATGATGGTGCGCAACGAGAAGCTCTCCGCCCTCGGTCGGATGAGCGCGGGCATCATCCACGAGATCAACAATCCGCTTAACTACGCCAGCGCCGGCTTGCATGCCCTGGAGACATTCACCCGGTCGATGCCTGACAAGGACCAGGCCGACTACGTCGACATCCTCAAGGACATTAAGGAAGGCGTCGAGCGGGTCTCGCAGATCGTGATCGACCTCCGCAAGTTCACCCGCGACGACGTGGCGACTTCCGGCGATGCCGATCTCGCTGAAATCGTGGGCCGTGCCCGCCGTATGGTAAGCCATCAGGTGGGCAAGGATATCGCGTTTAACTTGAACGCGCCTGACCATGCCCACATCAGCGGCAACCCGAACCAGTTGGTCCAGGTCTTCATCAACTTTTTCCAAAACAGCATCGATGCCATTCATCAGCGGCTCGCCGCCGAGCCTGGCGAGCCGGGAAAAATCGATGTCGCCATCGAGCCATCCGGCGAGGGTTGGCTGGTGTCGATTCGTGACAACGGCATTGGCATTCCTCCGGAGGATTTGAAAAAGATCTTCGACCCGTTTTTCACCTCCAAAGACGTGGGCAAGGGGATGGGGCTCGGCCTGTCGATCACCCATCAGATTTTGCAGGCGCACAGGGCGATCATCGAGGTGGACAGCCGACCCACCGAATTCACGCGTTTCCGCATCGCTTTTCCCGCTCCAAGCTTCACCTCGGAACCCGAAACGGTTCTCGACCAACCCGCATGATTTGCCCACTCTCCTGCCATCGAACGATCTAACAACTGTCCGTCACCGACACCATGAGCAACGACATCGACTCCTACGACTACCAGCGCTACGCCATCCTGTTCGTGGATGACGAGGCGAACACCCGCAAATATTTCAAGCGCTTGTTCGGTGAGAAATTCCGGATCCTTGAGGCGGAAGACGGCATCCAGGCGCTTACGGTGTTCCGGCAACATGCGAATGAAATCGGCATCATTGTGACCGACCAACGCATGCCGAACGAAACCGGTGTCGGATTCCTGTCGAAAATTGCGGACGACTATCCGGACATCATCAAGATTCTCTCGACCGCGTATTCGGACATCGATGCGGCGATCGGTTCGGTCAACCAGGGCGGGATTTTCCGTTACATGACCAAGCCCTGGGACATCCCGCAACTGGAAGTGACCCTGCGCCGGGCGATGGAGTTTTACACCGTGAAGCGCGAGCGCGACGCTTTGTTGGGTGCGAAGATGCAGGCGATGGGCAACGTGCTGTTGTCGAGCCGGCTTGCAGCCTTTGCCTTGGCGCCCGTATGTGCCGGCGCCAAATGCAACCGCGCCGCGGAAGCCGTGGCCGCGTTTGTGCAAACCGGAGTGTCCGGCCGCCGGACAGGGGACGACGGGGATTCATCGCTGCGTTCGCCCGATTGGTCGAAGCTCCATGCGCAACAGGTGTCGCTGGCCGCGGGAGTGGAAAAGCAGATTCCCGCTTCGCTTGCCATCGACGGTCTTGCGGCCCGCACGGCGGCTTTGGCCAGCGAACTTGAGGCTGCCGGGGCAACTGGCATCACCAGCACCGCCAACGGCGCTTCTGTTAGACTTTCCGCAAAATCCGATCCCACACCGGCCCTGCTCGACGCCTTGCTGGGTCGTGGCGCGGAAACCGCCGCCGGTCAATCGGCCGTCAAGGTGCTCGCCGCCTACATGGCCGTCTATGACGCCGGCGGAGTGATCCGCCGTGTCCGTGGCGAAGGCCTCACGCTGGATGTCACCGAGTCCTCATCGCCCGCAAAAACCTCCAGTCCCGGTGCCGAAGCCGCGAAATGGCTCATGGACGACGACATGCTCATCTCCGCCGCACTGGGGCTGCTTTGAGAAGAAGTTGAGAGTTGAGAGTCAGAAGCAATCCTCTTCCTCTTCAAACACTCAACACTCAACCTTCAACACTCAACTTCTTCACAACGTCCCTCCGCGCGCGGCGAGGGCGTTGAAGACTACCTCCGGAACATAGCGTCTAACAGTTTCCTCCCAGCCGGTCGGTCCGGTGAGGCCCTTGATCATGTTCGATGACAACTCCGCAATGTCGCGCGGCGGCATCAGGAAAACGGTGGTGATGTCGGGAGCCATGTCGGCGTTGATGTGGCGCATGACGCGTTCGTATTCATAGTCGCCGGATGAACGGATGCCGCGCAGGACGTATTTGGCATCCATTTTTTTCGCATAATCCACCAGATAGCGGTTGTCGAAATGGGCGATCACCAGGCCGGCAGCCTGCGTCGTCGAAGCGCGCAGCATGTCGAGCCGTTCCTCCACGGTGAAGGAATAGCTCTTGGATGGGTTGGAGCCGATTGCCACAATCAGCCGGTCGAACATTTCCAAACCCCGCTGGATCATCCACAAATGCCCGTTGGTGGGTGGATCGAAGGAACCGGCATAAACCGCGGTGCGCATGGGAAAAGGGTCATCAGTCAATGGCCATTGGTCAACGGTGAAGATGTCCGCGGACTGCCAGCGGGACAGTTTCAGGCGGGAAAATTCAATCCCGCCGCGTGCTAGAAATCATGCCAGCCGCCAAGATAATTGACGACGCGATCACACATGGGCCGAAGATTGCCTGAGCATTGAACCCTTGGCTAAAAAGACAAAAGACTGACACCGTAAGGGCAAGCACTCCCGCAATCATGGCGAATTCCCCTAGCTTCATTGACCATATCCGAGCATGACTCGCTCTATTAGTCGAGCAGCGAAACGGAGTCAGTGGAATTTTCCGGGGGATTCAAACTGTCACTACACGTTGACTCCTTCCTTTGACTTGGCCGGAAACGGATGCTAAAACGGCGCGCCGCACAGCGCCTGTAGCTCAGTTGGATAGAGCACCCGCCTTCTAAGCGGGCGGTCATTGGTTCGAATCCAATCAGGCGCGCCTTTTATAATCAGAGAGTTGTGGCGGAAAACAGTCTAACAGAAATTCGACATAAATGGGGTCAGTCCTTGCGGATTAACATCAAGAATTTCTTCGCAATGATCTTCATTCCGCAAACAAGATTTCCGCCAGTTCATTCCTCTTCCTTGTCAGATCCTTCTGCCTTCGCCCAGCCGAAATCAAGCGGCTTGCCGAGGCGGGATGCCCCATGGCCAGACGGCCCGCAATCCAGTCGTTGCTCACGCTGGTTTTCTCCCGTAAAAGACAGGCCAATACAACCTTGCGCCCGTCACCTTTGGGCAAAGCGGCAAGCGCGGCGTCTCCAGCCGGCACCCCAAGTGCTTTCAGTCCCTCCCGAACGATACGGGTCGCCTCCTTCTCCGAATGGTCGCGGACCTCGCCACCTGCGCGGCTTCTTCCGCTCGGAGCCCTGGTGACGGTTTTGTCCAGAAGCTTCAAAAGCCGGTCCTTGAATGAATCCTTGCCCAAATACCAGCCGCGCCGCATGGCCTGCATGGCATCGTCATCGATCCTGCCCCCATCGCTCGCCGCGCGGGCTTCCAGCCAGGCCACGTAGGCACGCCGGCCGCGGCCGTCCTGCGACAACTCGAAGGCCCGCAACAGTTTGTCTAATACCAGCCAATCCGGCCCGTTCCCCTTCAAATAGCCCGGCAGGCTGCTCCATTTGTAACCGATGAGCGCCCCTTTCCTCCCTCCGGCCAAACCCGCCCTGGCAGGATTGAGGTGAATGTAATCCGCCACGATCCGGAAATAGTAAGCGTCGGCATCTGTTCCTGTTACCGGCACGGATTTATAGCGACCTTGGAAAACATGCCCGCGCCGCTGCCGCACCCGGTTCCATCCTTGGCTGAACGTACCCATCAGGTATTTCATTCCAGAAACCAGGTTCGCCTGCGGAGTCTCCAGCAGCAGATGGAAATGATTCCCCATCAGGATCCAGGCATGAACCCGCCAGCCGTGACTGGCGCAAACCTGCCCCAAGCGGTGGATAAAGGACTTCCGGTCGTCATCGGTTTCGAAAACGTTCTTTCCTCCGTCGCCTCGGGCCATCACATGGTAAATCGCGCCGGGATATTGGAATCGCGTGGGTCTCGCCATGCCTGCTTTTACTCCTTACAGCCGTACCCCGCAAGACCAATGTGAATCCGCAAGGACTGACCCCATTCACGCAGTTTTCAAAAACCGAAGGGCGAACGGCCCCAACTCGACCTTACCGACGAGGAACGGGCCGAAAGGCGACGTGCGCAATGGGAAGCCGTAAGCGGTCTATTCCCGGCCACTATCACTTCCCCGGCATAACAAGCATACATACCCATGTATGCAACCTATGCCATCCGATCTTGAAGTCAGCGGCTCCTCCATCATCCGCACCGGCAGCGATGGGCGTTTGCGCTAT
>JANMJQ010000001.1:0-3984 GCA_031371445.1 Akkermansiaceae bacterium
GGGCGCGCCATCGATTGAATATTGGTTCACCAACGAGACCTCAGCATTTTTCTCCATCGGCGGTGGCTTCGGTTGGACCAACAGCGCGGGTGGCCCGGAGGCGAAAGGTGACAACCGCGAAGCCCTTGGCCAGGATTTCACATTCAATTGGTTTAGCCAACTCGGTCTGCGCCATGAAATCTGCGACAATGTCTCGCTGCTCGGATCGCTCTATTTCACCCACCACTCCAATCTCGGCCTGACGGATCCAAACCCCGGCATCGACGCGCTGGGATTTACGGTCGGCTGCAGTTGGAGATTCTAACTTTTCAAAGCCCGGGGCGGCACCAACCCCGGAGCGCTTGTTCAAATGGTGTCCTCCAAACCCAATTTGAAAACCTCCCTCGCATTCGCCGCGATTCTACCTGGTCTCGCGTCCGCCGCCGCTGATCCGCTCGCATTTCCCTCCGCCGAAGGCTTCGGCGCTCGGGCCACGGGCGGCCGCGGCGGCCAGGTCCATCATGTCACGAATCTATCCGACAGCGGTCCCGGATCCTTCCGCGATGCGGTTTCGAAGGGCCGGCGCATCGTGGTGTTCGACGTCGCGGGCTACGTCGAGTTGAAAAGCATCGTGACGGTCGCCAGCGACATCACCATCGCCGGCCAGACCGCGCCCGGCGAGGGAATCGCCACCAGGAACTACGAGATCTCTTTCTCCAAATCGCACAACATCATCGTCCGCTACATCCGCTTCCGCCAAGGGTTGACGCCGAAACAGGAGAAGAAATACGTGGTAGGTCTCACCGAAGGCAGCAACATGATTTTTGATCACGTCTCCATCGAATGGGGTCGCTGGGATTGCATCGGAATGACCAAATCCAGTGATATCACGTTTCAAAACTGCATCATCGGTCCGGGCATCGCGCCCCAACGCTTCGGCTGCCTGTGCGAGAGCGAGAACGTGACGTTTTCACACAATCTCTGGATCAGCAACCAGAGCCGCAACCCGAAGTCGAAAGGCGTCGTTCAATATGTAAATAATGTAATCTATAACTGGGGCGTCTGCGGCTACGTCGGCGGACATTCCGGCGGCGATCATGCGGCGGATGTGGTTGGAAACTATTTCATCAAAGGCCCGAGCTCCAGCGAGCACTTTGCCGGAGAATTCAAACCGACAGACCACATTTTCGAAAAAAGCAACTCCATCGACATGAACCTCGACGGCGTTCTGAACGGAAAACCCGCGCAACCGCAGGATTTCGGCAGCGGCGACACCGCACCGACCCTCATACCTTCTTCATCGATCAAGGCACCCGTGGAGGTCAAGCTCGACACCGCCGAGGCGGCTTACAAAAAGATCGTCACAGGCGTGGGCAGTTCGTTGCAACGCGATTCCGTGGACATTCTCCTGATCAACGACCTGACATCGCTTGGCAAGAAGGGCAAAACGATCAGCGATCCGGCGGAGATGGGCGGCTTCGGCGAGATCAAGAGCGGTCCCGCGAAAATCCAGGCTGGTGGCGACGGCATTCCCGACAGTTGGAAGAAGGCGCATCGTTTGAACGCCGCTGGTGGATACACGGAAATCGAACTGTTCCTCAACGACCTCGCAGGAGACAACGTCGCGAAATAACCGGGACAATGACCTTTCGTAAAGTCATCGTCCGGGCCTGCGTCCTGCTGGGGTTGGTCATGCCGGCCTTCGCCGCGGACGCACCACCGATTGACCGCGAAGCACTCGTCAGGCGCCACAATCCCACCGCGCGGAAACCCGATCCCCTCTCGCCGTTTTCCGTCGGCAACGGTGAGTTTGCCTTCACCGCGGACATCACCGGCCTGCAGACATTTCCCGCTCCTTACGACGAGGGAATCCCGCTCCACACCGAATCACAATGGGGCTGGCATAGTTTTCCGAATCCTAACAACTACAAGCTCGATGCCGCGTTCGATTACTACGAGGTGCATGGCCGCAAAGTTCCCTACGCCAGCAATCAGGAATCCCCGGCGGCTTCGTATCTGCGGGAGAATCCACATCGGCTCGACCTCGCGCGGATCGGTTTGGTCCTGAAGAAAAAAGATGGCAGTGCCGCGACGCCGGATGACTTGGCGCATTGCGAGCAGACATTGGATCTCTGGAGCGGCATTCTAACGAGTGTGTTCGAATTCGACGGCGAGTCCGTGACCGTCCGCCTCGCCTGCCACCCCGAGCGCGACATGATCGCCGTGGAAATCGATTCCAAGTTGCTCGATCCCGGCTGGCTCGGAATTTCAATCGCATTCCCCGGAGTGAAAGCGGATTGGAAGGAGAACGCCGATTGGGAGCATCCCGAGGCCCACAAGACCGAAGCGGACATCAAAGCCACCCGTTGCGATTTCACCCGCACGCTCGACGACACCATTTATCACGCAAGCGCCGCATGGTCGGGCGGCGACCTCAAGCTAACATCACCGCATCATTTCGAGTTGCTCGCCAAGGGAAACGATCATCTCGCCTTCGTCTGCGACTTTTCCGTAGAAGCGGAAACCGATCCGCTTCCGGGCGCTCCGGAGGTTTTCAAAGCATCGTCGGACCACTGGAAAAATTTCTGGCAGAGCGGCGGCGCGATCGACTTGAGCGGCAGCACCGATCCGCGTGCCGGCGAGCTGGAACGCCGCATCGTGCTCTCGCAATACCTCACCGCCATCCAATGTGCCGGCTCGATGCCTCCTCAGGAAACCGGCCTCACCCTCAACAGTTGGTTCGGCAAACCGCACACGGAAATGCACTGGTGGCACGCGGTGCATTTCGCGCTGTGGGGCCGCGTCGGGATGCTCGAAAAAAGCCTGCCATGGTATGAAAAAATTCTGCCCGTTGCCCAGGCGCTCGCCAAGCGGCAAGGCTATCAGGGCGCGCGCTGGCCGAAAATGGTCGGTCCTAACGGCGAGGAAAGCCCGTCCAAAGTCGCCGCGATGCTGATCTGGGAACAGCCGCATCCGATCTACTATGCGGAGCTTTGCTACCGCGCCCATCGTGACGATGCTACCTTGGAAAAGTATCGCGACATCGTTTTCCAAACCGCCGAATTCATGGCGTCTTATGCCGCGTGGGATGAAGCGGGAAAACGCTACGTCCTCGGCCCCGCGCTGATTCCCGCGCAGGAATGCTATGACGCAGCCACGACGGTGAATCCCACCTACGAACTCGCCTACTGGCATTGGGCGCTCTCGACCGCGCAGCAATGGCGCGAGCGGCGGGGCATGAAACGCGAGCCGCACTGGGATGATGTCATCCAACACCTTTCAAACCCGCATGTCCGCGATGGAATCTACACCGCCATCGAGACGCCGCCCTTCACCAAGCGCAACGATCACCCGTCCATGCTCGCCGCACTCGGCGTGCTGCCGCTCACGCCGCTCATTGATCGCGACACGATGAACCGCACGCTCGACGACGTATTGAACAACTGGGAATGGCCCACCACCTGGGGCTGGGACTATCCGATGATGGCGATGACCGCCGCCCGCCTCGGCCGCCCGGACAAAGCCATTGACGCGTTGTTCATGGACGCGCCGAAAAACATCTATCTCCCCAACGGCCACAACTATCAGGACAAACGGCTCCCGCTCTACCTCCCCGGTAACGGCGGCTTGCTGACAGCCGTGGCGATGATGGCCGCCGGTTGGGACGGCGCGCCGACGAAAGACGCGCCCGGTTTTCCGAAAGACGGGAAATGGAAAGTGCGGAGCGAGGGTTTGCTGCCGATGCCGTGACATCCGGAGCGACCTCCCGCATTTCAACAAGACCTATGAAAATGTTGAAATGCGGCACCTGACCCGATTTTCTCTTATAAATATTTGTCCGTCACCGCCCCTTCGCTGGCGGTCGAAACGAGCTTCGCGTATTTCGCCAATACCCCATGCGTGTAGCGTGGCGCGGGCTGCACCCACTTGCTTTTGCGCATCGCGATTTCGGCATCGGAAATCTGCACATCGATCCGGTTGTTCACGGCATCGATGACAATGGTA
>JANMJQ010000040.1:0-7021 GCA_031371445.1 Akkermansiaceae bacterium
TTGCTGTCCGAGGCACCACGGAAGGCCTGTTGGGCGAAGGATTCGTAGAAGTCCAGATCGGGGGCACCGCATTTCTCGCTGCGGTTTTTCAGGAAGTCCGGATAAAGTCCGGTGAGCAGCAGGAACTGGTTGCCGGCCGCGACCTGCAGATGGAAGCGCATCCGTTCTTTGGCGGTTGAGATGACTGCGAGGAAATCCGAGGCATGCGTGTAGCCACCGACCATGTCCTGCAGCGGATCATCGGTCAGCGGGCAGACGCGTTTGGCCATCAGATCGGCGATATAGGTTGCCAGTTCCGCGTCCGACAAACCGGCTTGCAAAAACGCATGGCGGACCAGCACGTAAAAATAAAAGCGGGGCGAGACCTGGATGGCCGCCGGGGAATCTAACAGCCCGCGGAACACCTCCTTGAGATCGAGGATTTCACGCAGGGCCTCCGGATCGCCCCACAGTTTTTCCAGATGGAGTCGCTGTCCGCCGGGGGCGAGAATCGAAGCGAGAAACTCGAAGTCCGATTCATTGAACCGGGTGCGGACAGGTGCCATCCACTGCTCTAGCATTCGTCCGCGAAAAACACTATCTGTGCCAAAAACGCAAGAAAAATAGTTAACTGGTCCTAATCACTTGGGCTAAAACCTTTATTTTACAAGGAATTCGCCAAACTTTCACAAGGGCAGTTTTTTCTTGATTCCTCCCGGCCGGGCTCCTATGTCGCCGCGTCCCGAAGGGGGCAACACTACGATGAACATGACCCGGAACCTAAAGTCCGTGGCCCTGGCAATCGCCGGCGTCAGCCTTATTCCCAGTTGCTCCGCAAGTGGGAATGCATCCACAAAACAACCAACCGTTCCGTCCGATGCTTATGCGGTCGAGTCGGTGCAACACGGCAAAGCCTCCTGGTATTCCGTGCGCACCAACTACGGAACCACCACCGCAAGCGGCCAGCGCCTCAACAATGACGCTGCCACCGCCGCCCACAAGACACTGCCCCTGGGCACCAAGGTCCGCGTGATCAACGAGGCCAATGGAAAATCCGAAGTGGTCACGATCACCGACCGCGGACCCTATATCAAGGGCCGCATCATCGATCTGACCATCGGAGCCGCCGAGCGGCTTGGCTTCGTCAGCCGCGGCGTTACGTCCGTGCGGGTCGAAGTGCTCGGCAAAGTGAAGACCGACGAAAGCTGAACCAGCAGCCGGTCCCTACCACCTTAACCACACCGTCCGCAGGCCTCGTCCCGCGGGCGGTTTTTTTTTGGAAGAGATAGGGGATAGTGGATAGGGGATCGTGGATCGTGGATAGTGGATAGTGGATAGTGGATAAAAGGCGGTCCGATGAATCTTCATCTACTATCCACGATCTACTATCCACGATCTCTAACAGTCTCTACTCCACCAACCTCTTCTCGATGTCGTCCATCACGGGTTTGGAAACGAGCATGAGTGGATGGAGGAGGACGGGGAATGTGAGGTTGTCGGCGCGTTCCCATTTGGAGCTGTCGGCGGGGAGGATGACGAGGTCCATGGGAGTGCGGTAGGAGGTGATCTTCATGCCACCGAGCTTGGGTTCGGTACGTTTCAGTTCTGTTAGAAATTCGCTCTTCGGCCGCATTTCCCTGGCACCCTGCGAGGGATACCACCAGGCGGCGTTGGTGCCGTTGTGGGGGGATGAAATGGTGATCAATTGCTCGCACCGCTTGGCGCCGCCAAGATTTTGCAGGTAATAGCGGCTGACCAGCCCGCCCATGCTGAAGGCGACGATGTTGATCCGTTCCTTGGGGCCGAACTTTGTATCGATTTCCTGCTTCAGTCCGACCGCGAGTTTTTCCAGGCCGCCGCGGCCATCGCTGGGCTTGAGGGTGGCGGTGAAGCAATCGAAGCCGCGCTTTTCCAATCGCGTGCACATCGGCCTGAAGGCGTCGCCCGTATCAAGGAAGCCATGAACCAGCACCACTTTGGCCACCCGCGGTGGCGGACCGGGAGTGGCAACTTTGCAAGACGTGAAGCACATCGCCAACAAAGGCAGGGAAGTCCATTTCATGAGCATTGGGGAAAAATTTAGCCGGGCGGCCATTTCATCTGGCGGCCTCCCAACAGATGAACATGCAGATGAGGCACCGCTTCGCCGCCGTCACGGCCGTTGTTGATGACGAGGCGGAAACCCGATTCACTGAGGCCTTGCTCGCGCGCCACTTTGCCTGCGACCAGGAGCAGATGGCCTAGCAGGCTTTCGTCCGCTTCCTCGGCCATGCCAACACGCGGGATCGGCTTGCGTGGAATGACCAGAATGTGCACCGGTGCCTGCGGCGAAATATCGCTGAACGCAACGCAGCGCTCATCCTCATGCACGAAGGTCGCCGGAATATCGCCGCGGCAGATTTTTTCAAACAGCGTGAGTTCCGCCATGAGAGCGACGATGCCACGGAAGATACCCGATGCAAGCGGGGATGTAGGGGCGATCGCTGGTCGCCCCGATCCTGATTTTGAAACGGGTTTGAATCGGGTTGCTAAATGGATGGTGGGATGAATGAATTCGGGGCGACCGGTGATCGCCCCTACGCCATGGAATTAGCCGAAGTGACCTGCCCGACCTGCTTCGAGGTTTTTGAAGTGGCTGTGCCGCATCCCGACGAGCTGCCCGCGGAGGTGGATTACGACTGCGAAATCTGTTGCCGGCCGATGGTCATCGTCTTCACAAACGAAGAGGTTTATGCGAAAGGACTCGGGGAATAGACCCCACGCGCGCAGCAGGCGCTTGGTTGTCCAGTTAATGGTTATCGCGCCAGAGAGCCCCCGGTTCCTCTGCCACTTATAACCAATAACGGATAACCTTTAACCTATACCGTCCGCTCAATCCGCGCGCGTCAGCTCCACAAATACGTCTTCCAGAGTCGCCTTGTGGCGGAACAAGGAGCGCAGAGGCCAACCGTATTGTGCGGTGAGTTGCGCGATGTGTTGTCGTGAATCGGTTCCGGAATCGACCCAAACGGTGTAGCGGATCCAATCGTTGTCGAGTGGTTCGGGCGTGACCTTTTTCACCTTGTCCATCCGTGTCAACGCGGCGGCGACCACTTCCGCGTTACCTTGGATCTCAACCTGAATGCGACCCGCCGCACGCATTTGTCCGACGAGGTTGGCCGGAGTGTCGGCGGCTTTGATTGTGCCGTTGTCGATGATGATCACGCGGCTGCATGTCATTTCCACTTCGGATAGAATGTGAGTCGAAAGCAGGACGGTATGATTTTGCGAAAGGTGCCGGATCAATTCGCGGATCTGCCGGATTTGGTTTGGATCGAGGCCGTTGGTCGGTTCATCGAGAATGAGGAGTTCGGGATCGTGGACCAGGGCATCGGCAAGCCCGACCCGCTGGCGGTAGCCTTTTGAGAGTGCCTTGATCATCTTGCCTTTCACGTTGGCGAGGCCGCAGGTGTCGATGACATCGCCGACGCGGCGGCGGGTTGCGGTGCCACCGAGGCCTTTGAGCTGGGCGCGGAACTTCAGATATTCCCGGACCCGCATGTCCTCATAGAGCGGGACATTTTCGGGCATGTAGCCGATTTTCCGGCGTGCTTCGACCGATTCCCGGAAAATGTCGAAGTTGGCGATGGTGGCGGTGCCCGAGGTTGGCGGCAGGTAGCCCGTCAGCATCCGCAGGGTGGTGGTTTTGCCGGCGCCGTTGGGCCCCAGGAAGCCGACGACCTCGCCTTTTTCCACGTTGAACGTGATTCCGCGGACAGCTTCGTGGCGGGCATAGCGCTTGGTCAGCTCGTTGACTACAATCATGATTTTTAAGGGGCTCCGGTGGGCCGAATTCCAGCCTGCACGGTTGACGCGATGGGGCTCGCCCCTTAATGAATCGCTGTGCGGGGCGGGCCAAGCGGGAAATTCGCGGGACCGCCCCAAATACCCATTTCCAATGAACTCTTCGGTTTCGGCGCGGCAGAACGTAGGCTTGATGGAAGCCCAATATGACAAGTGGCGGGAAGACCCGAAATCGGTGGATGCCACGTGGGCCGCTTTCTTTGAAGGCTTCGAGCTCGGCTGCGCACAACTGAAGCCCAAGGAGGGTGCCGCGTCGACGACGGCTGCCGCAACAGGATCTGTTCCCGAAGCCGATGTCGCCTTTTACTCCCGCGTCACCAGTCTCATTTATAATTACCGGACGCTTGGCCACACCCAGGCCGCCATCAATCCCCTTGAGGACAGCCCGGACCGCAATCCGCGCCTGCGCATCGAGCAATACGGTCTCACCCCCGCCGATTTGGACCGCGAGGTGTCGAATTCGTTTTTCCGGCATGGCGACAAGATGAAGCTTCGCGAAATGGTCGCCGGTCTTGAGGCAACCTACTCGGGCAATATCGGCTTCGAGTTCATGCACATCCACAACACGACCGTCCGCCACTGGGTGCGCGAGCGGATCGAAGCGCGCGTGATGCGGCCCGAAGACACGTCGGTGCGCTTGCTCAACTCGCTCTGCTGGGTGCTCGAAGCGGAAGCATTTGAAAATTTCCTGGGCAAGCGTTTCCTGGGTGAAAAGCGCTTCTCCAATGAAGGCGGCGAGGGGATCATGATTATCCTCAACGCGCTGTTAGAAGCCTGTCCTTCGAGCGGCGTGAAGGAAATCGAAATGGGCATGTCGCACCGCGGACGGCTCAACGTGCTGGCGAATTTCGTGCGGAAATCGCTGACCACCTTGCTCTACGAATTCACCCCGAACTATGAAACCGGTTTGGTCGCGGGCGATGGCGATGTGAAATACCACCTCGGCTACGAAAGCGTCCGCGAACTTCCCGATGGCAAGGTCCGCATCAACCTCGCCGCAAACCCAAGCCACTTGGAAGCGGTGAATTCCATCGTCGAAGGCAAGGCCCGCGCCCGCCAACGGGTGCTCAGCGACGTAGGCGACGGTGAGATCGACCGAAAGCAGGTGCTGCCGATTTTGCTGCATGGCGACGCCGCCTTCGCAGGCCAGGGCTCGGTCGCGGAAGTGCTCAATCTTTCCCAACTCAAAGGCTATCGCACGGGTGGCACGATCCATCTCATCATCAACAACCAGATCGGCTTCACCACGGTGCCCGCCGACGCGCGGTCTTCGGCCTACGCGACCGATGTGGCGAAGATGATCGAGGCACCGATTTTGCACGTGAACGGCGAGGAGCCGGCGGATCTTTATTGGACGGCCTTGTTCGCCATCGAGTTTCGCCAGCGCTTTGGACGCGATATCGTCATCGACATGTATTGCTATCGCCGCCAGGGCCACAACGAGGCGGACCAGGCGGCGTTCACGCAGCCAACGGTGGCGAAAAAAATTGAGGAGCGGCCAACCTTCGGAGCGATCCTCAAGCAGCAGCTGCTTTCCAAGGGAGCGATTTCCCAGGCGGATCTGGAGGCGCTTGAAAAAGCCATCTGGGACAAGTTCGAGAACGGCTATCAGAAGATGCTGCAACTCCAGGAAGCGGGCGACCGCACGGCGTTCAGCGGGTCGACGGCCATCATCCAGCCCGCGTATTCCCACGCACCCGTCGGCACCGGAGTCAGCCGCGAAACGCTCGCCCACATCGGGAAGGTTCTAACAGATATTCCCTCTGACTTCCATCTGCACCCGACCCTCGCCAAGCGATTTGTTCCTCGCCGGGTCGAAGCGATGGCAAACGGCGGCCCCATCGACTGGGCTTTCGCGGAAGCACTGGCCTTCGGTTCACTTCTGTTAGAGGGCACGCCGGTGCGTCTGTCAGGACAGGATTGCCGCCGCGGCACCTTTTCGCAACGGCACGCGGTGTTCTACGATTCAGAGACGCGCGAGCGCTACATCCCGCTTGAACACCTCAGCAGCGACCAGGCGAAATTCTGCGTCCACAACTCATTCCTCTCCGAGTTCGCGGTACTTGGCTTCGACTACGGCTACTCGCTTTCGTATCCCAGCATGCTGACCTTGTGGGAGGCTCAGTTCGGCGATTTCTCGAACGGCGCGCAGGTCATTATCGACCAATTCATTTCGTCGGCTGAATCGAAATGGCAGACACCGAGCGACCTCGTGATGTTGCTGCCACACGGCTATGAAGGCATGGGTCCCGAGCATTCGAGCGCGCGCTTGGAACGCTACCTGCAACTTTGCGCCGAGAAAAACATGATCGTCGGCAACTTCTCGACGCCCGCGCAATACTTCCATGCGTTGCGCCGCCAGAAGCACCGCGATTTCCGCAAGCCGCTCATTTTGATGACACCCAAAAGCCTGTTGGGCCGCGCGGAGGCGGTGTCTCAGGACTACGATTTCATGGAGGGCACCTGCTTCCAGGAAATCCTCCCCGATACCAAAACTTTCAACGATCCAAGCGCCGTGCGCCGTGTGATTTTCTGCAGCGGCAAGGTTTACTACGATCTCATGGCCAAACGCCAGGAGCTGAATAACGAAGACACTGCGATTGTCCGCATCGAGCAGCTCTATCCATTTCACGCTGAGATGGTGCAGGCCATCATCAGCCAATACACCCACGCCACGGATCACGTGTGGTGCCAGGAGGAACCCCAGAACATGGGCGCCTGGGGGTATATCGCCCGCCGGCTCAAGGATGCGGTTGGCAATAACATCCGCTATGCTGGCCGGGGTCCTGCTTCAAGCCCCGCGCCGGGTTCCAAGGCGATGCATTACCGCGAGCAGAAGGAGCTTCTTGCCGACGCTTTCTCGCTCTAACAATTCCGGTTTTTTCCAAATTCAAATCCGCTTTCCTCATGTCACTCGACGTCAAAGTCCCCGCCGCCGGCGAATCCATCACCTCCGCGAATGTCGCCCGCTGGCACAAGAAAAACGGCGAAGTCGTGGCCGCCGGCGATGTGCTGGTCACGCTTGAGACCGACAAGGTGTCCAATGAGCTCGAAGCCGCCGCGGGTGGCACGCTTGAAATCGTCGTCGGTGAAGGCGAGGAAGTGCCGATCGGAACCGTGATCGCCCGCATCTCCGGCGATGCTCCGGCAAGTCAACCGGCGTCAGCTCCAGCGAGCGCTCCCGCCCCGTCCGCCGTGA
>JANMJQ010000073.1:0-61519 GCA_031371445.1 Akkermansiaceae bacterium
TTGCAACGCGATGACAAAATCCGCAGCTTATGGATTGCGGAAAACGTCGGTGATGGCTCGGCGAAGGAAATAAAAGTCGGTGAATCGGCGCTGGTGGCGAAAGGCCCGAAAGACAACTTCACGTTCACGCTATCAAGACCCGCGGATGGCTGGATCATTGGAACATACCGGGTTGAAATCTACGTCAACGATCAGGTGGCCACCTCGCTTGCGTTCACGATTGCACAACCCTGAGCTCTGCAAGTTTTTCGCCCACCGCTTGCAAAACGCGCGCGGTCTCAAGTTCGTTCTGACAACGCAAGTCAAGAGGGCAGCGCGGCAGCAAGCAGGGCGAGCATTCGACATGGCGTTTCACCACAGCATGCCGCTTCCCGAGTGGACGCTTCCACGCAGCATCGTTGGGACCGAACAAGGTCAAGCAAGTCGACCCGGCATGCGCGGCCAAATGCGGCAACGAACCGTCGGCGGCGATCACCAGGCCATGCACCGCCAGCACCGGCAGCGTGCCACCCAATGGCGAGGCATGGAAGGATTCGACCGCATTGCCGAGCTTGGACGTAAGTTGTTCTGCCAGCCTGCGTCCACCGCCCACGCTGGCGATGGTGACACGATGGCCACTTTGCAAAAGCGCGCTCACGATTTCCTGCCAGCGATCGATCGGCCACTCGTGGCTGGCGCCGAAATCCGAACCCGGACAACAAAGCACCGCGCCGACCACCGGCTCGATTCCCAAAGCCGCCGCCGCGAAAAATTCCGGCCGCGTGGTCGGGATTCCCAACGCCTCCACCAGCGCAAGATAGTGGCGAACCCGGTGCTCGAGCGGGCTCACGACGGGAGCGATGGGGTGGGTCAGCAGCTTGGCCAGCGCCTTGCCATCCGGACCGATGCGACGGGGAATGCCGGCGATTTTGAACGCCTCGGCGGCGGTGCCGGGCTCCCAGGCGAGGGCGGCCTGCCAATTTCCGGCGATTTCCCGGGCCACCTGCTTCGCCTTTTCCGCGGAGGAAAAATCGAGCACCACCAGGCCTCTGAGGGTTTGCCAGAATTCCCGCTGTTCGGCCGGGCAGAGCACGCCTGTTTGCAAGCCGGACGCGAGCAAAGCGCGCATCGCCGGAACCGAAAAACACGCTTCGTCCCAACGGCTGGACGCCGCCACCAACATGGCTCCGGAACTCGCTGTCACCCGGGCGAATATTTGATTTTACGAAATAAAAGCAATCCAAGACCCCCCGGGCGGCTCGATTTGTCGATTGCCAACCCCCTTTCCGCCGCATAGGTTCGCGGCCCGGCAGTAAAATTTTCCCCGTGAAAACCTGCCCGCTTGAACCGATTTCATATCGCCGTGGGATTTGTGGATGCCATCAAACGCTGGCGATTGGCCCGACAAGGGCTTTCGTCGGGGAAAAAGCGCAGGGTTCATAGCGAACACGCGGTCATCCAAGCCCTGGAAGACAGCTTCTGGGTAAAGCTCGCGCTCTATGCGACCTTTGCCGTCGGCAGTTCGGTGCTGGTTCTTAAAGCCTCGGCCGGCACTGCCTTCGCTGACCAACCCCTCAGCGGCGCGCTGTATGGATTGATCATCGCCGTGACCGCACTGGTCATGTTCCAAGTCAGCTTGCAGGGACCCTGCCGTCGCAACAGCCGCGTGCTGCTGGTACTCGGTGGCCTCACCTGCCACCTGTTGCTGGTCATGTCCGTGCGCGGCGTGCTGAGTTTGGTGAGCAATGGGCCGGGCTACGAAGTGTTCCGGTTTTTCGCCATCCCCTTCGCCCTCGCACCAATGCTTCATGGGGTGCTTCTCGGCCGCGCCGTCGCTTCCTTCTCGGTCGTCTATGTCACCCTCATCGGCTGCCTGCTGGTGCCCCAGAGCGATGTGCTCGATTACATGATCCTCAGTTTGGTCAGCGGCATCACGAGCGTCCTGCTCGCCTATCAACTCCGCAAGCGCATCCAACTTCTGCAAGCGGGCATTTCCGTAGGGGCCATCACCCTGCTGGTCGGCCTGTTGTTGGGACGCCTCAACATCGCGGACTGTTTCGGACCGGACTCGATGTTTCATCTGAAGCTCCTCGGCGCCGGCTGTGCCGCGGCCTTTGGAACCGCCGTCGTAACCGCTCTCGTCATCGGCGGACTGTTGCCAATCTTCGAAAACACTTTCCAACTGACAACCGACATCAGTTGGCTGGAGCTCAGCGATCTCAACCACCGGCTGCTCCGGAGAATGCAACTCGAAGCGCCGGGCACCTTTCATCATAGCCTAGTCGTCGCATCACTCGCCGAAGCGGCCGCGGAGAAAATCGGCGCCAACGCCCCGATGTGCCGCGTGTGCTCGTATTTTCATGACGTCGGCAAATTGAAGAAGCCGATCTATTTCATCGAGAACATCAGCGATGGCGGGGAAAACCCCCATGACACGCTGACACCGACGATGAGCTCGATGATCATCATCGCCCACGTCAAGGATGGCGTGGACCTCGCCGTCAAACACAAGCTCAACCCGCGGATCATCGACGTGATCCAGGAACATCACGGCGATTCGCTGGTGTATTATTTCTACCGCAGGGCGCAGGAGCAGAAGAAAGCGGAACTGGAAAAGGTCGATCGCCGGATGGGAAATCCCGAAGACCTGCCAATGATCGAGGAAAAAAATTTCCGCTATCCCGGCCCGCGGCCATCGACCCGTGAGAGCGGCATCATTTGTTTGGCCGACACCTTGGAAAGCGCGTCACGGTCCCTGAAAAAACCGACACCCGCGAAGATCCGCGCGATGGTTGAGGAACTCGTCCGCGCCAAGATCAACGACGGCCAGCTCGATGATTGCCCGCTGACATTGCGCGAGCTTGCGATCGTCAAGGACAGCTTTACGGGCACGCTCCGCAGCATGCTGCATAGCCGCATTGACTATCCGAAAGACGATGACCGCTCATCCACCGCGACCCGCCGCTTGACCAATGATCTCAGCCAGGGCGGCCGGGTCATCCCGATGCCGAAGCGCGCCTGATCTTCCCGTCCCTCACGTTGCCATGTCGCTCGAAGTTATTATTGGCAACAACCAGGAAGCCATCGCCATTCCGGAATGCTGGCTCACCGCCTTCGAGGACATCGCCTGCGACGCTGTTAGAATTGCTTTGGAAAACGCGGCTATCGACGATTGCCCGCTGTCACACCTTGCCACACTTGAAGTCGCTTTGGTGGATGATACGACGAGCGACCAGGTCCATCGCGATTTCATGGACATCGAAGGGCCGACCGATGTCATCACCTTTCACCACGGCGAGATCGTCATCTGCGCTGAAGTCGCGCAGCGCCAGGCAACCGAATACAACGAGCCCCTGCCCCGTGAGATTCTAAGGTATTTCGTACATGGCTTGCTGCATCTGGCCGGTCATGAGGATACGGATGGCGACAGCCGCGCCGTGATGGAGCCGCTGCAGGAAATGATGGTAACGCGGCTGTGGACTGCGGCGCTGAGTGAGCGCCTGACATGAGCCGCATCCGTCTTTCGGTCTGCCGTTGGTGCTATGATGCCATCCCGCTGGATGACCTTTGCATCGCCGCCCGCGAGATTGGCATTTCGTCAGTGGAGCTTGTTATGCCCACGGATTTGCCGGTGCTGGCGGGATATGAACTGGAATGCGCGATGGTGAGCTTCCCTGTCGGAACCACTGCGGATGGCACCAAGGTTGGCCAAATTGAAAAGGCTTTTAACCGCATCAAGCACCACGAGACCTTGATTGAAATTTACCGGCCCCATCTGCAAGCCGCCGCCGCGGGTGGAGCGAAGAATGTCATTTGTTTTTCGGGAAACCGCGAAGGCATTTCCGATGAGGAGGGGCTGCAAAACTGCGCCATCGGATTGCGCCGCCTGCTGCCTCTCGCCGCTGAGCTTGGCCTGACGATTTGCATGGAGCTGCTCAATAGCCGGATCGAGCATCCCGACTATCAATGCGATCACACCGAGTGGGGCGTTGCCTTGTGCGAGCTGTTAGATTCGCCCCACTTCGGCCTGCTCTACGATATCTATCACATGCAAGTCATGGAGGGCGATATCATCAACACGATCCGCAAGCATCACCGCCACATCAAACATTACCACACCGGCGGCAGCCCCGGCCGGAATGAAATCGATGCCACGCAGGAGCTCAACTATCCCGCCATCGTGAAGGCCATTGTGGATACCGGATACCAAGGCTATCTCGGGCAGGAGTTCATCCCGGTTTCCGGGGAGCCGCTGCGCTCGTTGCGCGAGGCGGTGCAGATCTGCAGCGTCTAAAGTGGCTGGGGCGTCTCGCCCCAGTCCGTGAAAGGAGCATCTTGCTCCTGTTCTCTCTGCCCATCCGCCTCTTCGGAAGTCTCGGGCTCAACCTTCCGGAATTGCGCCGATTTCTCATCGATCGACTTCATCACCTCATCGCGAATCTGTCCCGCGGACCACGCAGCCACCCAGGTTTTGCCGATGTTCGACGGCGTGGTTGCAATGGCATCCGCATAGGCATTCACGACAATCTGGATAACTCGCCATGCCGAGTTTCTCACGCAACAGTACATAAAAGTACAGCCCAACATGTGTTTGAAGTTATTTTTCAGACACGCTCTGAGAAAGCGCCATAACCCGCCTGCCATTCGAAGGTAGGATTTCCGGTCTGTTCCTTCATCCAAATCGAACTCGTCTGTTTCACTTTTTTGACGAAATCAGCGACGCTCACCGTGCGGGCCAAATCGATGGCCATATGGACATGATCGGCGACGCCACCTACCCTGAAAACTTCGCAGCCGAGGTCGCGCCCAACAGCCGCGATATATGCGAACAATTTGGGCCGAAAAGCTGCGTCCAACCTTGGCTCGCGATGTTTCGTGGAAAAGACGATGTGAGTCAATAGGCGGGACAACGACTGTGCCATAGGAGGGTTCTAGGCCACCAGCGCCTTCAACCTGCGACACACCTCTTCGACATTCGCGCGTGAGTTAAATGCGGAGATGCGGAAATAGCCTTCGCCTGCGGAGCCGAATCCGGAGCCGGGGGTGATGACGACCTGTGCTTCGCCGAGCATCTTGTCGAACATGTCCCACGAGCTGAGGCCGGCCGGACAACCGACCCAAACATAGGGTGCGTTTTCACCACCGAAGACCGGCAGGCCCGCGGCTTTCGCAGCTTCGCGCAGAAGTTTGGCGTTGCCCATGTAGTGATCGATCAATGCATTGACCTCGGCCTTGCCTTCTTCCGAAAACACGGCCGCAGCGCCTTTTTGCACGGGATAGCTGGCACCGTTGAACTTGGTGCAGTGGCGGCGGGACCAGAGTTGATGAAGCGGGATGCGTTCGCCGGTGTCGGATTTTCCACTGACGGTTTTCGGAATGATGACATAGGCACAGCGCACGCCGGTGAAGCCGCCGTTTTTGGAGAAGGAACGGAACTCGATCGCACAATCGCGCGCGCCTTCGATTTCGAAGATCGAACGCGGGATCTTGGGATCGCGAATGAAGGCTTCATAAGCGGCGTCGAACAAAATGATGGCGTCGTTTTCCTTCGCATACTTCACCCATGCCTCAAGCTGCTCGCGAGTGGCAACAGCACCAGTGGGATTGTTGGGGAAGCAGAGATAAATGATGTCGGCCCTCTGCGCGGGAACATCAGCGACGAAGTTGTTGGCAGCGTTGCAGGGAAGATAGAGCAATCCATCATACGCGCCCTGGACGTTCGCATCGCCGGTGTTGCCGGCCATAACGTTGGTGTCGACATAGACGGGATACACAGGATCGGTGATGGCGATGACATTGCCCTTGCCGAAGATGTCGAGGATGTTGCCGGTGTCGCATTTCGAACCGTCCGAGATGAAAACCTCATCCGCGGAAATTCCGAGATCGGCGAACTGGCTGTCGACGATTGCCTGGCGGAGGAACTCATAACCTTGCTCGGGGCCATAGCCTTTGAAGGTGTCGCGGCAGGCCATTTCATCGACCCCTTCATGCATCGCCTTCACAACGGCGGAAGGCAGCGGTTCGGTTACATCGCCGATGCCGCAACGAATGATGCGGGCGGCATTGTCGGGGTTCGCTTCCGAATAGGCGCGCACGCGGCGGGCGATTTCGGGAAAGAGGTAACCGGCTTTGAGCTTGAGGAAATTCGAATTGATCGTGGCCATCGCGGCGACGGTTTAGCGGTGGCTGGAGCGATGCGCAAGCGGGAGCTTGGGTCTGCCGGTGGCAAATTTGCGGAACGCCGGAACGCGCGAGGGGCTCGTCTGGGGGCCTTTGGCGTTTGGTGAATGAATTCGGGGCGACCGGTGATCGCCCCTACGTTCAGCTCTCGAAGTAAGTATAGCCGGAGAGACCTTCCCTGAAAAGATCCAGCACCTCGCGACGTTCCTTGGGGGAGATGCGGCCTTCAGTGACGGCTTTTTCCGCGAAGGTGCGGAAGCGGGTGACGAGTTCCTTGGGATCGAACTCCACATAAGTCAGCACATCGGCGACGGTGTCGCCCTCGACTTCGTGGGTATAGACGGGTTTGCCTTTTTCCAAGTGGACTCCGACGACATTGGTATCGCCTAACAGATTGTGCAGATCGCCAAGGGTCTCCTGATAAGCACCAACGAGGAAGACCGCGAGGTAGTAGGGTTCGCCGGGTCTGAAATCATGCAGCGGCAGGACTTTCGCGACGTCTTCCTTGTCGATGAAGCGGTCGATCTTGCCATCGCAGTCGCAGGTGATGTCAGCCAGCACCGCGCGGTGGCGGGGTTTTTCCCCAAGGCGATGGATCGGCATCACCGGGAACACCTGGTCGATCGCCCATGAGTCGGGCAGCGATTGGAACAAGCTGAAGTTGCCGTAATAGAAATCCACCAAAGTCGATGACAGCTCGCGGAGGTCTTCGGGAATGTCATCGAGCTCCGCGATGAGGTTGGAGATGCGGGTCAGGATGTGCCAGAACCAGGCTTCGGCGAGGCCGCGTTCTCGGAGCGTTGCGGCACCGTAGAAGAACTGCGCGCGCATTTGGTCGCGATAGTAGATGGCGTCGTTGAAACACTCCTGCAGGTTCTTTTTGGTGATGACCTTGTTGACCTCGATGATGTTCATCAGGTTCTGCGGGGCCTTGTCAGGAATCGGCGGAGCCGCCTCGCTGGTCTGGGCGCTGGTCACATCGAGGATGTTGAAAACCAGCACCGAATAATAAGCCACCACCGCGCGGCCGGATTCGGAGATGAGGTTCGGATGATGGATGCCGGCTTTGTCGCAGATTTGTGAAATCACCTCGACGATGTCGGTGCAGTATTCCGCGACCGAGTAGTTGCAGGACGAATGGAAATTGGTGTGCGAGCCATCATAGTCGACCGCCATGCCGCCGCCGATGTCGAGGACGCCCATCGGTGCGCCTTCCTTCACGAGATCGCAATACATTCTAACAGCTTCGGTCGCGCCTTCGCGAATCGCAGCGATGTTGGGGATCTGGCTGCCTTGGTGGTAGTGCAGCATTTTCAAACAACCGAGATAGCCCGACTCCTTGAGGCGATCGACCACTTCGATCACCTGCGAGGCATTGAGACCGAAGACGGACTTGTCGCCAGCGCTTTCCTGCCAGTGCCCCGAGCCTTTCGTCGAGAGCCGCACGCGGACGCCGAGATTGGGCAGGATGCCGATCTTGCGCGATCGCGCGAGAATCAAGTCGAGCTCACTGGGCATTTCCAGCACCAGCATGATGCGCAGACCCATTTTCTGGGCCTGCAGCGCGAGGTCGATGAACTCCTCATCCTTGTAGCCATTGCAAATCAGATAGGCATCGGGATCGTGCATGTGCGCGAGCGCGGCGATCAACTCGGGCTTGGAACCTGCCTCAAGACCGTAGTGATATTTTTTGCCGAACTCCGCGATCTCTTCGATGACCTGGCGCTGCTGGTTGACCTTGATCGGATACACCCCGCGATACTCGCCGCGATATTTGGAATCCTTGATGGCATTGCGGAACGACTCGTTGATTTCCGTGATGCGGGAATGCAGGAGGTCGCGGAAGCGAAGCAGCACGGGCAAATGCGTGCCGCGATCGCGCAGGCCGTCGATGACCTCGAACAGCGAGACTTCCGCCTGCGCTTCATCATCTTCCAGGCGGACCGTGACATGTCCTTCCTTGTTGACACCGAAGAAGCCATGTCCCCAGGTCTCGACGCCATAAAGCTCCGACGACTTTTCGGGAGTCCAACCACTGGCGGGCTTGCGCTTGGAGGATTTTGGAGCGGCGGCGGCGGATGGCGGAATCATTGCGGAAGATAAAGGGAATCGGAAAAATGGAAACGCGAACTATGGTTTGGATGGCGCAATCCAGTTCGGGAACTCGTCCTTGAGTTGTTTCGAATATAAGGCGGCTTTAGCGGCATCGCCTTGTTTTTCAAACGCCTTGACGAGCTTCCAGAGCGCTAGCGGTTTCAACTCCTTGTCATCGTGGAACTGCACCACAGTTTGATATCTTCCGGCGGCGGTCGCCGCGTCGCCGGCTTTCATCTCAAGGTCTCCGTAGAGAATAAACAGCCCGGTATTGGTATGACCCTGGGGATGCATCGCCATCGCTTCATCCGCCGCTTTGCGCGATTCGGCGGCGCGGTCCAGCATCAACAGGGCGCGGCCGCGATCTAACAGCCCATCCGCTTTCCACGCAGGATTGTCCTCCATTTCCAGCACGTTGTTGACGGCGGTCAGCGCACCTTCGGCATCGCCGGTTTCAAGGCGGGCCTTGGCAAGATATCGCCATGCCTCCTTCGGCGTTTCACGGGGCTCTTTTGGGTTCGCCAGGAGATTCAAGGTGCGGGCCGCTGATTCGTAGTCACCCGCGTTGTAGGACTGCATGCCGGACCATTGGAGCGCTGGGTTGGGAATGTCGTCCGCGTATTTGCCCTCGATGGCGAGCTTGATCTCGTCGGCCGCCTTCTGGGGATTCTGCTGCGAGTAATAGCAAAGCGTGAGGATGATTCCGGCGGGCTTGTTATACTCCGCGGGCCGGAGTGTGCGGGCCTGTTCCAAGTATGGGATGGCATCCCTGGCATTGTTGGTTTTCCATAGACCCCAGCCAATCCGGTAGTTGGCCTCGCCCTGCAGGTTGGGGCTCAGATTCTTGATGTTTTTCAAAAGCCCCTGATAGCGGAGAATCATATCCGGAAAATTCTGCTCGCTGGAACGAAGGCGCGCCGACTCCGACCATCCGACCAACGCAAGGTCTTCAGGAATCCCATCACGCGTCAGACGATCGAAGTCGGCGATCGCTTTCGCCGATTCAGCGCTCTCGACATAGGCCTTGGCACGCTTGGCCAGCGCCGACGGCAAGCGCTCGTCCTTCGGATATTTTTCGATGAACTCGCTGAGCGACCGGATCGCGCCCTGGACATCACCCGCTTCGGCCAAGCACCAGCCGCGCTGATAGAGGAGGCCCGGGCGGTTCTTCTCGCTGACAGAGGCGGCATTGATCTCGCTATACACCTTCGCGGCCGCCGCGATGTCCTTGTTCGAATACAAGGTCTCCGCCTTCATCAATAGCGCGGTTTGGATCAGTTGGTCATCGGGATGGGTTTTGCGGTACAGTTGCAGGAAGGCATCCACCTGCTCCGGCACATGGCGGCCTTCGATTTGGAAAAAGCAAAGCAGCCGGTAATAGGCCGCGTTGTAAACCAGTTCGTTCTCGGGCTTCAGCAAGCGCTCGATGTCGCGGAACAAGCCCAGCGCTTCGGTCGGTTGATTCAGTCCCATGTAAGCTCTGCCTGCGATCATGAGACGGGCTCCCTCTTTCTCCGGATCCGGGGACTTCGTGGCGCTCCGGCGGTAGATATCGATGACTTGCTGGTAATCCTTTTTCGCCAGGAAATTTTCCATCAGCGATGTTTGCGCGTCGGGGCGAAACTCCTCCATGCCCTCGGTCGTGAGGACCAGCTTCAGGTATTTATCGGCAAGTTCGGGACGGTTGAGTTTGGCCGCCGCGAGCGAGGCATAGAGTGCGGCTTCCCCGCGAACTTTGGCGGCGTAGCCACTTGCGACGATTTCCTCAAATTGCGCCAGGGCTTCCTCGAGCTTGCCCGCGTTGCGGGCCACATGCGCCAACGCCACCTTCGACTGGCCGATGTAAGGACCCCCCGCGGGATCCTCGACGACTTTCCGGAACGAGATGGCCGCCTCGCGGTCGCGGCCAAGCTGGCGGTAGCAGTTTCCGGCGAAGTAGTTGCCTTGCGCGCGGTCTTCGGGTTTCCCGGCATTCTCCGCCACCCGTTCGAACAACGGGGCGGCGAAAGCGTATTCGCCTTTGTTATAATGCTCGCGTGCCAGTGCGAACGCCGCGGCCGCCGCATACTTCCCTTTGCCATAACGGTTGAGCAAAGTGCTAAAGCAACGCTTGCCATCGTCAACCTGGCCAGACTGGTAATAGCTGTTGCCAAGATACCACCATGCCATCTCGGCGTTCGGATGGTTCGGAAACGAGTTGAGATAATCTGTTAGAACCACCGCGGCACGCTGATAGAGATCGATCTTGGTATCTTGCGGCCCCGCGGCTTGCGCGGAGTCGTAGAGGTTTTTGCCGCGTTGGAAAAAATCATTCGCGGCGTCCGGGGCCAGCGTGGGGTTCACGGGATCGGCACGGGGCGGCGCCTGCGCGGCGCCAAGTCCGGACATCATCAG
Source organism: Akkermansiaceae bacterium (assembly GCA_031371445.1). Taxonomy (GTDB): domain Bacteria; phylum Verrucomicrobiota; class Verrucomicrobiia; order Verrucomicrobiales; family Akkermansiaceae; genus Luteolibacter. The sequence goes on from JANMJQ010000073.1 coordinate 10,648, forward strand.
CAGCAAGGCGAACGTGCGTTTCAAGATGCGGTTAAAATGGATTTTGCGGCCGTGTTTGCCAAGCCAATCACTTCGCTTCGGGCCGTTGGGTGGCAAACGAAATATTCCAAATGTTGGCCTGCTGGCAGGTGTCGATGACTTCGACGATCCGCTGATAAGGCACCGCGCCGTCGCCGCGGATGCGGATCGCCTGGTTCTTGAAGCTGGCGGAAATCTTCGAAAGTTTGTCCAGAAGCTGCGGCCGATCCATGGTCACGCTCTCGACGCGGATCGAACCGTCAGCCAGCACGTTGACGATAATTTCCCCGCGCGACTGCTCCGGATCAGCGCCTTCCTGGGCGGTGGGGACCTTTACGTTCAGTTCGGTTTCCGATTTGCTGAACTGCCAGGTGATGATGAAAAAGCTCAGCAACAACAGCAGGATGTCGATCATCGGCGCCAACTGGATCGACACCGGTGGCGGTTGGCGCGTGAGAAATTTCATCCGCGTAAAAATCGGTTAGATGCCGTGCATGTCGGGACGCTCCCCGACTAAGGGCGATGGGACCGGCATCGCGTAATCTTCACGCGCGCGGTGTGCGGGATTCGAGGGATAGGGCTGCTGGGCCACCGGCTGGCGTTGGTCGAACTGCGCCTGCAACAAGCCGATGAAATGGGTGGCGGCCGCTTCGAGTTCGGCGATGTAGCGTTGGACCCGGCCGCGGTAAATCGAGTAGAAGGTCAGCGCCGGAATGCTGATCGCAAGGCCGCCGGCGGTCGCGATGAGCGCTTCCGAGACGCCCTGCGCCATGTTCATTTCGCGCACGCCCTGGACCGAGCCGTTGTAAATGTTCATGAACGCCTTGATCATGCCGATGACCGTTCCGAGCAGCCCGACCATCGGTGCGATGCCGCCGATATCGGCCAGGTAGGTGATGCGGGAGGTCAGCAAACTTGCCTGGTGTGAGCCTTCCACCTGGGCGACGTCGCGGACATTTTCGAATGAGGTTCCCGGGTTTGCGGTGATGTAGTCGAGCGCCTTCTGGGTGACGCGGGCCATACATTCGTTGCGGCGGTGGCAGAAAGTGATGAGGGCGAGGTAGTCGCGTTTGCGGATCATCGCCTCCGCGGTGTTCATGAAGCGGTCGCTGACAATCGCATTGCGGCGGATGGAGAGGGCGAACACGAGGATCAGCAGGACGGTGAGCAGCGACATCAAGCCGAGTGGATACATCATGGGCCCGCCCTTGAGCAGGACTTCCAGAAAGTTCACTTCCTTGGGAGCGGCGGCAGCGGCGGCTTCTGGTGCGGCGGCGGCGAGGGCTGCGGAGAAAAGGAATCCCGCGAGGGTGAGATGGCAGCACTTCATGAACTTGCGCGGAGTCTATCCCGGTCCCCCGCGAACGCAAGCCCGCGCACGATTGGGGCCAGGGGCCGGGGCAAACGTGATTTCAAATGCCGGGGCGGTCGCCGGGACGTTTGCCGCCGCCGGTGCTGAGGAAACGGTAGTAAACCTCAAGCATGAGAGTGCAGAGGCAGGTCCGGTAGGTGCTGCCATCCTTGCCGCCACCCTGGTACTGAGGTGCCACTGCTCGGAGCTTTTTGCCGCCCCCGGGGACTTTCCATGAGCCGTCTTCGTTTTGGTTGTTCAGCAACTGATCGCGGAACATGTTGTTGTAAAATTTCCAGTCTTCGCCCCCGCGCTGCATCATCGCCTGGGATTCGTAGTAATGGCCGTAGAGGTCGGCAAACTCGCCGTTGTATTCAAATTTGGAGTTTTCCATTACGTACTTCGCCGCCTTGCGGACCTCCGCGCGAGCACCTTTATCCCACACCTGGTTGCACAACATGCCGACACCCGTGAGCGTAAAATAACCAGCTTCTGTGGACTTGCCCGTGTAGCCGTATCCGCCACTGTCGTCTTGGCAGCCGGCGATATATTCAAGCCCTTGGTTCACGGCCACTTTCATCCGGTCCAATCGAAATCCGGCATGTTCACAAGCTTTGAGCGCCTGCAACTGCCAACCGACCACCGAGACGTCGGTATGCCCCTCTTCGGTGGCATAGAGGTAGGCCCAGCCACCGTTCTTGTTTTGGTTATCAATGATGAACTGCCCCGCCTTCTGGGCGACTTCCAGTAGTTGTGGAACCTCGATTTTGCCTTCCTTGCAGAAGGTGGACGCCTCGCCGAGCGCATAGGTGGCAATGGCATGCTCGTAGGGCCACGAATTGGCGGTGAAGTTGCTGGCCATGCGGCCGTCGTTTTTCGAGCCGAGGTCCACGAGATAGACGATGCCCCTCATGCACGATTCGCCGAACTCATCGGATACCGGGGTTTCGCAGTGTCCGAAATAGGCGAGCAGCGCAAATCCAGTCATGGCCGCGCGGTTGTCATCCCCCCATGAGCCATCCGAATTCTGGGTGTTCTTCAGCCAGCGCAAGCCTTTCACAACAGCCTCCTCGCAGGCCGGCGTGCCGCCGTTGTCCTTGAGGCGTTGCAGGCGGTCTTCCTTCGAGCAGCGTTTGCGCATGCTTTCCGGGATCAGGCCGAAGAGTTTGCCGGTGCCCATACCATTGCCCATACCGGCGCCGTTGCCGTTGCCCTTGCCAAAGCCTTTGCCATTGCCGGTGCCACCCAGTCCGCCGGAAAGCCCGCCGCCGCTGAGCGAACTGAGCGTGGACATCTGGCCGAAATCGTCGCCCTGTTCGGGAATCGAAAAGGTGGATTGCGCGTTCTGCGCGAAGACCCGTTTGACGTTGGTCGTCGGGGTGATCTGCGCGCGCTTCTTCTGCGCCACCTTCTGCTCGGCACCACGCTCGCCGCCACCGCCGCCGGGTGGGAGGAAATCCACCTTTTTCTCGGGCTCACGGATGATTTGGAAAATCCAGAACGCACCGATGATCAGGAGGATCAGGTGAAAAATCGCGGCGAACATCAAGGGACCACCACCGAGCTTGTTCCAGATGGTGTTCTTGCGTTGTTGGACCTCGATGGGATTGCCCTCTGCGTCGTAGTATTCCATGATAAAATGGGGTTTGCGAAATCTTAGATAAATTTGACCCGGACCCCACAAAAGTCACGTTGGAAATTCTCCAGCGTTCCGAATAACGAGTGGGCCGTTCGATGAATGACGCTTGGTTCGCGGGATCCTTAGAAAATTTCCTGAAAAATCCCTCAATCCGGACTAGCGGCTTGGAAAGTGACGTTGGCAATCTTGGCAACGCTCAACGCGTCGAGGGCGTCGATGATCCGCTGATAGCGTGCGAGTTCGTCGGCGTAAATGGTGACCAGAATTTCCGATTTCGAGGCATCGCTGTTGGCTTTGAGATTTACCAGGCTTGTCGTGGCTCCTTAGTCTTATTCCGGGCTGCCGGCCTGGAAGGTGACGTTGGAAATTCTCGCGACGCTCAGGGAGTCCAGCACATCGATGATCCGCTGGTAACGCGCGAGTTCGTCGGCGTAGATGGTGACCAACACTTCGGATTTGGACGCGTCGCTGTTGGTTTTGACATCGACCAAGCTCTTGGTCAACTCGCCCAAGGGGCCGGTGGGACCGTCGAGAGCATCGTCGTTGAGATAGACTTGGCCCTCGTCATCCACCCGGATCGCGATCTCGTCCGGAGTGACCACCGCCTGAGAGGTTTCCACCGTGCCCGGCAGCTTGGTGTTGTGGGCGTTTTCCACTTTCACCGCGCCAGCCATGACCATGAAGAACAGCATGATCACGAACACCACGTCGATCATCGGCGCGATTTGGAAGCCGAGATTCACCTCGGAGGAGGGCTTGTGTTTGATACCGCGTTTCATGATATCATTTGTTGGAGGCTGCGAACGAGATGTCGGAAATGCCGCCTTCACCCACCAGGTTCATGACCTTCTGGATCTCGATGGCAGGCAATTTCTCGTCACCACGAACGACCGCGCGGACCAGCGGGTCTCTCTTCACCTTCTCCTGCAGATAAGGAATCAGATCAGCGATGTTCGGGTAAAGTTTGTCATCCACCTTGAGATACGCCTTGGACCCATCCCAGCGCACGTTGACGGCGATCTCGTGCTTCGACATCTCGGGGTCGCGCTTCTTGGCATGGGTCGCAACCGGGATCTTGATATCCTTGTCCACCTTCAGCACTTCCGCCGAGGTGATGCACATGAAGAAAATCAGGAGCACGAGCAACACATCGACCATGGGCGCGATCTGAAACTCGGGCTCGCCACTCTCTGATCCTCCTCCGCCGCCGGCCATGGAATATTATTGTTAGATGTTTGGGTTTTGGGCGACCTGAAGAAATCAGCCCGCGGCACCTGGATTTTCGATCCAGTTTGGCAGGGCTGCGAAGGTTTCTTCCTGACCGACATCCGCGTCCTTGAGATAATCATAAGGCGCGTTGCGGAAAAGTTGTTCGGCTTCCTCCTCAAGATGGTGGATCCCCGACTGCAGTTTGTTTCGCAGGAAATAGAAACCCATGAAAGCCGGGATGGCGATGAACAGACCCGAGGCTGTCGCGATGAGCACCTCGCCGATGTGACCGGCGAGAGCGGCGGGATCGCCGATGCCTGATGAACCGAGGCTGGCGAAAGCTCCGCGCATACCGGAGACCGTGCCGAGCAGTCCGACCATCGGTGTGCAAACTCCGATAACCGAAAGGTAGTTGACCCGCGTCTGGAGTTTGGAATTCACCTTGTCCACTTCGGCAACCAGCGCTTCCTCGGTCGCCTGCTTGCCGTAGCCGATGGAACCCAAGGCCGCTTGCACCACGTTCGCAAAGGGGCTGTTGGCGGCTTTCATCGCCTGATAAGCACCAATGTAATCGCCTGCGAGGAAAGCCTGCTGCGCCACGGTGACATCCTCTTCGGGTGTCATCTTTTTCGGATTCGTGCGGATCCAGATGTCAATGATCAGCCACACGGTCGCGATCGAGAACAAGCCGATCGGATACATACACCAACCACCGTCACTGAGGACCTGGAGGAAATTTTTCTTCACCTCTTTCGGAGGGGCAGCGGCGGCTTGTGCGAACGCGGACACCGGGAACAGGAAGAGAGCCGCGTAAACAGCCTTGTGGATGGTTTTTTTCATTGGATGGATAAGAGGAAGAATGGAATTTGTGACAATTTGAACAAGGTAAAAATGGGACGATTATTTGTGGCTTTCAAGGCGCTTGTTGGCTTCCGCGGCGAGCACGGTGTCACCCGCGTCACGGGCCGCGGACTTGAGCAGGGCGACCGCTTCGTCGGGCCGGTTCATGCCGGACAACAGGTCGGCCGCGTTGATCTCAGCGGCGGCATTGATGACCATGCCCCCGGCGGGAAACAGGCCCGTCACCATCAGATAGGACTCGAGCGCTTCGGGGAGCTTCTTGGCTTCGCGCAGCACATTGCCGCGGAAGAAAGAGGCATAAGCACCGATGTCGGCGGGAAAGGTATCACTCGTGAGGTCGCGGAAGGCTTGTTCGCGGTCGTCGGCGCGGGTTGTTGCCGGGAGCATGATAGCCCTGCTCAATGCGACGATCGGATCATTCCCCGGGGCTGGCGTCGCCTCCGAGATTTGCTTGCCCAAATCGTTGCATTTGGCGGTGTCCGCATTGAGCGCGTAGGCAACCACCAGCGCGCGCGCGGCTTCCATCCAGAAATTTCCGGGAATCTTCGAAGTAATGCCGTTGGCGGCCACCACCGGCTCGAGGATTTTGATCGCGTCCGAGGCTTTGCCTGAAAGCACGACCGCCACGCCGCGGTTGATTTCCGGAGGCTTGTCGCCATAGACATGATCGACGGAAGCGAGCGGAATCACCTGGCCCTCGCTGAAAAAATCGGCTTGGCCAACAACGGTGTATTGGGTGCCTTGGAAGCTAACGGCGGTCAAGGGGATCGAGCGGCCATTCTGAAGCACCAGGCGCGGCGGGTCAGCGTGCGCGGTCGCGGCTGTTAGAAAAACGGCCGCTGCGGCCAAGGGTAGCGGAGACGAAAGCAGTTTCATTTGGTTTGGGCCTCCTTCTGACGGGGCGTATCCTTGAGCTTGGGATCGGTTTTCAGCACTTCGAGCGCTTGGGCCGCCTCCGCGGTTTTGCCCATTTTCAAATACGTCTCATAGGCCTGCCATCCGGCTTCGGCACAAATGACCGGCGTGCTCTTGTAGGTGCCGAAGACCCGGTTGTAGAGAGAGATGGCCTGATTGTACAATTCGATCCTTTTGTTCAAATCCGATTCCTTTTCGGCCTTCTTGCGGAAATTCAAAGCCCGCAAGATATAGGCTTTGCCAGCGGGTTCGCCGTGGAAGGACTTGTCGCCGATGGCTTCGACTGCGAGTTTCTCGGCCTCGTCGAACTTCTCGAGTTCAACCAGCGCTTCCAATTTCCCAAGCGTCGCCTCTTTGACCCGCGAGGTTCCCGAGGGAGCGTCGAGCGCGGCTTGGAAAATCTTGAGCGCTTCGTCCGGTTTCTTTCTGGCCAAGGCCACAAAGCCAAGTCCCACTGGCCCGGCATCGGCATACATGCCGCCTTGATAACGGTCACTCAGCCTCCGATACATCGCCTCGGCTTTATCGAGATTGCCCATTTTCAACAGGATGTCCCCTGAGACCGCGAGCAGGGCGGGACTGAGCACCGCAGGGTTGTCCTGGTTGATGGTGGCAATTCCCTTGAGCCACTTTTCAGCGATGTCGGGCCGGTGCAAGGACTCGCCGAGGCGCGCGCGCGCATAATAAATGCGGGCGTTGGCGGTCGGGTTCATATCCTTGCCGGCCACTCCCTCAAGCAAGGTCCGCAATTTGTTGTCCAGCGCATCGATGTCGATCGCATCCTTCCTGGATTTTGGCTTCATCGACTTCACCAACTCGTCGAGCAGTGACTCAACCGCTTCGTTGGCGGGATTGCCGATGGTTGGCTTGAGCGCTTCCGCGAAGATTTGGCCGGCATCCTCGGGCTTGCCTTCGCGCAGCTTCATTTTCCAAATCCAGCCTGCGTCCTGCAGCGCAAACGGGCCGTCGGGTTTTTCCTTGAGCATGCGGCCATGGAGTTCGCTGATGCCGGCCCAATCCTTCTCCTCCTGCATCAACGCGGTCGCGGACTCCAACGCGTATTGGACCACGTCATCCAGGCTGCCGGACCACACTGCATTCTTGTAGGCATCAATCGCCAGGCGCTTGAACTTCGCGAGTTCGTCGGCCTTGTCGGAGGTCTTCTTTTTATACGTATCGCCCAACAGGCAATACATCGATCCCGCCGCCGCGTCCTTCGGATGGCGGGCGAGGAAGGTCGTCAGGTCGCGGATGATCTTGTTGGTCTGGTCCTCGGGGTCGTTGAAATCGATGAATGCCAGACGATAGCGCAGGTCGCCGGCAAACTGGCCTTCTGGGAATTTAGTCAGGTATTCTTTGATCGAGCTGATCGTTCCCTTGTAGTCGTTCGAGAGGAACTTCGACATCGCCAGATAATACATCGTCATCTCGAACCGATCGCTGTTCGGATAGTTCTTGAGCACACGCTCAAAGATCGGCGTGGAATCCTTGAAATTTCCGTCCTGGAAGATGGCGACACCTTGATAGAAAACAAATTTGTCGATGTTGTCGGATTTGGGGAATTTCGACTCCAGGTTGTTGTAGAATTTACCGATCTCGGCCCAATTGCCGCTTTGGACGAGCACTTCGCCGGCGAGGGTGGCGACTTGCTCGGCATTTTCGGCGTCTGGATATTTTCTAAGGTAGGCGTCGCACAAGGCCCGGAGCTGCGCAATGTCCTTGAGCTGGCTGTAGATGAAGATCTCGGCGAAGGCGGCGCCCTGGGCGTCAGCCGCAGAGCCATATTTGTTGCGGATGGTCCGGAAACAAACCAGCGCCTCCTCTTCGCGGTGCAGGTAAAACAAGCAGCGGCCGCGGCGCATCAGCAGGGCCGGATCCAGCTCGGCTTTCTCATTGATGGCGGCCAGGGCCTTCTCCGCCTCCTCGACAGCGGGCCTGAGGCTGGCCAGGATTTCCGATGCGTTCGACCGCTTCTCGATACCCTGGGATTCCTCCGCTTTCACCCGGGCATCCAGAAGGGCGATGACCTTTTTCTGCGACTCTAGCGCGGCGGTCTGTATTTCCACGATCTCGCTGCGGGGGGGGACGGAGCGGTAAATCGCCAGCGCCGCCTCATACTTGCTTTGCTGCGCCTCGCCAGACAGCCCTTTGGCTTGCCCCACCAAATTGTCACCCCGCACGATGACTTGATTCGCATACCATGCCAGGGCATCGCGCACGCCCGATTGGTTGATCAAGCGGTCCAGATAGGTCGTTAGGTCCTCCAGCTTCCCGGTGTCCGCCAACAAACTGATCACTTCCACCGCCGCCGTCGTTTGCGATGGGGAGCGGATGTCGGAACCCATCAGCGTCTGGAACACCGCGAGCGCTTCGGGAATGCGGTTGAGATCGACGTAAGTTTGTCCAAGCCAGAGGCCCGCTTCCGAACGGTACTTCGGATCCAGCGCCGCCAGCTTGAGGGCTTCGATGGCATGCTCCTTTTTCTCCGGCGTGTTCTGGTCGATGCAGGCGCGGCCGACCCCGAGATAGGCACGGCTCGCATACTCGCCCTTAGGGAAACGCTTGAGGCATTCCGTGAAAGCGGCTTCGGCTTCGGGCGGCTTGTTGTCTAACAGATACGCGAGGCCGATGTTGAAATAGAGCAACTCGATGGGAAGGCCCGGCTTGGGATTCGGTCCCAGCATTTTGAGGAGCTCCTGGATTTTTTCGACCGCAACGTTGTATTGTTTGTCGCTGAAAGCCTTGTCTGCGTCGTTGTACAGCCGGTTCAGGGTCGCGGGCGCAACCGGTACGACCGGAGGGGCCGCCGGGGCTTGTGCCTGCACGACGCATAGGGGTGAAAACGCGACGAGCAAGCAGCCAAAAATCGAAGGGAACGAGAGTCGTCTCACGTCCATGCTGGGGGTTTTTCGCGGCATACTTACCGTCCGAAGAAGAGTCACGGTCATGCTCATGTCAAGCGGGATCGTTTTCCCGCGATGCCTTATCCCGCCTTGGGTCCGCTATCCCATGGCGTGCCACTAACAGGGACCCGCGCCGTGGGATTTCCCTTTGATCTTCGCACATTCCGGTGTTCGGTAGCATCCCGCCAAAAGCGATGCCAAACCCGGATCTAAAAGCCAAGCTCCATGAGGTGCCCCACCAGCCCGGGGTCTACCTGATGAAGGACCGGCTTGGCTCGATCATCTATGTCGGCAAGGCCCGCGACCTGCGCAAACGCATGTCGTCGTATTTCATGGCGTCCAAGCAAACACGTTCGGATCTGAAGACGCGGGCGCTGATCGACTCGATCGCCGACTTTGAATTTCACACGGTCCGCAACGAGGAAGAGTCGCTGCTGCTGGAAGGCAAGCTGATCAAGGACTACCGGCCGCGCTACAACGTGGCCTTCCGCGACGACAAACGGTTTTACCTGGTGAAAATCCGTCTCGCCGATCCCTGGCCGCGCTTCAGCACCACGCGCATGAAAAAGGAGGACGGCTCGCGCTACTTCGGCCCCTTCCCGCACTCCGGCGCGTTGCGGGGAACGCTGGAGTGGCTGAACCGCCACTTCGGCCTCCGCGTGTGCCGGCCATTGGTGCCGGGCGAGGCCGATTACAAACACTGCAACGCGGACATCATCCGCAATTGCTCGGCGCCCTGCATCCAGCGAATCGGGCGCGAGGCGTATTTGGAGCGGATCGAGGAAGCTTGCCGGGTGCTCGAAGGCAAGGGCCGCCGCGAGGTCTTCGACAGCCTTCGCGCCGACATGAACCGCGCGGCGGAGAACCTCGATTTCGAAAAGGCCGCGAGCCTGCGCGACGTGCTGCAGAACCTGGAAAAAACGCTGAGCCCGACCCGCCAGTTCAGCCGTGGCCGCGGCGTGCAAACCACGGTCAAGCCGACCGAAGACCTCGCGGAGCTTGGCGAGGAACTGCATCTCGCCGGACCGCCGCGGGTGATGGAGTGCTTCGACATTTCCAACGTCTCGTCGAACCACATCGTCGCGTCGATGGTGCGCTTCACCGATGGTAAGCCCGACAACCAGAACTACCGCCGCTACCGGATCCGCACGGTCGAAGGGCAGGACGACTTCGCATCGATGGCCGAAGTAATCCGCCGCCGCTACTCGCGCATTCTAACAGAAAATTACCAGGCCAATCCCGATGCGGAATCCTCGCAGGAAGACATCGTCGACGCGCAGCGCCGGCTCGCCCGCAGCGGGATGGCGAAAATCGTGCTGCCGGATCTCGTCATCGTCGACGGCGGCAAGGGGCAGTTGGGCATGGCTGTTAGAGAATTGCAATCGCTCGGCCTGCATGATCTGCCGGTCGTTGGTTTGGCGAAACAGCGCGAGGAAGTCTTCATCCCCGGCCGCAGCGAACCGATCCTCATCCCCCACGACCGCGGCGCGCTCAAGCTGCTGCAGCGCATCCGCGACGAAGCCCACCGCTTCGCCAACGGCTACAACGCCCTGCTCTACCGCCGGCGGATGAAGGAAAGCCTTTTGGACGATTGTCCCGGCATTTCACCCAACAAGAAGCGCCTTCTGTTAGAAAAATTCGGCAGTGTCGCGCGGCTGAAAAAAGCGACCGCGCAACAGATTGCAACGCTACCCGGCATCTCTGAAAAAACCGCTGCCGGAATCATCGAGTTTTTGAATCGCGACTAACGAAGAGTTTCGCGCCCTAAGGAGAATGGACGCCTACGTCCATTCGGATTGATGGGACGTAGGCGTCCCATCTTCTTAGCCTAAAACCGCTGGCACGGCCTCACTATCTTCATTCGCACCTCTTCCTCTTCGCTATCAACCATCAACTATCTACCATCAACTTCTTCAGGGAAGAATCATTACGATTCTACCATCACTCGCCCAATTCGCGACGGAGATCGGGACCCAGCGGATTTCGAAGCGCTTGCCCCATGAATCGCTGACGGCGATTTCCTGCGAGGCTTCGTTGTAACCGACGATCATGCAGATGTGATGCTTGTCCTCGGGCTTCTTGGACTTGGCAAGGGCGGCATAGGTTTCCGTGAGTTCGGTGGCGCGCGCTGTCCAGTCCGTCACTTTCGTGCGCTCCGCGGTGTCCTTGTCCGCCGCGTCGTTGTATTCATCCATCGAACACAAGGTCCACATCACGGGGATGCCTTCGTCGATGTAGCGCTTCACGTCGCGGATGCGGAGCTCCTTGATTTCCTCTTCCTTGATGCGCCGGCCCTTGCTCAACACCTGGTGGCGGAGATTTTCCAACAGAAGTTCCACCGAAGTTCCTCCGCCGACGCCACTTTGGCCAACCATGGCGAGCAAGTACATGTCCGCTTCAAGACCCATGGTCCGCATCACCCGCTCGAAGGTCGCCGGCGCGCAGTAACCCTTCGGCCCCTGGTCGACCATCGGGATTTCTGTTAGATAAACATCGCCGTTCGGGGATTTCACGATGCTGGCCAGCAGGCGTTTTTTCACATCGCCATCCTTGGTCATCGTCGACCGCCCGCCGGCGTCGGCGGTGCTGGTGGGGACGATGCCGAGGCTGACGTATTCACCCTCCTGGTTCGAGAGCAGGAACGACGTGCCATTCCAATCCCAGCGCATGATCTTGCGGCGCGTATCGCCCTCGCCATAGCGCTGGATCTTGCCCTCTCCGAGCACGGAGCTGAGGGCCTTGTTGACGGTTTCATCGTCCTTGGCCATTGCTTCAGCCAAAGTCTGTGGCGTGGCTTCGGTGCCGCCCTTGAAGTGATCCTTGCCAAAGCCGGCGGTGCTGCCGAAGTCGCCCTTGTTGGCGTAAACGATGGACATGCTCGTCGCCATACCATCTTCGTTCGAATACAGCGCGACCGAATAGGGCATCGCGCCGAACAAGAGATAACCTGGAGCATAGGCCGCGTAGAGGCGCCAGCTCTTGCCATATTTCGACTCCGACTCGGGCCGGACCTGCAGCGCCTTCGCGAGATCCTCCGCCTTGCGCTGGTCGAAGGGCGTGCCGTCGGAAATCGGATGGCCGGCCGCGTCGTTGAGCTTCTTCGCGTCGTTGACCGAACGCATCGCATACTCCGCGATATAGGTCAGGTCCGCCGCGCTGAGCTTGTCCTTGGTGAGTTCAAAGGTTTTTCCGTTCTCCAATTTCAACACCACCTTGTCGCCATTCATGCCCTCGAAACTCGCGTTCACCGGCTTGCCATCCGCGCTATGAAACACGCGCAGCTCGGCGGCCTGGCTTGAAGCCGTGGCGCATACCGCGATCGCGGCAAGGCAACACGCGAATTTCCAAGGAAGACGTTTGGGTTTTCTCACGACGACAAGTTCCCGATCCCACCTCCCGGGTCAACCCGGAAATCGGGCCGTGGCGGCGGTTTGCAACCGCCTTGCCGGTCTTATCTTGTATCCTGCGTCTTCCAGTCTTGAGTCTCTCCCATGCGCCTGCTCGTCACTTTCCTGGTTCTGAGCGTGCTCTTGTGCCTCCCCTTTCTCATCTGGGGCGATTCCTTCGAACGCTGGTTCACCGGCGATGCCGCAATCGAGTGGATACGGGGCTGGGGGCCATGGGGTTGGCTGGCGGTCATCGGGCTCCTGGTTTCCGACCTCGTGCTGCCCATTCCCGCCACGCCGGTCTTGTCGGCCGCGGGATATTTATATGGCCCGCTGCTCGGCGGCTTGATCGGCGCGACGGGATCCTTCCTTTCGGGGATGGCGGGTTATGGCCTGTGCCGCGCGTTTGGCCAAAAACTGGCGCGGTTTCTCAGCAGCGAAGAGGACCTGCAAAAACATCGTTCGGTCTTCGAACGCAGCGGCCCGTGGATCGTCGCCATTTCGCGCTGGCTGCCCTTGTTGCCCGAGGTGATCTCCTGCCTCGCCGGCCTCACTAAGATGCCACTGCGCGTTTTTTACATCGCCCTCGCTTGCGGCACGATCCCAATGGCTTTCACCTTCGCCGCCATCGGTGCGGCGGGACAGGAGCATCCCGCGTTGGCGATCGTGTTGAACATCGTTGTGCCGCCGCTGTTGTGGCTCGTGGCGCGGCGATTGATTCGCACGCGGCCCGGGTAAGGAGGGTTGAACTTCGGTCAACCCTCTTGCGCGTTCCGCGCGAGTCGACCGAAGTTCGACTCTCCTCATGGGAATCTCACCCCCAGATCCACGCTACGACAACCGCGATGATGGCTAACACCGCGAGTGAGAGAAAAATCCACCGGTAATGCTTTTGGGGAATTCTAGCCTTCGGAATTTCAAAAACCGTATGGCAATGTTGGCAGAGCAGGGCTTCTTGTGTTCGCCGTGAAATTTGGAATGCGGCGATGCCAAACAGCATGACCGCAGAAGGGGACGGCCCGGCCTTGTGTCGTACTGGAACCCGGAGAGTATACTCTTTGCAGTTCGGACAGAACACGAAATCCACCGGGCCGACGTTCATTTTGTTGGAGCCTTCAGAGGTATGAACATCGCCATTATCGATTCTGCTGCTGTCCGTGATCACCCGCAAAAATCCCGCGCAAGCTCAGGTCTTCGTCCAAGTCGGGCCAGTGAATGCCAAACGGGGAAATTTCCACATGATTCAACTGTGCTTCGGTTCCATTGGCCAAGCGGGGGTTGGCCGCCACCGGAAAACGGGTTTCGGCGCCGCTTTCCATCCGGACCACGATCTGCCCCTCGCGGAACGAAACCGTTGAGACTTTATCGGCCAAGGTGCTCATGCCATTTTTGAATAATGATTTGTTTGTGGTGTTCCGCCAGCTCTTGGGCTCTCGTCAGTTCCTTCAGTTTCAAGCCTTGTGATTCGCGCAAATCCACATGTTCCGAGACGAAGAATACAGCTTCTCCATCGCCTTTGCGAAAGTGAATGTGAATAGGCTCGTGATCGTTGCTATAGAAAAAGAATCTGAAGCCCTCTGATTGAAAAACAACCGGCTTTTTTAACACCATACGGTTTGCGGCGGCGAAGGCGATCATGGAATTTGCGGGAAACGGCGAACCCTGCGGCAGCTACCTGCAACGCCTCGCCCATTGATGCTGGGACGAGACGTCCCAGCCACTATGAAGATATCTTTCTGGATTCTGGACTCTGGTTTCTCGAGTCTCGAACCTCACATCCTGAAATCTTCCCCGAGATAATGCTTTCGGGCGATGGGATCATCCACCAATTCATCGGAAGCACCTTCGAGAATCACGCGTCCGTCATGGATGAGGAAAGCGCGGTCGGTGATGGTCAGCGTTTCTCTAACAGAATGGTCGGTGATGAGGATCGCCAGGCCATCGCGTTCGCGCAGTTCGCGGACGATGCGCTGGATGTCTTCGACGGCGATGGGATCGATGCCGGCAAAGGGCTCGTCGAGCATCAGCAGGGTCGGGTCCGAACACAGCGAGCGGGCGATCGCGAGACGGCGCTTTTCACCGCCGGAGAGCGTGATGGCGAGCGACTTGGCGAGATGGGAAATGCCGAAGCGTTTCAGCAAATCATGGGCGCGGTCGTGGCGATCGGCACGGCCGAGATGGGGCCGCGTTTCGAGGATCGCCAACAGATTGTCCACGACCGACAGCTTGCGGAACACGCATTCTTCCTGCGGCAAATAACCCAGGCCTAGCCGCGCGCGGCGATGCATCGGCATTTTCGAAAGGTTGTGGCCATTGAAGGTCACCGAGCCGGCATCGGCGGGGATGAGCCCGGCGATCATGTAAAACGATGTCGTCTTGCCCGCGCCGTTGGGACCTAACAGGCCGACGATTTCACGGGGCTGGACGGTGATCGACACGCCATCCACGACCGCGCGTCCGCCATAGGTTTTGCGCAGGCCGTTGGCGAAGAGCACGGCGCTTTCCGTGTTCGAACAAGTCGAGCCCGGGTTGTGCGAGTGGGGGGACGTTTCCATGGTCGGCTGAATCATGGCTTCTGGGGCGCCGCGAGCAGGGTTTCCCAGGCACCACCATCCGTGCGCAGTTCACCGGTTTTTGGAGAGATCCGCACGGATTGGTCCGCTGCTTTTGCCCGCAAGGCGGTGGCTCCCTGCATGAACCAGGGGCTGCCTCCACTGAGCACGATGACGTCCTCCTTGATGTCGTAGCTGAAGAGCGCCGCGCTTGCCTTGATCGGCGGCTTCCCCTCGACGCCTTTCTGGTCGATGACAATCGCGCCGCTTGCAACGATGCGTTCGGGGTCGCCAAAGCCCGAGTCCGCTTTGTCAGGCTTGGGAAGTGCGGGATTTTGAGGATCCGGAGCGGCGGGCGGAGCCTTTTTCGCGAGGAATATTTTCACCTCGTTAGCGCCGCTGATGTTGAACCGGGGATCTTTGATGACGACGTTTTTCAGATACACCAGCACGCCGGCTTCGGGATCCATATAGAGGCCACCGTCGCAAGTGATGACGGTGTCGTTGGGGCCCGGGTTGAGTTCCGGCGATTTGACCGCTGGCGTCGTCTTTTCCTCCGCAGGGGGCGGCTCGCCGGCCACCACCATGAACGCCGCGGCGCTTGCTCCGGCGGTGGCGGCATCGGCCTCATCTTTGGCGATGCGACCCCGCAATTCCGCGGCGCGGACGGCCATTTCGGGAGCCTTGCTGGCGGCGGCCGCATCGAGCTCGGCGATTTCCTCAGCGGTGATCGGTGGCGGCGGAGCGGCGTGAAGCGAAGCCATCGGCACAAAGCCACCAGCGAGGACGCAAAAGAACGAAGTCGGAAATTTCATGGCAGCGGAGCTTGGGGTTTCATCACGGTGACAACCTTGCCGGAGAGGAAGGCCTTGCCCTCGGCGACGGAATAAAAGAGCCCATCGCCGGTCGCGGTCATGCGCTGGGATTGCATCGTGACCGGTTCCTTTGCCACCAGCAGATTTTTCTCCTGATTGAAGCTGGCCTTCTTCAAATCCATCCGTCCGCGCGGCGATTGGTCGGGGTTGAAAAACTCGATGGACACCATCGTGCCGGCGATTTCCTCCGCACTCATCAGAGTCATCGTGCCGGCCTTGAGCACGCCAACCAGTTTCCGGTTCTTGTCGTAGCGCGGCAACATCACGGCCTTGAGTTCGCTGCCATCCGGAAGCATCGACATCGCCTTGAACTTTTTCGTGAGCTCCGTCGGCTTCGCGTCCCCAGCCGCCATGAGAGGAGCGGAGAGGGCAATGCAAAAAACTGTTAGAACGAGGTGCAAAATGGTAAAACTGAAAAGCTGAAAAGCTGAAATTGGAAATATATCGATGAGCTATGATCTACGAACGATGAACTGTGCAAAGCAATCTCCGATCCACAATTCCCGATCTGCGATCCATGGTGGTTAGCGGGAAGCGTGGTGGATGGCGATCAGTTTGACGAGCAGGTCCTCGATGAACTCGAGCGGAATTTGGTTGGGCCCGTCGGAAAGGGCGTTGGCGGGATCGGAATGGACTTCCATGAACAGGCCGTCGATGCCTGTCGCGACGGCGGCGCGTGCCAACACGGGCGCCAGTTCGCCGTCGCCACCAGTCGCACCACCGAGACCTCCGGGACGCTGGACCGAGTGGGTCGCGTCGAAAATCACGGGCAGGCCTTCACGCCGCATCCAGAACAGGGAGCGCATATCTACGACCAGGTTGTTGTAACCGAATGTGGTGCCGCGCTCGGTAATGAGGAACCGTTCGCATCCGAAGGCCCGCATCTTGCCGGCGATGTTGACCGTATCGAGAGGCGCGAGGAACTGGCCTTTTTTGACGTTCACCGCACGGCCCGTTTTCGCGGCCGCTTCTAACAGATCGGTCTGGCGGCAGAGGAAGGCGGGGATCTGCAGCAAATCGACGAACTCGGCGGCGATTTCCGCCTGCTCGGCGGTATGGATGTCGGTCGTTACGGGAACGCCAAGCTCCTTGCCGATTTCACCGAGGATCCGGCAGCCATCCTTCACGCCCGGTCCGCGGAAGGCGCCGACCGAAGTGCGGTTGGCTTTGTCGAAGGAGGCCTTGAACAAAAAGTGGATGCCGGTGCGGTCGGCGATCTCCTTGAGCGAGCGCGCCATTTCCCAGGCGAAGGCTTCATTTTCCAACGCACAGGGTCCAAGAATGAAAAACGGTACGGGCCCGCCGACGGGAACATTGCCGATATTGAAGGGGTCGAACATTGAGAAGGGTTATAAGTTATTCGTTATTTGGTTATTAGGGATTCTTCGCTTCAACGTTCGTGTTCGGAGTTCGGCGCATCTCTGCTTCTGTTCCGGGCTCTGGTTTCTTTCTCTTCACTATCAACCATCAACTATCAACTTTTTCATAAAGCGGGCGCAGGTTGTCGAGGGCGGTGGTGAGAAGCTTCTGCTCGGCGGCTGTTAGATTGCCGCGGGTTTTGGCGGTGAGCATTTCGAGCGAATCGATCACTGACCGCGCGGCGCGGAGGTTGACTTGTTTTTCGCCTGTGAGCGGGTTCGGGATCTGGCCGAGGAACAATCCCGCGTTCTGCGCCTGCAGGATCACGAACTCGTTGAACCGGGGATCGGCGGTGGGCGAATCGGGCATGGGGAAGAGTCTGGGTTCCGGGAAATTATACAAGTGGGAAGAAAACGCCAACGTCGTGGTGCGGCATGGCAAACGATCTCAGCCCTGCAAGGCCGCGAACCAAGCCTTGATGTAAGGACGGTTGAGCAGGATCAATGACAACGAAGGATAAACGGCGGACAGCACCACTCCGATGATCGCTCCGCCCGCCATCGCGCCTGACATGAATCCTGACATGCCAGCTGGCACCCGGGAGTCGCCTATAATGGTTCGGGTCATTTCCCTCATAGCGGGCAGCAGGATCGTCACGGTCAGCACCAAATTGATCGCCTTCACTGCCAGCGACGAGAACGCATACCGGTTCGACCATTTCAAACCGTCATGGCGTTTTTTCACCAGCTTGATGCCGGCGATGATCATCGGAACCGCCACCGCCAATGCCATCAACGAGTTGGCGATCGTCATCGGATTCATCTTCGATTGCATGGCGATCTGCGCCTGCATCTGGGGGCCGGCCGGCTGCAATGACAGGAACGGATTGCCCACGAAGGCGACAACCAATCCCCACACCGAGGTCAGCACACCCAGACAGGCGAAGACGATATGCAGAACACCGAACACGCTCACTGCGGATGGCGTCCCCGTCATGGCGAGAGGCAGGCTCGGGGGAGCTTGCGACATCGGGGGCTGATAGGGAGAGGGTTCGTTCATCGGACGCATGAAATTCGATGGAGTGCCGGATGTCGAGGCAGCTTGCCGGGGCTTGGGAAATCGCCGTTGGGGTGCTTCGCGGGCTCCTGTTTTTTGTCCCGTCTTTTGCCTTGCAGGGTCAAGGACGACCGCTAGTCTCGCGGCTATCCGGCGTGCAATTTTCACCCGGGGCCAACTCTATCAACAAAACTCATTCCACTATGAAACTTGCCTTCATCGCTGCTGCCGCCGCTGTTCTTGCCGCTTCGTGCTGCCCGAGCGCTCCCGCCCCGAGCCATCCAACCTACGTTGCCCCCTCCAAGTAATCCATTTCGGTCCCGCCCTCTGCCCAGCGGACGGGGCCACCCCTTCCGGCTGCCGCTGGCCTTTCCGCAATCAAACATCTTGATCCCATGATCCGCATTTTCCTCGCGCTCGCCGCCTCCGCAATCGCCCTTTCGTCCACTTCCTGCTTTTGCTGCACGGGTGAACCAGCCGCAGCCGGCCTGCGTCCCTTGCCCGAATTCCGGGAAATTGAGACGACGCATACGGTGGAATACACCAAGTAAGCGGCCCTCCCCGGTCTGGCGAAAAATCCATCAAGCGTCCTCCCGGTTCACCGGTGGGGCGCTTTTCGTTGCCAAGACGAAGCCCGTAAATTGGCTTCTCAAACGCCCCCCACTCTGTCAAACCCCGCCCCGGTCCCCCACATGAAACACAGCCAAACCCCCGAGGGACGCTCCCGTTTCAACGCCCCCGTCCGCCACTATCACCGGACCGACGCGCGGCCCCGGCGAACCTGGGACGATTGGGTGGACGGAACTTCCGCCAAACCGGATGCCGCCAAATCGCGGGTGAAAATCATCAAGATCGTCGGAATCGTCCTCGCCTTGCTGGCGCTCTCGGGAATCATCGCCGGCCTGATCATTGAAATGCGTTGAGGCCCTTTCGCCTCCGCCCGCTGCATGCGGCTTTGACAATCCGGTCCGGCGTGCCAGTTTTTCCGCCCGCCGCCAACCCGGTGGATCCGCAATCATGGCAAAGAGCCTTTTTCAAAAAGTCTGGGACGCCCACCGCGTCGGCACGCTGGCCGATGGCCGCACGCAACTCTTCATCGGCACCCATCTCATTCACGAGGTCACCTCGCCGCAGGCGTTCGGCATGCTCCGCGACCTCGGCCTGAAGGTGAAATTTCCGCAGCGCACCTTTGCAACCGTCGATCACATCGTGCCAACGATCGACCAGGACGCGCCGCAGGATCCGCTTGCCGCGGAAATGATGCAGGCGCTCCGCCAAAACGCCGATGACTTTGGCGTTACTTATTTCGACCTCGCGTCCGGTAAGCAAGGCATCGTCCACGTCGTCGGCCCCGAGCAAGGAATCACCCAGCCGGGCACCACGATCGCTTGCGGAGATTCCCACACCGCGACCCATGGCGCTTTTGGAGCGATCGCGTTCGGCATCGGCACCACGCAGGTCCGTGATGTTCTCGCAACGCAAAGCCTCGCCCTTGAAGAGCTCAAGGTGCGCCGCATCGAAGTGAACGGCCAGCTCGGCGCCGGTGTTTATGCGAAGGATGTGATCCTCCACATCATCCGCCTGTTAGGCGCAAAGGGTGGCATTGGCTATGCCTATGAATATGCCGGCGATGTATTCGACCGCATGTCGATGGAAGAACGCATGACCGTTTGCAACATGTCCATCGAAGGTGGCGCGCGCTGCGGTTATGTGAACCCGGATGCGAA
This sequence comes from Akkermansiaceae bacterium, assembly GCA_031371445.1. Lineage (GTDB taxonomy): Bacteria > Verrucomicrobiota > Verrucomicrobiia > Verrucomicrobiales > Akkermansiaceae > Luteolibacter. Next base: position 30,499 of record JANMJQ010000073.1, read on the forward strand.
GACGATCGCTTATCTCAATGGCCGTCCATACGTGGACATGACCGACTTCGACGTCACCGCCGCCCGCTGGCTTTCGTTCGCTTCCGACAAGGATGCGAAGTTCGACGATGTTGTTAGAATCAACGCCGCCGACATCGAGCCATCCGTCACCTGGGGCATTTCGCCGGACCAGGGCATTTCGATTTCCGAATCCATCCCCGATCCCGCCAAGGCTGCGACGCCGCTGGAGAAGGCCTCGATCGAGGAAGCGCTTGCCTACATGAAGCTCGGCGCGGGGACTCCGATCAAGGGCGTGAAGATCGATGTCGCGTTCATCGGCTCCTGTACCAACGGACGCCTTTCGGATTTCCGCGAGGTCGCGAAATACATCGTCGGCCATCGCGTCGCGCCGGGCGTGACAGCGATCGTCGTGCCGGGCTCGCAGATCGTCGCGATCCAATGCGAACAGGAAGGCCTGCCTAAAATCTTCACCGACGCCGGCTTCGAATGGCGCGCCGCGGGTTGTTCGATGTGCCTTGCGATGAATCCCGACAAACTCATCGGCGACCAACTCTGCGCTTCGTCGTCTAACAGAAATTTCAAGGGCCGCCAGGGTTCCCCCACCGGCCGCACGGTGCTGATGTCACCCGTCATGGTCGCCGCCGCCGCCATCAACGGCCACATCTCCGACGCCCGCGAGTTGTTCCATCTCGAGCCCACCGCCGCCGTGGCCTAAACCCAAAGTTGATCCGAGGCACTTCTCTTCTTCTGCCTCTTACTCTCAACACTCAACTCTCAACCCTCAACTTCTTCCATGGCCCTCGAACCCGTTCCTTCCGTCACCGGCCGCGCTGTCTTCATTCCCGGCGCTGACATCGACACCGACCGCATCATCCCGGCGCGCTTCATGAAATGCGTGACCTTCGATGGCCTCGGTGAGTTCGCGTTTTACGACGTGCGCTTCGACGAGCATGGCAACAAGACGAAGCACCCCCTCAACGACCCGCGCTTCGACGGCGCCTCGATCCTGATCGCCGGCGTGAACTTCGGTTGCGGCTCGTCCCGCGAGCATGCCCCGCAGTCGCTCCGCAAATACGGCTTCAACGGCGTCATCGCCGAGTCCTTCGCGGAAATTTTCTACGGCAACTCCACCACCCTCGCCATGCCCTGCGTGATGGTCTCCGCCGCCGACATCGTGAAACTCCGCGATGCGGTGGAAGCCGATCCGAAGGTCGAGATCACCATCGATGTGGTAGCCTTGCGAGTCCGCAGTTCAAGTGGTCTTGATGTTCCCGTGACGATGCCCGACTCGGCGCGCGAAGCGCTTGTCTCCGGCCGTTGGGATCCCATCCAGGAGCTGCTCGACAACGACAAGGCCATCGACGCGAAAGCGCGCGAACTGCATTACGTTTGAGCGGCGGCGTTCTGCGCGGAAGCCCGGGGTTTTGGGCCTGTCGTTCGCTAAGGAGATGGGACGCCTACGTCCCATCAATCTGGATGGACGTAGGCGTCCATCCTCCTCACCGCCACCCTCACTTCACCCGCGTCAACGTCATGCCGTGCTCGGGCATCGCCTTGCCGTCCATGATCGCCTTGCAACTGCTGGTGATCGTATCCGCGTTGTCGAAACTGATGGTCATGCCGTGCATGTGGGATTCCTTGGCGGGATCGATCGATGTGTTGGCTGCATCGAAGTCGAGGGTGATCGACTTGGCATCCGATGCCGTGAGCTTCATGGCCGGACGATTGCCCATCATGCAGTAGTGGGTCATCGCCAGCTTGCCATCCTTGTTGTCGAAATACATCGACACCATTTCATTCGGCGTGCCTTCGGACATCCGCTCCTCAAGCACGCTGCCTCCGGCGATCAGGCGATAGCGTATCGTGATGTCTTCAGGGCCCTTGCCCATGTCGGTCTTGCCGGTCCAGGTGCCGACAAGCGATTTCATGCGTTCAAATTCCGGGGACGCGGGTTTGGATTCGTTTTTGGCGGTTTCGGCGGCATAGGCGCACAGCGAAAGGGAAATCGAGAAAAGGGAGAGAATTGTGGTTTTCATGCTGCTTTATCCTTTAGACTCAAGTGGCTGGGGTGACAAGGGCGGGATGGCGTTTTTGGGTGTTTTTCACAGCTTTATTCACGTTTGCCGCCTTTGCGCGCCGGGTGGCGGAAAAATAAAGTTTGCCAAGTGGTCCACGCGCAGCCTACTGACGGGTCGATTGAACGGCGAAAGCACGTTCGCTCGCTCTTTGTTCGATCGGTGACGCCGGGTCCAGTAAGGTGTGGACTTAATGGCGTCATTAGAAAACGAATATGGACATCTACGTGGGCAATCTGCCCTACACTGCTACTGAAGAAGACGTTTCCGCACTCTTCTCCGCCTTCGGACCTGTCGAACGGGTCAAGATCATCACCGACCGTGACACGGGCCGCTCCAAGGGCTTCGCGTTCGTCACCCTCGGTGATCAAAGTCAATTGAACGCAGCCATCGAAGCTGTGAACGAATCCGATTACCAGGGCCGCGCTCTGCGCGTCAACGCCTCTGAACCCAAGGAAGCTCGTCCAGGTGGCGGCGGCGGTGGTGGATATGGCGGCGGCGGCGGTGGTGGTGGCTTCGGCGGCGGTGGTGGCGGCGGCGGCTTTATAGGCGGCGGCGCTGGCAACAAACGCGGTGGCGGCGGCTACAAAGGCGGCGGCGGCGGCGGAAGCCGTGGCGGCAGCGGTGGTGGCGGCGGCGGACGCTGGTAAGCTCCCCACCATCTAACAACTCATCCCCGCCCGGGCTTTCTCACGAGAGCCCGGGCGTTTTTGTGTCTGGAAAATCCCATTTCACTGATCCAACTGTTCGAAGATCCCGGTGTAGTAGCCGTTGAAGAACGCCACGATTTTCCACGCGACGAAGAGCAGGATGAAAAAATACAAAACCTTCGGCGCCATCTTGCCGGCGAGGCGGGCGGTCGATTCGGCTTCGTCCTGAAACCACTTGGACCATCGCGCGAGGTCGGTATCGAGCGTGCCGGCTTCTTCGCCGGTGGAGTAGGATCTCGCGAAGGATTCCGGAAAGGCTTGTTCTTCCATGAAACGCGGACCTAACAGATTTCCTCGATTCACGGTTTCCAGCAGCCGCGCTCCCGCCGCGCGAATCATGCCGCTGTGGGATGCTTCGGCAGCGACGCGAACGGTTTCATTCATCGGCAGCGCGGCCAATAAACAGGCGTGATAAACTTTGCAGAAGCGCGCCATCGCCAGATTGCGGCGGGCCTTGCCGATCCAAGGAATCCGGTTGAGCCAGTAGTCGAGCCCCGCATGGCGCGGCGCGATTTTCACCAAGGCGTCGGCGATGAGAAAGATCACTCCCGCGACGAAATAGGCGGCGAGCAGGGCCAGTGCAAAGGTGCCGAGGACGCGGAGCAACGATTGGTTGCCTCGCATCAGGCCCATGGGCACGGTGGCGACAAAAATTCCAAGATGTAGCACCACGAGCGGATAGATCAGCGTGCGGATCATTTCGCGACGGATCGCTGCGAGCATCCCGAAGTAGGACGCCAGATGTTCGAAGGCCGCCGCCAGTCTCCCGCCGCGCTCGCCGGCACCGATGATGCCACGCTCAAGTTCGGAAATGGCGAGCGTATCGTTGCCAAAAGCTGCGGCGATCGATTGACCGGCCTCCAAGCCGCGATCCAAATCCTTGAGCAACATCGCCTGCCCGGCCGGCAAATGCGTCTCCCTCAGCAGCGCCGCCGCCTTGCGGATATCGAGGCCGGCCCCCAGCAGCTTCGCCATCTCCGTGTAGAAGAGATGCTTGTGGGCGGCACTGGGGATCATGGGCTTGCCCAAAAGTATCCGCCGGTTGGTGATTCACCAACTTTCATTTATGCGAACCCTAAGGAGCCTCCACGACTCTTGTCGTGGCTTCATCGTTTCGAGGTTTTTAAGAACGACAGGAGCATCGTCGCTCCCTTAGCGGGTCATTCGTAGACCGCCTTTCCGTGGCCTTACAGCTCTTTCACCTCTTTCGCAGGCATTTTCCCCCTCGCCAGGCGATAGTTCCAAACGTGCAGCCATGGATGGGCGCCGTGTTCGTCGGTGGCGTAATAGGCGGAGGCCCCGATGCCAGCCCACCAGCATGCGGGCACCACGATCAACGCGAGTCCGAGCGTGGCGATGCCGAGCCAAAGCGCGACGAAGAGCATCAGGACGTTGCCCGCAGTCAGGATAACGAAGCCCTCCACGTAGTGGTGTTTGTAGAGGTGCCCCAAGCCGGGAACGACGCTTAACAGCGCGGCGATCTTGTTGCGGTCCACTTCCTTCCACGCGTCGAACAGTTCTTTCATGGGTCTACAATGGGATTATTTCACCTATGAAATTGCCAAAGCTCGATGCCCAATGCAAGGGGAGAATTTCTCTTCCTAGGGCCGGCTCACGACTTTTTCGCAAATACCAGGCCACTTCGTGAGGGCGTGTAGATTTTCATCATGCCATCCGCGGAAACCGGGTAGTCAAACGAATGATCGACACGTCCGTGGCCGCCGGTGTCGGACTGATCGGTATCGAGGATGAGTCCGCGCGTTTCCAGACCGGGGACATAAACCGGGTAGCCGAACTCGGAATTTCCCACCGAAAAATTGAACACAAAAATCAGGTTCGCCCGCTCGGCGACGAGAATCTTGCGGCCGTGATCGATGTAAAGTTCGCGCGCGGGTGGCGCTTCAAGAAGCTTTGTCGATTTCGCGAAGCCCATCAATTGCCGGTCGAACTCCGCGAGCCAGCGGTATTTGAGATCCGGATTATCGACCAGCGACCATTGCCGGCGGCAGTAGTGGTAGGACCAGCCGTTGCCCTCGCGGGGAAAATCGAGCCACTCGGGATGGCCGAACTCGTTGCCCATGAAATTGAGCCACCCTTCGCCGCCCAGCACGAGCGTGACGAGCCGGATCAGCTTGTGCAAAGCGATGCCGCGCTCGATGACCGGATGCGGGTCGTTGATGCCCATGTGCCAATACATTTCCTGGTCCATCAGCCAGAACGCAATCGTCTTGTCGCCGACCAGGGCCTGGTCGTGGCTCTCCGCGTAGGCAATCGTCGCCTCGCCATAGCGGCGGTTGGCCAGCATGTTCCAGAGTTCGCCGATTTCCCAATCTTCGTCGCGGCTGTGCTTCAGGAGCTTGATCCAGTAGTCGGGAATGCCCATCGCGAGCCGATGCGTGAAGCCCATCCCGCCATCCGGGATCGGTCGGCAGAGGCCGGGCATGCCGGACATGTCCTCGGCGATCGCGATCGCTCCCGGCTTCAGTTCCTGGATCAGCGTGGACGCCAATTTCAAATAGAGGACGGCATCTTCATCGGCATCGCCGCCGAAATAATCGTCGTAGCTGCCAAAAGCCCGCATGCCACGCGAGTAGTAGAGCATCGACGTTACGCCATCGAATCGGAAGCCGTCGAAGCGGAATTCCTCCAGCCAGTAGCGGACGTTCGAGAGCAAAAACTGGCGCACTTCCGGGCGGCCGTAGTCGAAGCATTTGGAGTCCCAGCCCGGATGATCGCCGAGGGATCCCGAGTGGAAATACTGATGCCCGGAGCCATCGAAATTGTTCAACCCCTCCGCCATGTTCTTCACGGCGTGCGAGTGAACAATATCTAACAGAACCGCGATGCCCATGCCGTGTGCGGTATCGATGAGATATTTCAAATCCTCCGGTGTCCCGAAGCGTGAGCAGGGCCCGAAAAACGATGAGACGTGGTAGCCGAAGGAACCGTAATAGGGATGCTCCTGCACGGCCATGAGCTGGACCGTGTTATAACCCGCCTTGGAAATGCGCGGCAGGATTTCATTCGCGAACTCGAGATAGGTATGAACCCGCGGTTCCTCGCCCGCCATGCCGGTGTGCGACTCGTAAATCAACGGCGCGCCGATCGTGGCGGGATCGAAGTTATGCTTCCAGACATACGGCTGCGGCGGGTTCCAGATTTGCCCGCTGAAGTCATGCGTGGTCGGATCCTGCACCGTCCGCCGGATGCACGCGGGGATGCGGTCGCGGTGGGAATCGTCGGCGCCGACAATGTGCAGCTTCACCTGCTGGCCATGGGCAAGGGCATCGGCGGGCAGGTCCAGTTTCCACACCCCTCCTTCTCCCGGCGACAGAGAATGCGAGGCGCGATTCCAGTCGTTGAATTCGCCCACCAGCGAGACCGCTTTCGCCATCGGAGCCCATTCGCGGACCGTCCATTGGTTTTTTGCGGGATGGAAATGGATGCCCATCACCTTGTGGCCGTTGGCGTAGGCTGCGAGGGTTCCGGACGCGCGCTCGATATCCGCCAGGGCGTCGTTGAAGCGGATGATCCGGCGCTCAATGGCACCCCGCTGCGGTTCAAGCCATGGATCGTCGCGAACTAATTGGGGGATTTTAGACATTGCACCTCACATTGGCTGCTCCGCGCGCCCGGGAAAAGCGAAAAGCGCGTGAATCACGACCGCTCTTCCCAGCCTTTCAATAAAGGGACAGTCCTTTTATTGAGAAAAGTCTGGCTCTTTTCTACTACGCCCATAGCATCCGTCCATGAGGAAAGCCCGGTGGCTGGCTCCATGGAGGAATTCCGCGCAAAAGCCGGTGTTTTACCATTGCATCAGTCGCGTGGTGGATCGGCGGCATGCGTTTGGAGCGGTTGAGAAGGAAAAGTTCCGGGCGTTGATGCGAGTGTATGAGCAGTTCAGCGGCTGCCGCGTGGTGGCTTATTGCGTGATGTGCAATCATTTCCACCTGCTCCTGGAAGTGCCCCCTTCCCCCGCCGCGGGGTTTTCCGACAAGGAGCTGCTGCGACGCATTGGGGCGATTTCCAGCGAAATTGTCGTTGGGGAGGTTGCGATTCAATTGGCCGAAGCCGGGAAGGCTGGAACTCCCGAGCTGGCGGAAGCCGCGCGGAAAACCATTCATGACCGATATACCTATCGGATGCATGACCTCGGGGAGTTCATGAAAGGACTGCTACAGCGCTTCACGCAATGGTTCAATCGCACTCATTCCCGCAGCGGCCGGTTGTGGGAAGACCGTTTTAAAAGTGTCATTGTCGAGGATGGAACCGCCGCCCGAACGATGGCGGCCTATATCGATTTGAACCCGGTCCGTGCAGGCATGGCCAAGGATCCCGCGAACTATCGGTGGAGCAGTTATGGAGAGGCAATCGGTGGCGGAACGAAAGGCCATGGCAAGGCCGCACGCGCGGGACTGGTTCGTGCATGGGGCGCTCATCAAGGCTGTTCCGCGGATGCAGATCGGTGGCCGGGTGACCTTGCGCGGCAATACCGCAGAATTCTGTTAGAAGGCTCGGCGCTGCGTTCTGCGGCAACCATCACGAGATCAGGCGATAAATCTGTTAGAATTCTCCGCAATGGTCGTTCCAAAAGCGCCTTGGCCCGCGAGTTGTTCCGAGACGGCGAAATCCCCTTCGCGAGGATGCTGCGTCACCGGATCCGCTATTTCAGCGATGGAGCGGTCATCGGCACGCGTGACTTCGTCGATGAGGCGTTTTTACAAAGCCGCAACCGTTTCGGAGTGAAACGGCAGTCGGGCGCGAGGCGATTACGGGGCGATGCCGCCGCGGCCGCCGGATTTCTCTGGAGCTTGCGGGATTTGCAAAAGGGCATTGGTTGAGTCCCGTTGGGATCAAACTCCGTGATTTCTCAAATGGCTGTGACGGTTACTTCGTTTTACGCTTTCATCGTCCCGCCAAGCGCCACGATTCTCATCGCTTTCACATTTAAGCCTCCCTATTCACGGTCTGAACATGCGCTGTCTTGTGATTGAGGACTACTCGCCGCTGCGCAACAGCGTGCAGGAGCACTTGGTCGAAAACGGCTACATCGTCGACAGCAGCCCGACCGGCGACGAGGGATTGTGGTTTGCGCGGAACCATCCTTATGACATCATCATTCTCGATATCATGCTGCCGAAAATCAACGGCCTCGATATCCTGAAAAAGCTGCGTGAGATCCAGGACAAGACACCGGTTCTCATCATCAGCTCGCGCGACTCCGTGGCCAACCGCGTCGAAGGTCTCAATGCCGGAGCCGATGACTATCTGGTGAAACCCTTCGATCTTTCCGAATTGGTGGCCCGCGTCCGCGCCTTGTCGCGGCGCTTGTATGCGAAAGAAACTTCAGTGGTAAAAATCGGCGACCTCGAAATCGACTTCATCCACAAAAGCGTGACCCGTGGCGGCCGCGAGATCCATTTCACGCGGCGCGAATACAACTTGCTGGAGTATCTCGCCCACCGTTCCGGCCAACCGGTGTCGCGGTCGGAAATCTGGGATCACGTGTATGAAGACCAAAGCGGTGGCAACAGCAATGCAGTCGACGTTTACATCGGTTATCTGCGGAAGAAACTCAATGAAGGCGGCCTGCCGGATTTGATCCAAACGCGGCGCGGTTATGGTTATGTATTGGGCAACCCGTCATGAGGCATCCATCAATCCGCTTCCGCCTCATGATTGGCAGCGGCCTGCTCGTTGCCATCGTGTTGTTGATTGCAAACGCATCGATTTTCGGACGGATCAAGCGCGATCACATCGAGGATGTGGATACCCAACTGTTGCAGAGCGCATCGTTGTTATCGAAATCCGCGGAGCTGGACTTCGGCCACGTTGTGTATGAATGGAAGGAAGCGATGCATTCGGCAAGCGGGCCGCCAGTGACTGGAGTATTTCAATTCTGGGATGTCAATACGAAGACTTCCGAACGGTCACCGGAACTTGGCCCTCACGATTTACCGCAATTCCACGGGCCCTTGAACCAGCCGGTGTTGAAGGACATCGTGCTGCACGATGGCGTTCATGCGCGTGCCGTCGGATTGCTTCATTATCCCTTTCTCGATCAACTGGCCGCCGGTGAACAAGGTCCGCCAGTGACGGAAGCCGATCCTTCAAGCCATCCGCAGATATTGGTATGCGCCCGCGAAATCGAATCGCTTGAGAAGCACCTGCGATCGGTCCGCCAAGGGTTGATCTACACGACGGTGGCGACGGTGATCGGGATATGGATCGCGATCTATGTCATTTCCTCGTGGACCCTGCGGCCGATCAACCAGCTGTCGTCGCGCTTGTTGAAGCGGTCGCTGGGCGAAGAGGGCACGATGACCGAAATCCCCGAGAAGTTACCGAGCGAACTCACGGAGCTCGCAACGGCATTCGGCACCACGCTTGCACGGGTTGAGGCGGCGCGATCCCACGAGCGCGACTTCGCCCTGCATGCGGCGCACGAACTGCGGACGCCGGTGGCCGGCATCCACGCCACGCTTGAGCAAGCCTTGCATCGCCCGCGGCATGAAGACGATCTGCGCGAACGCATCGGCACGGCGCTTGATATCACCAGCGGGATGCGCGGCACCATCGGCAGCCTGATGCGTCTCGCGCGTCTGCGCGGCGGCATCGAGAAAATCAACTGCGAGCCGGTTGATGTGGCGTCGGTGCTGCAGGCGATGATCGAGCGGGATTCACAAAACTATTCAGGCATCACTGTTGAAACTCATTTTGAAAGCGGCACGACTTCGACAGACGAGGGCCTGTTCAGAATCCTTACGGAAAATCTGTTAGACAACGCCTTCCGCCATAGTCCGCCGGGCTCAACCATTTCGCTGTGCGCCAAAGTGGCGGACGGGCGCTTTCTTTTTGAAACAAACAATCCCCATGGCGACTTGCGCGCCGAGGATGCCGCCCGCTTGTTCCGTCCGTTCCAGCGGGGCGAGCAAGCCAATGCCGACAGCGCCGGTGCGGGCCTCGGGCTGCCGCTGGCGAAGGAAATCGCAACACTGCTCGGCGGATCGCTTGAGATGTCGATCCGCGGTGAACGCGTCACCTTCAGCGTGACGCTTCCGCTTTCGCAAGCCGGGCCGCCCTGATCCGCCGCCATAGCCATGGCAGGATCCCTAACAGAACCAGCGCCGCGCTGGCGAGTTGGGCCGCGCCTTTCCATGCGACGCTGTTAGAACTGCCGCTGCCGATCAGCGTGGCCACACAACCTTGTGGCAGGAAGCCGATGAATGAACCGGCAAGAAATGTCAGGCTGCCAGTACGGCTGAGTGCGAGGCAGGAGTTGAGGATGAGGTTGCTGACCGGCAATTGGCGGATCATGCACACCGACCAAATGGAAGGTTTGATGCCGGCGATTTTTGCGAACCAGCGGCGGTTCCCAAATCGCGCACGCGCCCACTCGCCACCGCTCCAGCGCACTGCGGAAAAACAGGCATACGAGCCCGCGAGACTGCTGAGCATGGCAAGGCCGCTGCCCCTCACAAATCCGAACAACAGGCCGGCCGCCGCGAACAACATCAACCGAGGCACGCCAACTGCGATCAAGACCGTGCTCAGCAGGACAAATTTCAGTTCGATCGCGGCGTTGTCTTTCACGCGGTGCAAGGCCCGCAGATCTTTGAGCGAATCACCGAGGCCGGTGAAGTGCAGCACACACAGGATGAGGCCGCCGGCAGCCAGCACGATGGCCAGCTTTTTCAAACCAGCGGGCCGGGCCATGTCTGGCGTGACTTCATCAACGCCATCATTCCCTTCCGTGCTGCTTTCGTTTTCCTCCATCAGTTAAATCCGTTTCGCGGGCACCGCCCGTTTCAGATACCAACGGATTCCAAAACAGTCACGCAGTCCGCGCCACAAACGGTTGTGCAAACCATACTTCGAAACTCCCCGCATGCGTTCCCGATGATTGACCACATGCTCGGCAACCGTGAATCCCTGCGCCCGCAGCAAGGTTGGGAAGAAGCGGTGCAGGCCGTTGAAAATAGGAATCTCTTTCAAGGCAGCGGTGCGCACCACGCGGATGCCACAACCACTGTCCGTCACCTGGTCGCCGGTGATGAAATTGCGCGCACCGTTCGCAACCTTCGATGAAATCCGTTTCAAGCGGGTGTCGCGGCGTTTTGCGCGGACGCCCGTCACGCAATCGACCTGCTTCTCGATCGCTTCGGCAAGCATGGCGGGCAGGTCCGCGGGATCGTTCTGGCCATCGCCGTCGAGAGTGCCCACCCAGTCTGAGGTCGCCGCGTGGATACCGCTGGCCACGGCCGCGCTTTGACCAGAGTTGAGGCGGTGCCGGACAACCTTCAAGCGGGGGTCGCCGAGTTCATTGAGCCGCGCCACGGTTTGGTCGCTGCTCGCGTCATCCACAAAGATCACTTCCAGCTTTGCCACATGGCTTTCCAAAGCCGCGAAAATTTCACGCGCCAGGGGGATGACGTTTTCCTCCTCGTTGAACACGGGCACGACCACCGAAACGGAAACTTCGGAGATTCCGGTGGGCTGACGGGCGGTGGTTTCCAAGGTTTTGCGGCGGTGGGTTGAGTGCCTCAGGTAGTCGCGATTGCCGCGGCCGTCGATGAGAAATACACGGGAAAGCGCGGGAAGGCCAGCTTCCTAGGAGCGGGTTTTCCTGCCATTTTCCATGCGGCAAAGGCCCAGCGGGTTTGCATCCTGCAGGGCGGGTGGCAACAAGGCGTCCGGGCAGCTCTGCCAAGCCGCCGCCCGGCAAAAGCGGTCGATCGCCATCGAGCCCACGGAAGTACTACGTCCATCGGAGGTCGCTGGAAATGGGCCGCCGTGGACCATGCTTGAACACACTTCGACGCCTGTGGGATAGCCGTTGTAAATCATGCGTCCGCTGCGTTCGCGCAACGCGGCGACCAAACCCGGATGCGCGGCGATCTCGGCGTCGCTGCCATGGATGCTCGCGGTGAGCTGGCCTTCCAGATGCGGGATGGCGGCCTCGATTTCCGCAAGCGTGCCGCGGACGATGAGCGTGGCCGGACCGAACATTTCGCCTTGCAGCGACTCGTCATTCACAAAGCGATCCACGGGCACCGTGAAAACCACCGCGCTGCCTTGGCCAAAGCCGGCGGCCGACCCCCGCGCGAGGATAGTAACACCATCGATGCTTTCGATCTCGGCGGTGGATTCGGCGTAAGACTTGCAAATCGTGGCGTTGAGCATGGTTCCCGGTGAGGCGGCTTCAACGAGCGACTTGAGTTTTGTTAGAAATTTCTCGCCGAGGCCCGTTGGCAAAAAGACGAGGCCGGGGTTCGTGCAAAATTGGCCGACACCGAGCGTCAGCGATCCGAAGAAGGATTCCGCCAAGGCCTCTTCACCACGCGCCACCGCGCTTGGGAGAATCACCACCGGATTCACCGCGCTCATCTCGGCGTAAACCGGGATCGGCTGCTTGCGGTCCGAGGCGATATCCATCAATGCCGTGCCACCCGCCCTCGAGCCGGTGAATCCCACGGCCTGTGTGACCGGGTGCTTCACCACTGCCTGGCCTATTACGCGTCCACCGCCATAGAGCACCGAGAAAACGCCTTCGGGCATGCCACTTGCCTTGGCCGCGCGGATGACCGCGCTCGCCACGATTTCGGCAACGCCGACATGCGAATTATGGGCGATGACGATCACGGGGCAACCGGCCGCAAGGGCTGAGGCGCTGTCACCGCCGGCAACCGAGTAGGCCATGGGAAAATTCGAGGCACAGAAAACCGCGACGGGGCCGAGCGGAAATGACATCGAGCGCAAGTCCACTTTGGGAATCGGTTTGCGGTCGGGATCGGCGCGTTCGATGCGCGCATCGACCCACGAGCCGTCCTCGATCAAGTCGGCGAACATCCGCAGTTGCCCCGTTGTCCGCGCGGTCTCACCGCGGAGGCGCGCTTCGGGCAGGCCGGTTTCAAGCTGGCCGCGGGCGGCGATGTCATCCGCGACGACCTCGATCTCGCGGGCGATGTTGCGGAGAAATTCGGCACGAACTTTTCCTGTTAGATTTGCATAAACTGGGAAGGCCGCCGCCGCGAGCGACATGGCTTTTTCCACCTCCGCCTCCGTTGCTGTTAGATAAAGCGGTTCCAGTTTTTCGCCCGTCGCCGGATTCACGGCATGGACGAATGCTTTCGTGCCGGTCGAGCGCGAGTAACCGATGAAGGAAGTGCCGAGGAGTGGAGTGATCATGAGTGGAAGATGGTGGATCGTGGATGGAAGATGAAAGATGAAAGATTCTGAAATCTACAATCCACGATCTACTATCTACTATCTACTATCTACTATCTAGACTTTCGGCGCTGTAGCGAGCGCCTTTTGAATGATGGCGGTCGCTTCCTCAAGCTCCGCGCCAACCAATTCCAACCGTGGCGCTCTGACCCGGTTGTTGCCGAGCTTGCCGTTGGTTGCGAGGGTTTGCTGGAGCTTGATGAGTTGCACGAATTTGACGACGGTATCCATCCGCAGCATTGGCAGCATCCAGTGATAAATCGGCAATGCTTCCTCGACGCGGTTGGTTGTCGCGAGTTCCCACAGCCTCGAGTTGTGCCGCGGGAATGCGCCGCCAACACCCGTGATCCAGAATTTCGCGCCCATCGCCGCGCCTTCGAGGGCGCAGTCATCGACGCCGACACCGAGCACCAAACGATCGCCGCACAACTCGCGGATGCCGGCCACGCGGCGGGCGTCGGTGGACGACTCCTTGACCGACTCGACATTCGGGCATTCATCCGCGAGCTCCTTGATCTGCGCGGGCACGAAGTCGGTTTTATAGGCGACCGGATTGTTATAAATGATGCAGGGCAGATCGGTCGCGTTGATGACCGCCTTCATGTGCGTCTTCATCTCGCGCCAATCCGAGGCATAGACATAAGGCGGCAGGACCATCAGCCCGCGGCAGCCGTTGTCCTTGGCCGCTTTGGCGATATCAACCGCTTCCTTCGTCGATAGCGCGGCGACGCCGGGAATGATCGGCGTGTTGGGCAAAGCCGCAACGTAGGTTTTTTGCAGGGCGATTTTTTCATCGAAGGACAATGTCGCTCCTTCACCGAGCGAACCGTGCGCCACGATCGCGGTGCAGCCATTTTCAACAAGCCATTTGCCATGTTCGGCCATCAGCCCGTGGTCGATCGAGAGATCCGCGTTGAACTGCGTGAGGGTTGCGGGCATGACGCCCTGCCAGGTGATGCTCATAATTTCTGTTAGATTTTGTTAGAGAGGATTGGGGATGCCGAATTGAAATGGGTCGGACGGGTCGAAAAGGTATTTGCTTTCGCCGGTCACCCAGGCGCGGCCTGAGACACGCGGCAGGATTTTTCCGTCGGGAAGCGATTCGTAGCGGCCGGTGAAAACGGTGTCGAGAATGCTCGCCTGCCGCCACGTCGCGCCAGGTGCGAGTTTACCTGAGGCCGCCAGGCACGCGAGCTTGGCGCTGGTGCCGGTGCCGCAGGGCGAGCGGTCATAGGCCTTCCCCGGACACAACACGAAGTTGCGGCTGTCGGAATTTCCGGCATTACTGGGCGGCCCGAAGACCTCGATGTGATCGATCTCCATACCCTGGTCGCCGATGATACCCTGAGCAGCGAGTTGATCGCGCACTGCGACGCTGAAGGCCGTGAGCGCTTCGAGATTTTCAAATTTCACCGCGGGTCCCTGGCCGTCGATGAGAAAAAACCAATTGCCGCCCCACGCGATGTCACCGCGGACTTCGCCCCAGCCGGGCACATTGACCGCGACGCTGGCGGCCTTGCGATACGACGGCACGTTGGCGACTTCCACCGAGCCGTCCTCGCGCAAGTGCGCGGTAACGACGCCGACCGGCGTGTCGATCCGGTGCGCGCCCGTCCCGATCCGGCCCATGTGCGCCAGCGTCACGACGAGGCCGATGGTGCCGTGGATGCACATGTTCAGCGTCGAAAGGTTGTTGAAAAAAATCACGCCGCAGAGGCAGTCCGGATCGCCGGGTTCGCACAGCAGCGCGCCGACCATCGCCTCGTGGCCGCGGGGTTCGTTGCAAACGGCGGAACGAAGCCAGTCGTACTGTTCGCGGAAGATTTTCACCTTTTCCGCCATCGTGCCGCCGCCCAAGTCCGGCGCGCCATCGATCACGACACGCGTCGGCTCGCCCTCGGTGTGGGAGTCGATCACGCGAAGCGGGCCTTGCATCACAGACATTGGAACATGGGGGTCTTGCCGAATGGTCTAGCGGCTGCTTTCGAATCGGTATAGCAAATCCCAATGCCCGATCTGCGTACGGCGTTTTTCGAATCGCTCGCCGAACTGCCGCCCTTCGACGCCCTGTTCGATGCGGTGCCGGACATCGTATTTTTTCTCAAGGATTCCCAGGGCCGCTACATCGCCGTCAACCAAACCCTCGCCTCTCGCTGCGGGCTTGCCAGCAAGGATGCGGCGATCGGACTCACCGCGCGCCAACTTTTTCCTCCACCGCTCGGCGAAGGATTCGCGGTGCAGGATTTGCAAATCGTGAAATCGGGCCAAGGCATCCGCGACCACCTCGAACTCCACCTCTACCCCGGCGGCGAGCGCGGCTGGTGCCTCACCTTCAAGGAGCCCGTCCGCGGCAAGGACGGGAAAATCGCCGGCGTCTGCGGCATATCCCGCGACCTCCACGGCCCGCACGATTCCCAGGAAGATTTCGCCGCGATGTCGAAGGCGATCGATCATATCCACAAGCATTTCGAAGAACCTTTGCGCCTCCCACAACTCGCCGAACTCGCCGGGATGTCGGTGTATCAATTCGACCAGCGTATCCGCTCGCTGTTCCACGTCACGGCGGGGCAGTATTTAGTGAAAGTGCGCATCGATGCCGCGTGCGAGCAGTTGTCATTCACCGACGAAGCGATTTCGCAAATCGCGCTGGCCTGTGGGTATTCGGATCAATCGTCGTTCTCCAGGCAGTTCAAGCAGGCGGTCGGAATCAGTCCGCTGGCGTATCGGAATAGGATGAGGAAGTAGGAGAACATCGAACGTCGAAGTGAAGAGGATTCGGGAAATAATCCCCAGCCTATGCTCAGCGTGATCTCGGCGCTTCCGTGGAATTTTGCGAGGTGCCCGGGATTTTCAGCCGCCAGAACTGCCCCCCCGTCTTGCCGCTGGTGCCGAGTTCAGGCGGAATGATCGGCTTCACCCCGTCGCCACACTGGATCTCATATTCCCCCGGTGCCAGCGTCAGGGTCGCGGTGAAATTCTTTTCCGTGAAAAATCCGCGGCTGTTTTCGACGACTTTGATGGCCTCCTGCCCCTCGCCCCAACTCAATCCCATACTCAATCCCGGTTTTGATTTCGGCGTGCCGCAGCCATCGAAGTCGACTTGGAGGAGCGACGCGTCACCGGACAAGACCCGCAGTGTGCCTTTGAAATCGAAGTTGAAGGTTTGCCGCGTGCCGGAACTTGGCGCAGGGATTGAGATTTTTTGCCGCCGGCTCTGGGGCACACTGACCAGCGCGGCAGCGACCAGCAGGACCAGGGCTCCCGCGAGCGCGGTGGCGATGAAACGGGTGCGGCGGGGATTTTTGGGAGCGACAGCGAGAGGCGTTTCGTTGAAATCCTGTAAGCGCAGCGCGTGGAGAAGTCCCACGGAAGTGAACCACATGATGCCCGCCGCCCAGAGCACGTCGCTGGGAAAATGCCCGCCCTGGAGCATGCGTGCTGCTCCGAGAAGACCACCCAAAATCAGGGCAAGCGCCATGGCGATCCAACTGAGCCGCGGGCGACTGTTCCGGAGAACCAGGGCAACCGCGAAAAACAAAAAGCCCATGGTCGCATGGCCGCATGGGAAAGATTTTCCGCCGAGTTCGAAGGCGGGTGTCAGCACTTTGACGAATGCGTCATCGCCGCCGAGTTCGATCACGTGCTTGGGCCGCGGCCGTCCCCAGTGGTCTTTGAGAATCATATTGCTGATCAGCCCCGAGCCGACGGCGGTGACCAACACGATGTACACTCCGGGCCTGATCCAATGCGCGAGCCGGGGCGACATCAGGCCCGCGAAAATGACAACGATCGCAGCCAGCGTCACGATGAAGCCCGGAATGACACCATAGGCCTTGATGAATCCCCAGACCCCAAGTTCCGCGTCCTGCCAGTTCGTGATTCCAGTGGCCGCGCGCAGCCCGCGGATGAGGGAAATATCCGCATCGGTGCAGCGGAACCAGATGCTGAGCCCGGCCAGCAACAGCAATGGGATGGCGATCTGCCAGAAAAGGCGTGGAAAACGTTGGGTCATGGATGGGGCCGGACCCCGCGAAAACGATGCTTCCCGATTTATGAGAAGTTGGTGAGGTTGACCCGCTTCATGGGTCGGCGGGCCAGGCGTTCAGTTTGTCGGCACCGTAGATTTGAAATTTCGTGGGCTTTTTGTCCATGCCGGATACCGCGATCTCGGCCGGGGCTTTGGTCAGATTTTGCAGCGATCCGGCCAATGTGGCGGGGAGCTCCTTGGCACCGAACGAGATCACCACGACGGGCAGCTTCATTTCCTCAGCAGTGGGTTTCCAAAAATCATACTCGCTCGTGACTTCCGGATCGTTGTCGAAAAAATACACCGCCGGTTGGCCGGGCAGGTGAAAGGCCATTTGCGAGGTTGCGAAGCGATGGCCGGTGACGATGAAGAGTTGTTTCCCGCCGTGGCCTGTCGCTGCCGCTTGGGTGGCGACTTTGTTGGCTGCATCATCCCAACCACCCCAAAGCCGCTTTTCGGGATTGATCAACGGAACTCTCCCCAGCACCAAACTGGTCACCATGATGCCGGCCACCAGCGCGGCTCCAAAGGTCACGGCCAGGCCGGGCCATTTGATCCACGAGCGGATCTCGATTCCAGCCGCCAGCGCCATCGCGCCGGACCAGAAAACCGCGGGCCAGTTCGGGTTCATTTGCTGGCGCAGCACCATCGCGCAGCACACCAGCAGGCCGGGCAGCGAGAAAAACAGGAGCGCCAGCGAAGGACGGTCCGCGCGCCAGGCCCGCAAGGTTTTGAACATCACCACGACCAGCAGGACACACAACAGGGGCGTTAAAATGATGGCTTGGGAAATGACAAACTCTGCGACACGTCCCCCGAGTTTCCCGAGATCGAAAGCCGCCGATTGGAAGTGATGCTCGGTGTGCACCAGCGTGATCCATTGGTGCTTCGCATTCCACAACACCGGTGGAATCAACGCGGCGACAGGCACCAGACAAGCGCCCATGAAACGCGGCAGGCTGACTTTGCCTTTGCCCGCAACCAGCATCGCAGCCACCGCGGTCAGCGGGAACACGAGCATCATTTGCTTGCTCAGGGTTCCGAACGCGAGCACCAGCGCCAGTCCGACATACTCCTGCCAGCCGCCGCCGCGTTTCCAGCAGCGGAAAAACAGCCACATTGAGCAGTTCCAGGCGAACATGAGCGGGCCGTCGGTGTTAAAAATCGCAGCCGAGGCCAACATCCCGAGGGTTGCCGTGGAAATGATGGCCGCCCGCAATGAGGCCCGGCCGCCAAAGACCTCATCCGCGACCAGCGCGAGCATCCAGGTCGCCAGGCCGGTGAAAATCGTCGCCGCTGCCTTGAAGGCGAACGTGTGCCCGCTCCCGGCCGCGTGAACCAGCGCATTGAGCCACGCGATCATCGGTGGCTTGCTGAAATAGCCCCAGTCGGGATGGCGCCCCCAATCCCAGTAATACGTCTCGTCGCTGGACATGCCAACCGGACCGAAGGCCAGCCAGACCAGCCGGATCAAAGTCACGGCAATCGTAAACAGGATGGCTTGCCTAATGTGTCGGGTCTCGGTCAGAAATTTTGCCTCCGGGCCGCTCTTAACACGACGATTCCCCATTTCAAAACCATTACTCGGAAAATTCGCGCGGGTAATCTGGCTGACGCGCGTGGCTGGGACGTCTCGTCCCAGCTCTTCAACATGGCGGCGAGACGCCACCATCACGGCACCCGCTCTTGCCGCCGGCAGATCCGAATGCTAACATTCGCCCATGACGCAGCTCCTTGAACGTGCCTTTGCCGCGGTATCCAAGCTTCCGGATGCCGAACAGGACGCGGTCGCTTCTTTCATGCTCTCCGAACTCGAATCTGAGCAACGCTGGAGCGAGGCGTTCGCCGCTTCCCAAGATCAGCTCGCTGCGCTTGCAGACGAGGCGCTTCGTGAATTCGAGGCCGGAGAGACCCAACCCTTGGACTTGGAACGTGATTTCCCGAACCACTAAACGGTTTCGGAAGCTTCTATCCGACCTCCCGCCGCACATTCAAAGGCAGGCTTTCGAGGCCTACCGGACGTGGATGCGAGACCCCTGGCACGCAAGCTTGCAATTCAAACAGATTCACACCATCAAGCCGGTTTTCTCAGTTCGGATTGGCCTCGATTGGCGCGCGGTTTGTCTCCGCAACGGCGATACCGCTCTTTGGTTTTTCATCGGCTCTCATGCCGATTACGACAAGGTTATCAAAACCCTGTGATCGTGCTGCAACCGTTCGCCCCGGCAGTGGCAATGCAACTTCGTAACGCCAGCGTCCAACCTCAGATTCACGAGCAATCTGCCGCCAATGCTTGAAATTCGGGACTGACCCTTTTGAACGCGCGTGGCTGGGACGTCTCGTCCCAGCTCTTCAACATGGCGGCGAGACGCCACCATCACGGCCTGCGGCGAGACGCCGCAGCCACACTCAAAACCGCCCCACCGCCATCGCATCGATCGATCTGAATGGCATGTCACCCGCCACGAGATCCGCTATCAGACGGCCGGTGACCGGGCCGAGGCTGAGGCCCATCATCGCATGGCCGGTGGCGACCTGGAGGTTGGGCAGGCCGGGAATCGCGCCGACGTACGGGATGCCATCGGGCGAAACCGGACGGAGCCCTGACCAGGGTTGGATGCCGTCGAAATCGTGTTCTGAAAATTCGGGAAAATAGGCATGCACCGATTTCACGATGCCTCGGACCCGGGCCGGATTGATGGAAAGGTCCAGTCCGCCGATTTCCATGGTGCCGCCGAAGCGGAGGTGGCCATCCATGGGTGTGACGGCGACTTTCGCCTCCGCGAAGATCGAGCACAACCTGGGCAGTTGGCGGGGCGTGGGAAGGGTGAGCGAGTAACCCTTGCCGGCTTGCAGCGGGAGATTCCAGCCAACCGATTTCAACAAACGCGCGCTCCACGACCCGCCGGCCACCACGAACTTGTCGCCATCGAAGCGTCGGCCGTTCTTGGCCGTCACCGCGACTACCCGGCCGGACTGCGTTTCGATGCGATCAGCCACAACGCCGGTGTCGATGACAGCCCCCAAGGCGAGCACCCGCTGGCGCATCGATGCCATGAAGCGTGCCGGGCTCAGGTGGCAGTCTTCGGGAAAATAGACGGAGCCGGCGACGTCCATCGTGATCGCCGGATCGGCCGCCGCCGTGGCCGCCGCGTCGAGAACCCGCGCATTCAACCCTAGTTCGCGGGCCTGCTCGGCGACATGCCCCTCCTCGTCGAGGCCCTTCGCGGTCTTGCAAAGCATCAGCAATCCCCTTTTCACCAAACCGAAATGCTCCTCCTCATCGAGCTCACCGAACAATCGGCGGCTTTCGAGATTGAGGTCGCGCAGCAGCTCGCGCGAGGCCGCGACGTGGGCGGGCGTTGACGAGCGGTAGAACAACCAGCCCCATCTCGCGAGATCTGACGACAAGCGGGCGCGGACGTAAAACGGGCTCTCGGGATCGAACATCCAGCGCAGCCCTTTCGCCAACATACCCGGCGCGGCCAAGGGCACGAAATGGCTTGGGACGATCATGCCCGCGTTGCCCATCGAGCAATTGTCGCCGCCCTCCGCCTCGCGCTCGACCACCGTCACCGCAAAGCCGCGCTTCAGGCAGTAATACGCGCTACACAATCCGACGACTCCGCCTCCGATGATGACCACTCTTTCGATTTTCATGCGCGCTTCATCTTCCACCTCTCAACACTCAACCATCAACTCTCAACTTCTCCCACAAGCGCGTTTGCCCCTGCGATAAATTTCGGCGGTGGCACAGTTGAATGGGAAGATTTTAAGGAGGCTTATATTGTGACGCCGGTTAATCGGTGATCCACCCATCGCAAGGGCGCGTAAATTCGTCTGAGTCGCCGCAACCTGTTTTCGATCTTCTCCTTCTCGGGACTGCGGCCACTGAAGAGCCAAGTATATTCCTCGGTATCCCGGACCCCTAAAATGATTTCCTCTCTACCTGGAGGCCACGGCTTGGAACTGTATTTAAATCGGACGACGCAATAAGAGCCGACATAGAGCGCCATCAGCGTAAAGATAGCGAGCGCCGCTAGGTTCTGGTAGGACCTCCTGCCCGTCATCTTCTGCTTTTACCGGACACGAAAGATCCCGGCCAGCCGAAACCCACAAGGAGCGGCGGTTTGCCTAAAGCATTTGGAGAAGTCAGTCAGGCCATCTCCGCTTCGCTTCGATTCCCGTCCGCCGTGCGAATGAGAGGTGAACGTCGGCTTTTTCAATCTCCAAGCATTCACCTGCGGCAGACAGGAGACCGCCGCTCCTTGGGCATGGCCCTGTCATTTTTCAGACATGCTCTTAGAGCTCTCGCTCCGAAAATCGGCGCGCCCTTTGCAGGATCGGCGGGTTCCATTGCGTATCCCACGCAATCCGCGGTTCCCTAACCGCGCTTGCGGACTGGCGGTTTCACGCTAGCTTCCGCCACTTTTTCGCATGCCCGACCTTTCGAACATCCGCCATCTCGCATGGCCCGCGGCCCTGATGCTGGCGGCGGCGCTGCCGATGACGCGTGCCGCGGAACCGGATCGGGCGGCGGCATTTCAAAAGGAGATTCTGCCGATTTTGGAGGAACGTTGCTACGACTGCCATGGCGACGGCGAGCACAAGGGCAAGGTCAGCTTCGATACCTTTGCCTCGACCGCCGCGCTGATGGACCAGCAGGATCTTTGGGCGCATGCCTTGAAAAACATCCGCAGCGGAATGATGCCACCCGCGAAGGAGGACCGGGTGCCGCCGGAGGATCTCGCGAAGGTGGTGGCCTGGATCAAAACGACTCCGCTCAAGCTCGATCCGGCGCATCCCGATCCCGGCCGCGTGACCTTGCGGCGCTTGAACCGATTGGAATATCGCAACACGGTCCGCGATCTGACAGGTTTTGATTTCCGCACCGACGAAGAGTTTCCCGCCGATGACACGGGTTATGGTTTTGATACGATCGGCGACGTGTTGTCGGTGTCGTCGATGCTGTTGGAAAAATACATGTTCGCCGCGGAGACCATCGTCGCCAAGGCGCTGCCCCTTCAAAACCGAGTCGTTCCGCAGAGGCACGTGCCTTCGCACAAGTTCAACGGCCAGGGCGGGCATGAGGGTGACTATGACAACCTCCGTGTCTCGCTTTATGATCCCGCGGACATCACCGCCGAGGTGCAGATCAAGTCGGCGGGCACCTACCGCGTGGTGCTCGATGCGTCGGTGAATGGCTCCTTCGCTTTCGATCCAGGCCGCGCCGATGCAACGTGGTTCGTCGATGGCCAGGAGATCTTGAGCGAGCATTTGAAATGGGAGGACGAGCGGCGTTTGAAATCATCGGTGGAGTTCAAATGGCAGGCTGGCACGCATCGTCTGCGTTTCGCGATGAAACCCTTGGTCGGCAAGGACCAGAAGCCCGCGGAAAATCCCGGTGAAGGCCCGCCGAACGTGGACTTGAATTTCCGCGGCGCGGATTTGGTCGGGCCGCTTGAGGCTGAATTTGCCAATCATCCGGACAACTACTCGACCTTCTTCACCCGCGAAGAAGTGCCGGGCGATGCCGCGGGTCGTTTGGATTACACGCGTGAAATCATCCGCCGCTTCACGACCCGCGCGTTCCGCCGGCCGGTGGACAACGCGACGGTCGAACGCCTCGCCGGCCTGGCGACCGAGTCCGCCAACGCGCAGGGCGGCAGCTTCGAAAAGGGGATCGGCCGCGCTCTCACAGCCGTGCTCGCCTCGCCGCGCTTCCTGTTCCGGATGGAGGACACGCTGCCGGCGACCAATGCGGATGAGCACCCGCTGATCGATGAATACGCGCTCGCGTCGCGGCTTTCTTATTTTCTTTGGTCAACGATGCCTGACCAGACGCTTTACCAACTCGCCGAACGCGGTGAGCTGCGGAAAAATCTAACAGAACAAATCCGGCGCATGATCAACGATGGGCGCTCGGACGAGTTTGTGAAAAATTTCGCCGGCCAATGGTTGCAGACACGCGACGTGGAAAGCGTCAGCATCGACGCGCGTTCCGTGCTCGCCCGCGACGTCGGCCAGGAAAAAGACCTGCGCGCGCGTTTCCAGCGGAGGCAGGAACTCAACCGCCTCATCGACGACGCGGAGAAAGCGCACGACACCGAAAAGCTCGATGCCTACCGCAAGGAGCTCGCGGAGTTCAAAGCGAAGTTCGGCAACAACGGCAAGCGCGTCGAGTTCAGCGGCTCACTGCGTTCGGCGATGCGGCGCGAGGCCGAGATGATGTTCCGGCACTTGCTGCGCGACAATGGCAGCGTGTTGGATTTGATCGAAAGCGATTCGACCTATCTCAATGATGAACTCGCGAATCACTATGGGGTGCAGGGCGTGCAGGGCGGCGAGATGCGCTTGGTGAAATTGCCGTCTGACAGCCCGCGGGGTGGCGTTCTTACGATGGGCACCGTACTTGCCGTGACCTCCAACCCGACGCGCACTTCGCCGGTGAAGCGCGGGCTGTTCATTTTGGAAAACATCCTGGGCACGCCGCCGCCTCCGCCGCCGCCGAATATTCCTTCGTTGGAAGCCTCGGGTAAAAACGAGCACGGCGACGAACGTTCGCTGCGCGAGGCGCTCGCATTACACCGTGAGAAGCCATTATGCTCGTCGTGCCACAACCGCATGGATCCGCTCGGGCTGGCCTTTGAAAATTTCAACGCGATGGGATCCTGGCGGGACAAGGAACTCGGCCGTCCGCTCGAGCCCGCGGCCGGGAAATTGATCACCGGCGAGGAGTTCAAGGACATCAGGGAGCTCAAGCACATCCTCGTCACCTCACGCCGGACCGACTATTACCGCTGCTTGTCCGAGAAGCTGCTGACATACTCCCTTGGACGGGGACCGGAAACGTGCGACATTACCACGATCGATTCGCTCGTTGATACCCTGGAGAGCAGCCAGGGAAAGTTTTCGACCCTGATCGCCGGTATTGTGGAATCCGTTCCCTTCCAAAGACGCCACCGCAACACTCCATGAACATCGCCACCAACAACCGCCGCGGATTCCTCCGTGGGATGGGAGCCTGCATCGCTTTGCCAGCGCTTGAAGCGTTTCTGCCAAGCAGGGTGATCGCCGCCGCTTTGAATTCGGGAGCCATGCCGCTCGCGACGACGGCCAGCGGAGCACCCTTGCGGATGGCCTTCCTCTATTTCCCGAACGGCGCGATCCAAAACCAATGGAACCCCACAGGCAGCGGCAAGGATTTCCAATTCGGCAACACACTCAAGCCGCTCGAATCGCTCAAGCATCGCGTGCAGGTGCTTGCCGGACTCGATCAGGTGAACGCCGAAGCCGGACCCGACGGTGCCGGGGATCATGCTCGCGCCAACGGCACATTTCTAACAGGTGTGCGGGTGAAGAAAACCGCCGGCAGTGACATCCGCGCCGGAATTTCCGTGGACCAGGTGGCCGCTCGCGAAATCGGCTCGCTTACGCGCTTCGCCTCGCTCGAACTTTCCAGCGATCCGCACCGCAAATCCGGTGGTTGCGATTCGGGTTATTCTTGCGCCTACGAAAGCAACCTCTCATGGCGCTCGCCAACTTCACCAATGGCCCCCGAGTCGAATCCGCGGATGGTCTTCGAACGCTTGTTCGGCGCCGGGGCACACGGTCAGCGCGGCGCGAACCTGGAGCAACGCCGCGCCCAGCAGCGCTCGATCCTCGACTTCGTCATGGACGACGCGAAGACCGTGCAGAAACAGCTAACGCATCGTGACAAGGACAAGCTCGATGAATATCTAACAGGCCTGCGCGAGATCGAGAGCCGCATCGTCACAGCCGAGAGTTTCACCAACATCCCGGATCCCTCGATCCAGACGCCCGACGGCATTCCCGGCTCTTATGACGAATACATCCGCGTGATGTTCCAAATGCTCGCGCTTGCCTTCGAAACCGATGCGACCCGCGTGGCCTCGATGATTCTCGCGCACGACGGCAGCAACCGCTCGTTCCCGGAGATCGAGATCGCGGAAGGGCATCACTCGCTTTCACACCACCGCGACAACAGCGACATGATTGCCAAGGTGACGCAGATCGACCGCTTCTACGCGGAACGCTTCGCCGAGTTTTTGGCCATGCTTGAGGCGAAGAAAGATGCGGACGGCGAATCCATCCTGCACAACTCAATGATCGTTTACGGCTGCGCTTGCGCCGACGGCAATCGTCACTCCCACACCAACCTGCCGATCGTTCTCGCCGGCAATGGCGGTGGCAAATTGAACCCCGGCCGCTATCTCAAGAATTCGCCGACGCCGATGTGCAACATGTATCTCAACATGCTCGACAACATGAACGTCCCGCATGTCGAACGCTTCGGCGACAGTACGGGACGGCTCGCGGATCTGTAGGGGCGATCACCGGTCGCCCCGAATCCTTGAACCCGACTGGGCGACCGGTGATCGCCTCTACGTTTATGAAACCCATCATCCTTCTTATCGCCCTCGCCGCTTCTCTAACAGCCGCGGATCCGGAAAACATTTTACTCTGGCCCAACGGCGCGCCCGGATCGGAAGGCAAGGACAGTCCGGAAAAAGTCGTCACCGACAAGAACGGCGAGCAGACGGTTTCCAATGTCCACAAGCCATCCATCACGGTTTATCTGCCACCACAGGACAAAGCCAACGGCGCTGCCGTCATCGTCGCTCCCGGCGGCGGGCATAAGATTCTTTGTGTGACTCATGAAGGTTCGAATGTCGCGGAGTGGCTCGCAGAGCATGGCATTGCGGCCTTCGTTTTGAAATACCGTCTCGCGAGTGAAGAGGGCTCGACCTACACGGTCGATGACCATGCCGTCGCCGACATGCATCGCGCGGTCCGGCTTGTTAGAAGCCGCGCGGCTGAATGGCACATCAACCCGGCCGCGGTCGGCGTCATGGGTTTTTCAGCGGGCGGCGAGGTGTGTTCCATGGCGAGCCAGAAATTCGATGTGGAAAATCCGCTGGCCAAGGACCCCTTGGGAAAGCTCAGCGATCGCCCTGACTTCGAGGCCTTGATCTATCCCGGCCGCTCGTTCCGCATCGTGCCCGCAAAGGATACCCCGCCGGCTTTCCTCGCCGCATCGTCCAACGATCGACCCGACATTTCCGAAGGCCTCGCGCATGTTTACCTCGATTTCAAAAAAGTCTCCGTCCCCGTCGAGCTCCACCTCTATGCCGACGGCGGCCATGGCTTCGGGCATCGCGCTGGAAAGAATGGGCCGGTGGACGGTTGGATCGATCGCTTCAATGACTGGCTGAAGGATCGGAAGTTCACGGCGGCGCGGTGAAATATATTCCTTTGCCTTTATGCCCAAAAAGGGTATCTACTTCTCAAGTGCCACGAAAGATCCGGGATCTGCTCAAAGACCTTCGAAAGGCAGGGTTTGTTCTTGTTCCGGGCGGAAAAGGCAGCCACCGGAAATTTTCCCATCCCGCGATCCAAGTCCCGGCCATCATACCGGGCCGTGATGGAGATGATGCGAAACCTTACCTCGAGCGGCAGGTTGCCGAAAAAATCAAAGAATCGAAATCATGAAAACCAATCCCACGGAAGCAGCCCGCGTGGCGCGCAAATATCCGCTTCATGTGCGCTGGAGCGATGAGGATGAAGCCTTTGTGGGGTCCGTCGATGGCTTGATCGACAATTGCTGCCACGGCTCAACTCCCGAGAAGGTGATCCGCCAGTTGCGGGACATCGCCGAAGATGTAGTGACCTATTTGATGGACTCCGGAAAGGTGCTGCCAAGCGCCGGTAAAAATCCGCGCGATCCGGATCCTGCTGTGATTCGAAACGCCATGGGCATCAGCCAATCGGGTTTCGCCGAATTGCTGGGAGTAAGCGTCCGCACCTTGCACAAGTGGGAGCAACGAACGAGCCGGCCGAGTGGTGCGGCGCGGGCCTTGCTGAAGGTCGCTGCCGCCAGTCCCGAGGCGGTTCGTAAAGCGCTTCACACGACCCGTTAGATTTCAATTTTCCACGCTTGAAGGATCGGAAGTTCACTGTGCGTTGAAATTGAGAAACATCCTCTTCATCTGCTCTCAAAACAAACTCCGCAGTCCGACGGCGGAGGCGGTTTTTGCCGGGACACCAGGCATTGATGTCGATTCGGCGGGATTGAATAACGATGCTGTTGTCCCACTTGTCCCCGAACAGGTCGTATGGGCGGACATGATCTTCGTGATGGAGAAGGAACACCGAAGTAAATTGAACCGGAAATTCAAACGCCATTTGAACGGCCAGCGGGTGATCGTTTTGGGCATCCCGGACGACTACGATTACATGGACCCGGCGCTGGTAGAATTACTGAAGTTGAAGGTGACACCTTTTTTCTGAGTGCCCGTCGAACGATGAAAGCCAACAGACCCCCTGCCCCGCTGGGCCTTGCCATGTCTTGCGTTTCGATTTTACTCAACGCTTGCGCTCCTTCGTCCGCCTATATCCGCCCGGGCATCCAGCATGAGGAAGAGAAGGTCATAAGGCATTGGATCGAGCGTCAGAAAACGATTTGGAAATCGCAGCAAGATGCTGCTTTCACGGTCTGGAGCAGGTATGCTCCAGCCACGTAAGGGTGGACCGAAGTTCCACCCTCCTCAGGCTGGGATTGCCACGGGGCGATGAGGCAATGATGCTGCCGCGGATGAGCGGATGGTTACGGATCGGAGCGGCAGCGGTGAGTGGCTTGCTGGTGGCTGCGTTGTTTCCGCCGTATTCGATTTCGCCGTTGGCCTGGGTGGCGATGCTACCTTTGTTGTGGGCGTTGCGGGGCCTGGCTGGCAAACGCGTTTGGCTGAAAGGCTTCGGCCTCGGCTTTATCGCGGGGGCGGTGAGTTGCCTCATTCAATTCAACTGGCTGACAACGGTTTCATGGCTGGGCGCGATCGTCCTGCCGCTTTACCTTGCGATTTACTGGGGACTGTTCGGCGCTTTCGCGGCGACATGGGGGAAGATGCGACCGGGGAAATGCCTGCAAACGGCCTTCGTCCAAGCGGCGCTGTGGTCGGGCCTGGAATGGCTGCGCGGGTGGATGTTCACCGGTTTTTCGTGGAATCCACTGGGGGTCGCGTTTCATGAGGTGCATCTCATTTCCCAGGCGGCGGACTTGCTCGGTGTCGGCGGCTTGTCGCTGATGCTGGTCTTCGTGCAGGCAGTTCTGTTAGAGATCGGCTGCGCGATTGTCAGGACGAGGTCATGGCCGCGAACCGAGGGCCGCGTCGTGGCTTTGGTGGTAGCCATTCTCTTTTTCTATGGAAAATGGCGTATTTCCCACGAAGCCGACCAACCCTCATTGCCGCTGAAAGCCTTGCTGGTGCAGGTGGGTGTGCCTCAGGAAGGGTCCCAACAATTGTGGACGGACCTCGAGGTCCACCAAGCTTATGAGGATGAAACTCTGGCTGCGCTGGAGAAGTTAAAGGGCACCGATGGTAGGCTGACGAAGGATTGGCCGGACTGGGTGATCTGGCCGGAAACCGCGCTGACGGGCCGCATTTTGAGAACCGACGATGGCGAATGGGCCACCTCGCAGACGAACCTCGACACGCTCGAGCAAGTCAACCGGGCCGGGCCCTTCACTTTGATCTTCGGCGCCGCCGAACTCGAACCCGAAAAAACCGAACACGGCCTCGAGCCCAAGATCCACGGGCGCGCCTATAATTCGATCGCCGTCAGCACGCCCGACGAATCGCTCACGACCTACCGGAAGCGGCATCTGGTGATTTTCGGCGAAACGATCCCGTTCGTGGACTCGTTCCCGTTTTTGAAGAAAATCTACGAGCAGCAATCGGGCATGGAATATGGCGGCTCGTTTACGCCCGGAGAGTCCCTTGAGCCGCTACCGATCCACGTGGGGAAGGCCCTCGTGAGCGCGATCCCGACCATCTGTTTTGAGGATTCGGTGGCACGGCTGACCCGAAAATTCGCCCGGGCTGAGCCGCAGGTGATCGTCAATGTGACCAATGACGGCTGGTTCAAAAGCTCGCCCGCCGCGGCCCAGCACTTTGCCAACGCGCGGTTTCGCGCCATCGAATTGCGGCGGCCGATGCTGCGCTGCGCGAATACCGGGGTCAGCGCGGCGCTCGATTCCACGGGGTCGACCATCCATCCTGCAACGGGCAAACCCCAGATTCTGACCGATGCGAAAGGCAGCCATTTCACCCGCGGATCCTTGCTGGTGGACGTAAAAGTGCCGCTGCAGCCGTCGTTTTCCCTCTATGCGGTGATCGGCGACTGGGGGCTGATCGGGCTGGCGCTCGGGTCCCTGGCCCTCGCTTTTTTCGAGTCGCGGAAGGCCCGGAAGCAGGGAGATACCTCAATTGAGTAGTCCCGACGGTGTCTTTTTTCCTTGCGATAGCCTGAGAGTTTGCTCTGCTCACGAGTCGTTTCAAATCCCCCCGCCGCTTCGAAACCGGGTGTTTCGGCACGCTATCCGCTTTTCGCAGCGCGTCCATCCCACACGAGTACCATGAAATTTCCGCTCACTCCCACCCCGGAAAACCACACTCTCAATCTTCACGACCGCCGCTCGATTCTTGGCGGTCTCGGCATGGCCGGCCTTGGCTTGCTGGCCACATCAACCGCCGTGCGTGCGGCGGGCAACCAAGCTCCCGCAATCCGGGTCCTGACCAAGTCCGCTGTGGGTCCAGCCCGCCAAGAGGCTCCGGCCGGGCTCGGCGACCTCCCCGCCGATTGGGCACACAACCAAGGTTCCGCCCTGCCTGATTACCTTCGTTATCTCTCGACCCTGCGGCTGAAAAACATCACTCCCGCACAGGTCATCGCCGCACATGCCAAGCAAAAGGGCCCCGTGTGGAACGTGCTGCCTCCCAAGCAATGGTGGACCCGCATGGGCTACACCCTGCGCGTGGCGGATTACATCGCGACGGCCATGAACGTGAAACAGGTCGAGGTCGTTTCGGCCTATCGTTGCCCCATTTATAACGCCCATTGCGAAGGCGCGAAAGCCGGCTCATGGCACCAGGCCAACGTCGCCGTGGATATCAAATTCCCCGTCGCCGCCCACTTCGTGACCGCAGCCGCCCGCAACCTCCGCGACCGCGGCTTGTTCAAGGGCGGTGTCGGCGGCTACGACAATTTCACGCACGTCGACACCCGCGGCACGAACATGAACTGGTAAGCCGTGGCGGCAATGGCGCGGTAGCGACATGGCGGGACAGACTTCCCACCTGACAATCCCGCAATTTGCAACCGCCTTGCCTCTCCGTCCTTTCATAGGTTCACCTTGGCGTTGCCAACGATCATGCATACGGCTACCTTGTCGCCATGAAACTAAAGGCCATTCTCCATGAGGCTGAAGAAGGTGGCTTCTGGGCGGAGGTTCCCGCTTTGCCCGGCTGCGTGACACAGGGCGAAACTGTCGAAGAAGTGGAAACCAATCTACGGGAAGCCGTTGAGGGGTGGCTGCTGGCGGCGGAACCTGATGGGCAACCGCCATCGACGCGAGTTCTAGAGGTTGCGGTCTGATGGTATCGAGAAAGGTTTGACATGTCGCTCTCGGACTCCATTTGACCCGAAATGAAGACGGTCACTGGCAGACAACTGGCAAAGATAGCGATCTCAAAGGGCTAGAAGCTGGCCCGGATTCACGGAAGCCATCATATTTTCGTGAAAGAAGATCGGCAGGAACGATTGGTGATTCCCATTCACGGGAATCAGACATTAAAGACAGGCCTTCAGCGGAATCTCATGAAACTGATTCCTAGTGAGCCGGGTGAATTGTAGCCACGACGTTGCTCCACAAACCTCTAACAGAACGAGCGGCTCCTTGTCAGTTGCCCGGAAACACCACTTCCTCCGCGGCAGATGGCTTTTTACCGGGCCTGATCTTGTCGCCGATGTCCTTGCTGGTAACGAAGAGCATCAGGGAAATCAGGGCCAGCGCGCAGACGGTTTGGAGGATTTCAAGCGGCTTGGCTTTGACGGGGCGGCCGGTGATTTTTTCCAGGATCGCTAGAACGATATGGCCACCATCGAGGACCGGGAATGGCAGC